>NZ_CP017184.1:3165609-3482170 GCF_001729805.1 Enterobacter roggenkampii | reverse complement strand
TCAGCAGTACGTTGATAAGAACGAACTGGATAAAGCCGTTGCTCAGCTGTCTCAGGGCCTTGCTGCCGCCAGTGATGAAAATCTGAAAGCGGTGATCAATCTGCGCCTGGCACGTATTCAGGTTCAGCAGAAGAAAGCTGACGATGCGCTGAAAACGCTCGATACCATCAAAGGCGAAGGTTTTGCTGCCATCGTTGCCGATCTGCGCGGTGAAGCACTGCTGAGCAAAGGTGACAAAGCGGGCGCGCGTAAAGCGTGGCAAGCTGGCGTAGAGAGCAATGCCTCACCTGCGCTGAGCGAAATGATGCAGATGAAAATAAATAATTTGTCCGTCTGAGAGGGACCCGATGCAATTGCGTAAATTACTTCTGCCAGGACTGCTTTCTGTTACGTTATTGAGTGGTTGTTCACTGTTCAGTGGCGAAGAAGACGTTGTGAAAATGTCCCCACTGCCGACGGTTGAAAACCAGTTTACCCCATCCACCGCGTGGGATGTCTCCGTGGGCAATGGGATTGGTGATTTCTATTCCAACCTTCATCCTGCGTATGCAGACAGCGTTGTCTATGCGGCCGATCGCAAAGGTACCGTGAAAGCGGTGAACGCGGATGACGGAAAAGAAGTGTGGTCCGTTAACCTGGCGGAAAAAGACGGCTGGTTCTCCCGTAAGCCTGCACTGCTGTCTGGCGGCCTGACCGTTGCCGGTGGCCACGTCTACGTGGGCAGCGAAAAAGCGCAGGTTTATGCCCTGAACAGCAGCGACGGTTCCATTGCCTGGCAAACGACCGTGGCGGGGGAATCCCTCTCTCGTCCGGTGGTGAGCGATGGCCTGGTGCTGATTCATACCAGCAACGGCCAGCTGCAGGCGCTGAACGAAGCGGACGGCCTGGTGAAATGGACCGTTAACCTGGATATGCCTGCGCTCTCTCTGCGTGGCGAATCTGCCCCGGCTACCGCATTTGGTGCTGCCATTGTCGGCGGCGACAACGGTCGCGTAAGCGCCGTGCTGATGCAGCAGGGCCAGATGATCTGGCAGCAGCGTATCTCTCAGGCCACTGGCTCAACGGAAATTGACCGTCTGAGCGACGTGGACACAACGCCGGTCATCGTTAACGGTGTGGTTTACGCGCTGGCCTACAACGGCAACCTGACCGCGCTGGATCTGCGCAGCGGCCAGATCATGTGGAAACGTGAGCTGGGCTCGGTGAATGATTTCATCGTTGAAGGTAACCGTATCTATATGGTTGACCAGAACGACCGTCTGCTGGCCCTGAGCACCGAAGGCGGCGTGACGCTGTGGACGCAAAGCGACCTGCTGCACCGTCTGCTGACTGCGCCAGCGCTGTACAACGGTAGCCTGGTTGTGGGCGACAGCGAAGGGTATATGCACTGGATCGATCCGGATAATGGCCGCTTTGTTGCACAGCAAAAAGTCGACAGCTCCGGTTTCCTGACCGACCCGGTTGTGGCCGACGGCAAACTGCTGATTCAGGCAAAAGACGGCACGCTGTACGCGATCACGCGTTAATTACCCGGCGGTTGTAGTATACTAAACGGCTCCTGTTCACTCAGGAGCCGTTTTGACATTTTTAAAAACGCCGCGAAAGCGACGTTATTTTGAATTTTATGAGGCTTCAAACATGGTACCTGTGGTCGCGCTTGTCGGGCGCCCTAACGTTGGAAAATCCACTCTTTTTAACCGTTTAACACGCACCCGTGATGCGCTGGTTGCGGATTTCCCGGGGCTGACGCGTGACCGTAAGTACGGTCGTGCAGAGGTGGAAGGACGCGAGTTCATCTGTATTGATACCGGTGGTATTGACGGCACAGAAGACGGCGTGGAAACCCGCATGGCGGAACAGTCGCTGCTGGCGATTGAAGAAGCGGACGTGGTGCTGTTCATGGTGGACGCGCGCGCTGGCCTGATGCCGGCGGACTCCGCTATCGCAAAACACCTGCGTTCGCGTGAAAAACCGACCTTCCTGGTGGCGAACAAAACCGACGGCATCGATGCCGATCAGGCCATCGCAGATTTCTGGTCACTGGGTCTGGGTGAGATCTACCCTATCGCGGCATCGCATGGCCGTGGCGTCACCAGCCTGCTGGAAACCGTTCTGCTGCCGTGGGTTGACGAAGTGAACCCGCCGGAAGAGGTGGACGAAGACGCGGAATACTGGGCGCAGTTCGAAGACGGAGAAGCGGGCGAAGAAGAAGAGCCTGAAGACGACTTCAACCCGCAGGATCTGCCGATCAAGCTGGCCATCGTAGGTCGTCCAAACGTAGGTAAGTCTACACTTACTAACCGTATTCTGGGTGAAGAGCGCGTGGTCGTTTACGATATGCCGGGCACCACCCGCGACAGTATCTACATCCCGATGCAGCGCGATGAGCGTGAGTATGTCCTCATCGACACCGCCGGGGTGCGTAAGCGCGGGAAAATCACCGATGTGGTGGAAAAATTCTCCGTTATCAAAACCCTGCAGGCTATTGAAGATGCCAACGTCGTGCTGCTGGTTATCGACGCACGCGAAGGGATCTCCGATCAGGACCTCTCTCTGCTCGGCTTTATCCTCAATAGTGGGCGCTCACTGGTTATCGTGGTCAACAAATGGGATGGCCTGAGCAATGAAGTGCGTGAGCAGGTGAAAGAGACCCTCGACTTCCGTCTGGGCTTTATCGACTTTGCTCGCGTACACTTCATCTCTGCGCTGCACGGCAGCGGCGTGGGTAACCTGTTCGAATCCGTGCGCGAAGCGTACGACAGCTCCACCCGTCGTCAGAGCACCGCCATGCTGACCCGTATCATGAATATGGCTGCGGAAGACCATCAGCCGCCGCTGGTGCGCGGCCGTCGCGTGAAGCTGAAATACGCCCACGCCGGTGGTTATAACCCGCCAATCGTGGTGATTCACGGCAACCAGGTGAAAGACCTGCCGGATTCCTACAAGCGCTATCTGATGAACTACTTCCGTAAATCGCTGGACGTGATGGGCACGCCTATCCGTATCCAGTTCAAGGAAGGGGAAAACCCGTTCGCCAACAAGCGCAACACCCTGACGCCGAACCAGATGCGCAAGCGTAAGCGTCTGATTAAGCACATTAAGAAAAGCAAATAAGCTTTGCTGAATGCACGAAAGCCCGCGACTATCGCGGGCTTTTTTTTGCCCATTCATACCGCCGGTTTTCTCTGTGTGAAGTCAATCACTATTCACTTTTAACCAAGTTTAAATCTAAGAAAGTAGACAATCGTCGAATTTTCATCTTAAAGTCCAAGGTCCGGTACTAGACAAAACTAGCGCCTGGTTATCAAATGGTTAACCAACTTTTCGCCGCATGTAAAAAATCGGCCAGATACGTAACTGGCCGGCGTACCTGCTGGTGTTTACAAGCACGACGACATACCTTTCGGGAGAATTATGCAATCCTCTGTTAATCAAAAAGAAAGCCGAACGTTCTTCGGCCATCCGTATCCGCTCGGTTCGCTGTTCTTCACCGAGATGTGGGAGCGTTTCTCGTTTTACGGCATTCGTCCGTTACTGATCCTGTTTATGGCCGCCACCGTCTATGACGGCGGGATGGGCCTGGCGCGTGAAAACGCCTCGGCGATTGTCGGTATCTTTGCCGGTACCATGTACCTGGCGGCGCTGCCGGGCGGCTGGCTGGCGGATAACTGGCTCGGCCAGCAGAGAGCCGTCTGGTACGGTTCGATCCTGATTGCGCTCGGTCACCTGTCGATTGCGCTCTCGGCCATCATGGGCAATAACCTGTTCTTTATCGGCCTGATGTTCATCGTGCTCGGCTCCGGGCTGTTTAAGACCTGTATCTCGGTAATGGTCGGTACCCTTTATAAAAAAGGCGACGCGCGCCGTGACGGCGGTTTCTCGCTGTTCTATATGGGCATCAACATGGGCTCGTTCATTGCCCCGCTGATTTCCGGCTGGCTGATCAAAACCCACGGCTGGCACTGGGGCTTTGGTATTGGCGGTATCGGGATGCTGGTGGCGCTGATTATCTTCCGCGTGTTTGCCGTTCCGGCAATGAAACGCTATGACGGCGAAGTCGGCCTCGACTCCACCTGGAACAGCCCGGTGGTGAAGCGTAACGGCGTGGGCGCCTGGCTGCTGGCGCTGGCGGCAGGCGTGGCAACGATCGTGACGCTGATTGCGCAGGGCGTGATTGTGATTAACCCGGTCGCGGTAGCCAGCGTGCTGGTTTACGTGATTGCGGCATCCGTTGCCCTCTACTTTATTTATCTGTTTGTTTTTGCAGGACTGAACCGTAAAGAGCGCGCCAGACTGCTGGTCTGCTTTATTCTGCTGATCTCCGCGGCGTTCTTCTGGTCCGCGTTCGAGCAGAAGCCAACCTCGTTCAACCTGTTTGCCAACGACTACACTAACCGCATGATCGGCGATTTCGAAATCCCGGCGGTGTGGTTCCAGTCAATCAACGCCCTGTTCATCATCCTGCTGGCACCGGTGTTCAGCTGGGCGTGGCCGAAGCTGGCGAGCATGAACATTCGTCCGAGCAGCATCACCAAGTTTGTTATCGGTATCCTGTGTGCCGCAGCGGGCTTTGGCCTGATGATGCTGGCGGCACAGAACGTGCTGAGCAGCGGTGGGGCGGGCGTATCGCCGTTCTGGCTGGTGGGCAGTATCCTGATGCTGACGCTCGGCGAGCTGTGTCTCAGCCCGATTGGCCTGGCGACCATGACGCTGCTGGCGCCGGAGAGAATGCGCGGCCAGATGATGGGGCTGTGGTTCTGTGCGAGCGCGCTGGGTAACCTGGCGGCGGGTCTGATTGGCGGCCACGTGAAGGCCGACCAGCTGGATATGCTGCCGGATCTCTTTGCGCGCTGCTCCGTCGCACTGCTGATTTGTGCCGCGGTACTGATCGTCCTCATTGTTCCGGTACGTCGCATGCTGGAAAATGCGCAGACTAAACCGGCTGCTAACGCCTCATAAACCTCGGGCTTGCCGGGGCGGCGTTATGCCCCGGCATCGATTCCCTGAGGTGAAACTATGCAGTTAGGATTTGTCGGTCTTGGTGCGGTCGTGGAAACCGCGTATCTGCCCGCCTTACGTCGCCTTTATGGTCACGCGGTTCATTGTTTTGGATTTGATGTTCTCCCCACCAGGCAGCCTGAAGGCGTCACGCGCTGCGCTTCGCTTACGGAACTTCTCGCCGTACCGCTTGATACTCTCTTTATTACCACCGCATCGCTGCACCACCTCGAGGTGCTGGAACAGGCCATAGCCTCGGCCGTTCCGCGGATTGTGATTGAAAAACCGATCGTCGCCACGCTTCCCCAAATCGAAAAGCTCAACGCGCTGCTGGCAAACCCCGACGCTGCTTCCCGCGTGCTGGCGCTCGATCACTGGATGGCGCGCATCGAAACGGTAAAGCGGTCGCTGGTTGGCAGCGTCTCTGACATCGTCAAAATCGACGGCTTTTTGCAGGAGCCGAGCGGATATAACGCCGCAGGGGAACCCATCGCGCTTAACTTTGCTACCGGCGAGCCGGACGCGCGTACGCTTCGCCACCCGGACGGTGTAATCCTGGATATCGGTACGCACGTGCTGGCGATGCTGCGCGAAACGGTGCGTTATCTGGGCGGAAGTGATGAGATGACGTTGCAGGTGGTCACGGCTAAAGACCGCCTGGGCCGCGCTATCGCAAAAGGCGACATGTCCACGGCGGAGGGCGAGGCGCATCTTCAGGGTCGCATCAGCGGCGTGCCGGTGGATATCTGGCTGAACAAATACGCGGGACCCGCGGGCGGGCAAAAAGGATTACGGCTCTGTTTGCGCGACGGGCGCATCATCAGCCACGACCGGCGCGGCGCGGAGGATGTGCTTGAGCTGAGTGAGGGTAAGGATATTGAGCGCTGGCATATCCCCGGGACACTCTACGAGCACTGTCTTGCCGGGCACATTCTGGGCACCAACAGTCTTTTTGAACGGGATCCGCACGAGGTGAGCCGCACGACGCGTCGCCGAATCGAGGAAGTTGAGCTGCTGCTGACCTTGCAGCAACAGCTGCGTGGCCCGCACTGAACGCGACGTGGTAAAATGATCGCAGACCAGAATGCTTTTAAGGAGTCACCATGACTATTACCTGCCCGGATTGCCAGGCACCGCTTGAGCCCCTGAACGGGGTGGCACACTGCGAGAGCTGTAATAAGGATATTGCGCTTGAAGCCCGCTGCCCGGAGTGCCATCAGCCACTCCAGGTCTTAAAAGCCTGCGGGGCAGTGGACTACTTCTGCCAGAACGGCCACGGCCTTATCTCCAAAAAACGCGTGGAGTTTGTTCGGGCCGAAGGTTAATCGCACACGCAGCCTTCGCCTTTCTGCCACAGCTCGACCAGCGACTCGGGTGCTTCCTGCTCCGGCACCAGCACGATGATATCGGCATAGTGCGCCTGATTTTGCCCGGTCCAGATAATCTGGATGCGGAAATAGCGCTGGTCGCCGCTGCCGGGTGACGAGGCCTGTCCCGGCGGCTGACCGCGCGGAAAGGCCTGCTCCAGGATGCTGACCAGGCGCTGGCGCTGGGCCTCATTGAGCGAGGAGAGCGCGATGGTGCGCTGGCCGCTCAGCTTGGGAATATAAGCGACGCCGCCTTCCCGGGCCAGCTCAACCACGGCGTCATCCGTCAGTTCCGGAACCTGCATTTACAACACTCCCACCTGTTCCCAGGCTTGTTTTATGGCCACCCCAACGTCGCCGCCGGAGCGTTTCTCTCCGTGCGCGATCGTCAGTTTTGCGAAGGCCTCAAAATCTGCATCCTGCGCCAGATTGCGATCGCAAACCGTGTCGTACCAGGCATAACCCGCTTTTTCCCAGGCGTAGCCGCCGATCGCCGTCGCGGCCAGATAAAATGCCCGGTTGGGGATGCCGGAGTTCAGATGTACGCCGCCGTTATCCTCACGCGTTTTGATGAAATTCTTCATGTGTGCAGGCTGCGGGTCTTTGCCGAGCAGCGGATCGTTGTAGGCGGTGCCCGGTTCAGACATCGAGCGCAGCCCTTTGCCGTTGATGCCTTTTGCCAGCAGCCCTTCACCAATCAGCCAGTCCGCTTTATCGGCGGTTTGCTTCAGACGGTACTGTTTCACCAGCGAGCCAAACACGTCCGACAGCGACTCGTTCAGCGCGCCGGACTGCTCAAAGTAGATAAGCCCGGCTTCAGTCTCGGTCACGCCGTGGCTCAGCTCATGCGCCACGACGTCTATGGCGATGGTAAAGCGGTTAAATATTTCCCCGTCGCCGTCGCCAAATACCATCTGCTGACCGTTCCAGAAGGCGTTCTGATATTCCCGACCGTAGTGAACGGTGCCGGTTAAAATAAGCCCTTTGTTATCGAGCGAATCGCGCTGATATTCCTTCCAGAAGAAATCATGGGTAATACCCAAATACTCGTACGCTTCGTCTACCGCCACATCGCCGTTCGACGACTGTCCCTCGTAACGCACCTGCGTACCCGGCAGCTCCTGGGTCTGCTTCGCGTCGTAGATATCACGCTCCAGCTGTCCGGCTTTATTCACGTGCGGCGCGGCGGGTTTGCCCGGCATATGGGCCATCAGCGTCTGGACGTGGGTTAAGGTCTGGCGGGCACAGCGCTGCTGCGGTTCGGAACCGCTTTCGATAATACGACGAAGAATATACGGGGGAATCACGCTATGAAGATGGGGCATGCTGCTCTCCTTATTAAAAAAGGGAATAGCAGCAGTATAGTAAGTAACCGGCGAAGAATTATCCGGTTTTACGCTGACGCGTCTTTTTCACCGGTTTAATTGATTTCACTTCGCTTTCTACCCAGCCGTCCGACAGACGCGTCGTCAGCACATCACCGGTACTCACCTGTTTGGTTTGCTTCAGCACCTTGCCGTCCGTTGCCGTCGTCACGCTATAGCCGCGCGCCAGCGTGGAGAGAGGGCTGACCGCTTCAAGGTGGGTCACCGCATTGCCAAAGCGTTCCCGGGTGGCGCTCAGTCGCGCACGGAGAGTTTCCGCCAGGCGGTACTCAAGCTGCTGAATCCGCGTTTGCGCACGATAAATTTTCGGCTGCGGGTTCTGCTGGTTCAGACGCTGCGTCACGCGCTGCTGGCGCGACACCGCGCGCTTGATCTGGGTGTCCACCGCCACGTTCATGCGCTGGCGCAGGCGCTCCAGTACGGTCTGCTGACGCGCCAGGCGCAGCTGCGGGTGCTGCTGCTGTAGACGGTGATGAAGCTGGGTAAAGCGCCGGGTCCGGTTGGCGAGGTAGTAATCCATCGCCATTTCAAGACGCTGCTGGCCGCTCTGGATCTGACGCAGCAGCTCCAGCTGGTTGCGGCTGACCACCTCTGCCGCCGCGGACGGCGTCGGCGCGCGGAGATCCGCGACAAAATCGGCGATCGTCACGTCCGTTTCGTGGCCGACGGCGCTCACCACGGGGATAAGGCTGGCAAAGATTGCCCGCGCCACGCGCTCGTCGTTAAAGCTCCACAAGTCTTCCAGCGAGCCGCCGCCGCGTCCGACGATTAAGACGTCGCACTCCTGACGCGCGTTCGCCAGCGCAATGGCGCGCACAATCTGCCCCGGCGCATCGTCACCCTGCACGGCGGTCGGGTAGATAATGACGGGGAGGGAAGGGTCGCGACGCTTCAGAACGTGCAAAATATCGTGCAGTGCCGCACCGGTTTTCGAGGTGATGACCCCCACGCAGTGGGCAGGCGAGGGCAGCGGCTTTTTGAACTGCTGGTCGAAAAGTCCCTCTTCCGAGAGCTTAGCCTTTAACTGTTCGTACTTCTGCTGCAGCAGACCTTCGCCCGCAGGCTGCATGCTCTCGACGATAATCTGATAATCACCGCGCGGCTCATAGAGGGTGATATTGGCGCGCACCAGAACCTGCTGGCCGTGCTGAGGACGGAACGTCACGCGGCGGTTGCTGTTGCGGAACATCGCGCAGCGCACCTGGGCGGTGTCGTCTTTTAGCGTAAAGTACCAGTGGCCGGAGGAGGGCTGCGTGAAGTTAGAGATTTCACCGCTGATCCAGACCTGCCCCATTTCCTGCTCAAGCAGCAAACGCACCGTCTGATTCAGGCGGCTGACGGTATAAATTGAGGGGGATTGAGAGGATAACATGTGAGCGGGATCAAATTCTAAATCAGCAAGTTATTCAGTCGATAGTAACCTGCTGAGAGGCAATCGCAAGCTTTTTTATAAAAAAGTGTAGATGCAATCGGTTACGCTCTGTATAATGCCACGGCAATATTTAACCACCCAGGTCAGAGATATTGCCCATGCTACGTATCGCTAAAGAAGCACTGACGTTTGACGACGTCCTCCTCGTTCCCGCTCATTCCACCGTTCTGCCGAATACTGCCGATCTCAGCACGCAGTTGACGAAAACCATTCGCCTGAACATTCCTATGCTCTCTGCGGCAATGGACACCGTGACTGAAGCGCGCCTGGCAATTGCCCTGGCACAGGAAGGTGGCATTGGCTTTATTCACAAAAACATGTCTATCGAACGTCAGGCGGAAGAAGTTCGCCGCGTGAAGAAACATGAATCCGGCATCGTGTCCGATCCACAGACCGTTCTGCCAACCACCACCCTGCACGAAGTGAAAGCCCTGACCGAGCGTAACGGCTTCGCCGGTTACCCGGTGGTGACCGAAGAGAACGAGCTGGTTGGTATTATTACCGGTCGTGACGTGCGTTTCGTGACTGACCTGAACCAGCCTGTCAGCGTGTACATGACGCCAAAAGAGCGTCTGGTTACCGTTCGCGAAGGTGAAACCCGCGACGTGGTGCTGGCAAAAATGCACGAAAAACGCGTTGAAAAAGCGCTGGTTGTTGACAGCAACTTCCACCTGCGCGGCATGATCACCGTTAAAGATTTCCAGAAAGCAGAACGTAAGCCTAACGCCTGTAAAGACGAGCATGGCCGTCTGCGCGTAGGCGCTGCGGTTGGCGCAGGTGCCGGTAACGAAGAGCGCGTTGACGCGCTGGTTGCCGCGGGCGTTGACGTCCTGCTGATTGACTCCTCTCACGGCCACTCCGAAGGCGTTCTGCAGCGTATCCGTGATACCCGTGCCAAATACCCTGACCTGCAGATCATCGGCGGTAACGTAGCTACTGGCGCAGGCGCTCGTGCGCTGGCTGACGCTGGCTGCAGCGCGGTGAAAGTGGGTATCGGTCCTGGCTCTATCTGTACCACGCGTATCGTGACCGGCGTGGGCGTTCCGCAGATCACCGCCGTGTCTGACGCGGTTGAAGCGCTGGAAGGGACCGGTATTCCGGTTATCGCTGACGGCGGTATCCGCTTCTCTGGCGACATCGCGAAAGCGATCGCTGCGGGCGCAGCGGCGGTGATGGTTGGCTCTATGCTGGCCGGTACCGAAGAATCCCCGGGTGAAATCGAACTCTACCAGGGCCGTTCTTACAAATCTTACCGCGGTATGGGTTCCCTGGGCGCGATGTCCAAAGGTTCCTCTGACCGTTACTTCCAGACCGATAACGCCGCTGACAAACTGGTGCCGGAAGGTATCGAAGGTCGCGTTGCCTATAAAGGCCGTCTGAAAGAGATCATTCACCAGCAGATGGGCGGCCTGCGCTCCTGTATGGGTCTGACCGGCTGTGGTACCATTGACTTGCTGCGTACTAAAGCGGAATTCGTACGCATCAGCGGTGCGGGTATCCAGGAGAGCCACGTTCACGACGTGACGATCACCAAAGAGTCCCCGAACTACCGTCTGGGCTCCTGATTAATTTCCGCGCCCGGCTTCTGCCGGGCGCTCTGTTTTTGTTTCACTTGCCTCGGAATTAGCGTCAATGACGGAAAACATTCATAAACATCGCATTCTCATCCTGGACTTTGGTTCTCAGTACACTCAGCTGGTGGCGCGTCGCGTGCGTGAACTGGGCGTTTACTGTGAGCTGTGGGCGTGGGATGTCACGGAAGCACAGATTCGCGAATTCAATCCAAGCGGCATCATCCTGTCCGGCGGCCCGGAAAGCACCACCGAAGAAAACAGCCCGCGCGCGCCGCAGTACGTATTCGAAGCTGGCGTGCCGGTATTCGGCGTTTGCTACGGTATGCAGACCATGGCAATGCAGCTGGGCGGCCACGTAGAAGGCTCCAGCGAGCGCGAGTTCGGCTATGCGCAGGTTGAAGTGGTAAACGACAGCGCGCTGGTGCGCGGTATCGAAGACTCCCTGACCGCAGATGGCAAACCGCTGCTGGACGTGTGGATGAGCCACGGCGACAAAGTCACCGCTATCCCGTCTGACTTCGTGACCGTTGCCAGCACCGAGAGCTGCCCGTTTGCCATCATGGCGAACGAAGAAAAACGTTTCTACGGCGTGCAGTTCCACCC
The DNA here is from genome assembly GCF_001729805.1 of Enterobacter roggenkampii. Classification (NCBI taxonomy): domain Bacteria; kingdom Pseudomonadati; phylum Pseudomonadota; class Gammaproteobacteria; order Enterobacterales; family Enterobacteriaceae; genus Enterobacter; species Enterobacter roggenkampii. The sequence continues at coordinate 3,470,811 of NZ_CP017184.1, read as the reverse complement.
GGAAGTGACCCACACCCGTCAGGGTATGCGCATGCTGGAGCGCTTCGTGCGCGACATCTGCCAGTGTGAAGCCCTGTGGACCCCGGCAAAAATTATCGACGACGCCGTTGAGCGTATCCGCCAGCAGGTTGGCGATGACAAAGTGATCCTCGGCCTCTCCGGCGGCGTGGACTCCTCCGTGACCGCGATGCTGCTGCACCGCGCCATCGGCAAAAACCTGACCTGCGTCTTCGTGGACAACGGTCTGCTGCGTCTGAACGAAGCGAAGCAGGTCATGGACATGTTCGGCGACCACTTCGGTCTGAACATCGTTCACGTGGAAGGCGAGCAGCGCTTCCTGGACGCGCTGAAAGGCGAGAACGATCCGGAAGCGAAACGTAAGATCATCGGCCGCGTGTTCGTTGAAGTGTTCGACGAAGAAGCGCTGAAGCTGGACGACGTGAAGTGGCTGGCGCAGGGTACCATCTACCCGGACGTGATCGAGTCTGCGGCCTCCGCAACCGGTAAAGCACACGTCATCAAATCTCACCACAACGTGGGCGGCCTGCCGAAAGAGATGAAGATGGGCCTGGTTGAGCCACTGCGCGAGCTGTTCAAAGACGAAGTGCGCAAGATCGGTCTGGAACTGGGTCTGCCGTACGACATGCTCTACCGCCACCCGTTCCCGGGCCCGGGTCTGGGCGTGCGCGTGCTGGGTGAAGTGAAGAAAGAGTACTGCGACCTGCTGCGTCGTGCGGACGCGATCTTCATCGAAGAGCTGCACAAAGCTGACCTGTACAACAAGGTAAGCCAGGCGTTCACCGTGTTCCTGCCGGTTCGCTCCGTCGGCGTCATGGGCGATGGCCGCAAGTACGACTGGGTTGTTTCCCTGCGTGCGGTGGAAACCATCGACTTCATGACCGCGCACTGGGCGCACCTGCCGTATGACTTCCTGGGCCGCGTGTCTAACCGCATTATCAACGAAGTGAACGGCATTTCCCGCGTGGTGTATGACATCAGCGGTAAGCCACCGGCTACGATTGAGTGGGAATAATCCCCCTGCATTAAAAAAAGCCCGCATGATGCGGGCTTTTTGTCATTTACGTACGCAACCTGCGCCCACTTTTCTCCTCAAACAGGAAGACCCTGGAGAGCTCGGCTTCCAGCAATACCGCATCGCCAGGGCTGACATCCAGTTTTTCATGCGACACGACAATCATCTCCTGGTCGCCGACGCGAACCAGAATCTCCTGCCCTTCGCCGGTCATCTCGACCAGTACAATTTCTGCTGCTACCCCGGTATTGCTGATTCGAAGGTGATGTGGACGAATAGCGCAGACGATCTTCATCCCGTCAATATAGGACTTGAGCGGGCAGGGGAAGCGGTAGCCGTTCGCCAGCACCACGCTACCGGCCTGGATTACGCCTTTTAGGGTGTTGATCTCCGGGGTGCCAATAAATCCTGCGACAAAGAGGTTGTCCGGATTATGATAAAGCTCTTCCGGTGTCCCGACCTGTTCAATATTGCCTGCATTCAGCACCACGATACGATCCGCCATGGTCATTGCTTCGGTTTGATCGTGGGTGACATAGATTGTCGTGCGCCCGATTCGCTGGTGGAGCTTGCGAATTTCGCCGCGCATTTTATGGCGCAGTTTAGCGTCCAGGTTGGACAGCGGTTCATCGAACAAAAAGGCTTTCGGATCGCGGACAATGGCCCGGCCCATTGCGACGCGCTGGCGCTGACCCCCGGAAAGCTCACGCGGCACCCGGTCAAGGAGATGTGTCAGCCCGAGAATTTCAGCCGCTTCTTCAACCCGCGCCATGCGCTCTGCTTTGGGCACGTTGGCGAGTTTTAAGGCAAAGCTCATGTTGTCCCGCACTTTCATGTGCGGGTAGAGCGCGTAGCTCTGGAATACCATCGCAATATCGCGTTTTTTTGCGGGCAGGGTGGTCACCACTTCGCCCTGCATGAGCAGCTCGCCAGAGGTGATATCCTCAAGTCCGGCTATCATCCGCAAAAGCGTGGATTTACCGCACCCGGAAGGGCCGACCAGCACAATAAATTCACCTTCATGAATATTCAACGAGATGTCTTTGATGATGCTGACGTTGCCGTAGGATTTACCCAGGTGGTTCAATACGATTTGGCTCATGTTACTCTCCTCGACCGGCGCGATGCTCCGGTTGCAAAAACGGGGTGACGTGCTGGCGGTATTCCTCTGCGGCACAGAGATCCTGCTGAATAATGCGCTGCGCTGTTTCAGTAAAGCGTCGCGCGGCGTCGCGAAGATCGAGGCGGTTGGCGTGTTCAATCCCGGCAAGCACGTCCGGCTCGATAATTGTGTTACCGTGCAGGGCACCGAGAATGGCTCCGCTCATGACCCCGATAGAATCTGTGTCGCGCCCCGAGTTGATGGAATCTTCTACCGCGCCACGGAAGTCGCCTTCCCGAAGCAGGCAGAACGCCAGCGCCATGGGGAGTTCTTCGATCGACATCAGACGTGAAGGCTGGTACGCCATGGTCGGCACCCCGGCTTTTTCCGGTCCGTGCATCAGGTCATCACCCATTGGAGACCAGGGCAGAAGCGCCTCGTGGAGCGCATCGACAACCTGCAGGTAATCCCAGGGTTGCCCGCGGTAGCAGCAGGCGACATCCAGCGTGGCGTTGATAGCCTTACGCGTGCCGTCTTTTGCCAGCTGTAGGGCAATATCAATGATGGCATCCAGGGTGATCCCCGGGATGAACGCCGCCGAGACGCAGGCGGCGAACACGCCAGCTGCTTCCAGCCCATAGCTCTGCTGGTGCCCCAGCGTAAAGTTGATAGCCTCCTGATAGGCGGCGGTGGGGTTACAGGCGTTAATTACGCCGATTGGCGCGGCGTACATGGCGGCACCGCAGTTGACCATATTACCAACCCCGCCCTGACGAGGATCGCAGGCCGCAAGCTGCAGACGGTGAAATATCCATTTTTCTGGGTAAAACAGGCGCTCAATGACCAGCGCTTCTCTGTCCAGCTCTGGCACCCAGCGGGGTTCCCAGGCGATTTTCCGGACAAACGGTCCCGCCATGTCCCAGGCATCAATATGGCGACCCAGCTCGTCGTACACTTCCATCAGACACAGCGTCATTAACGTGTCATCGGTAATGATCCCATTACCGCGAATGCGGTTATTGCGACGTGAGGACGGCTCGTCCATCCGGTGCCAGCGCTGGTTGATGGAGGTGACTTTGCCATATTTTTCCTGAATCTGACGGGCGGACAGTTTCTCGACCGGGCCACCCAGCGCATCACCAAATGCAACGCCGTAGAGCATGCCAAGAACCCGGGAGCTGAAAGATAAGTTATCTGTCATTTTAATTTTTCCTGTGCGTATTGAGTCATGGCGTTACCCCCGGCAGATTTCCAGGCATTGACGTATTGATCCCACATATCGAACGAGGCCTTGCCTGAGACAAATTTGTAGGCCCATTCGTTATAAATGCTGCTGGTGGAATCGAGCGCGGCCGCAAAGGTTGACGGGAAAATAAACGCGTTGTCTGCCGCAAAATAGCGTTGTGAATTGTCGATGTAGCGCAGCATGGCGGGCGAGCGCCACTCCACTGGCGGTTTCCAGTTTGCGGCATAGATAAATCGCGGATACCAGGCATTAATCTTTGGCGTGACGGTAACCGCATCGCCTTTACGAACGTAGTGAGTGCCTTCAAACCCCATCTGCTCCATCATTTGCCCTTCCGGACTTGCCAGGAAATCAAGCAAAATCATGACCTCTTTCTTATGCTTCGACAGCGTCGACATTGCGAAACCGCGGGTCTCCATCGACACATCCACCGCTGCGAGACCTTGCCCTCCCGGACCTTTGGGGGGATCGAGCAGCATCAGCGTGGCATCCGGGTGGACCTGGCGCATTTTCTCCTGATAGACCCCCACGTTCCCCGGTGATGAGACGGAAACGACGCCCACTTTACCGGTGTAAAACTGATCTTCTTTCAGCTCCCAGTTGGTGGTGATGTACTGCGAAGAGAGCAGTCCTTTCTCATACAGTGAGTGGTAATACTGCAGCTTGTCGCGCTCCTGCGGACTAATCTGCGCGTGTGTCCACTGACCCTGCGCGTCCTTAAGCCACGTAGCGCGGAGCCCAAACGCCGGATTTAAAAAACCATCCAGATCGCGGAGATCTTTTTCAGAGGTGATCCCGGCCGTATCCGCTTTGCCATCGCCGTTGAAATCACCGCTGTGAATGGCGCTAAACAGCGTCACGTACTCCTCCAGCGTTTTGGGGGACGCACCGAAGCCACTTTTTTGCAGCCAGTCTTCGCGGATCACCGGTTGGCGCGCCCGCAGCGGATAGACGTAAAGCAGCGTCGGATGGTTTTGCAGCCGCAGCTTGTTGTGCGGCCACAGCGCCTCTTTCAGATAATGGGTCTTTGCGATCCACGGACGCCAGTCCTCAAGAATGCCTTGCTCAACCATTTTCTGATCGCTGCCGTTGAAGTAGATCAGATCCGGGATGGTGCCGGAAAGCAGCATCACGTTCAGCACGTCGGAATAGCCGGAGGAGGAGAGATTCACGATCTCAATTTTGATATCGTGACCCTGCCGCGCCAGCGCCTGTTCTATGCGGTGGATATGCTCCACGTCTTCCCGGTTGGTGGTGAGCAGGTCTTTCTCCACCACCCTGATCGTCACCGGCTCTGCCTGCGCAACCTGACACAGCAGCAGACTGCCCAGCAGGACGCGGGTAAGGGTATTGGATACGTTCATCGTCATCGCTCCTTGTTAACCCTTCACCGCACCGGACATGGTGCCTTTGGTGAAGAAGCGCAAAATAATGGGGTAGATGGCGATAAGAGGGGCTATCGTCAGCGTGATCATGCCGGCTTTGAGCGCCTTGATACTGATCTGGCTGGCATCAGTGTAGTTAGACATACTTTCCACACCGACCATGGATAACTTATCTCCCTCAACGACAAACTGACGCAGCACAACCTGCAGCGGCCACTTGTCCGGATCGTTGAGATACACCATGGCGCGGAAAAATTCGTTCCAGTGCAGCACCATATAAAACAGCGTGATCATGGCAATAGAGGATTTGGCAACCGGCAGAATGACGTGCCATAGCGTCTGGAAAGGATTCGCGCCATCCAGCTCGGCGGCTTCCAGCAGCTCTTCCGGGATCTCTTCGAACAGACGCACCAGAATGATCAGGTACCATGCGAAAACAGCGCGATAGAGAATGACCGACCAATAGCTGTTCAGCAGGCCCAGCTTCTTCATCACCAAAAAATCGGGAATGATGCCCGGCTCAAAAACAATCGTGAAGAGCACGAACATAAACAGCAGGCGGCGTCCCGGCAGGCGTTTTTGCGCCAGCGCCCAGGCCAGCAGCACGGTGAAAATCACGTTGACGATCGTGCCCACCACGGTGATGAGCATCGCGTTTCCAAACCCGCGAAGAACGGCCTTATTGCTCAGCAGCAGCTTCCAGACATCGAGTGAGAAACCCTCCGGGATAATGGCAAGGCCACTCATGCCTGCGACCTTCGCCGGGCTTGAGAAGGAGACGGCTACCAGATTCAGAATAGGCTGAAGCGTAACGATGACCAGCAACAGCAGAACGGAGAGAATAAGAACATATTCAATGCGTTCAAATGGGGTGCTTCGAGATGACCAGCGCATTACCAGACTCCTTTACCCGTCAGGCGTTTAGAGACGTTGTGAGCCAGCACGATAAGGACCATGCCAATCACGCCTTTGAATAACCCTGCCGCCGTTGCTAGTGAGAATTCGCCGGTGCGCAGGCCCATGCGGTATACATAGGTGTCGATGATATCTATCTGCCCGTTCACCACGTCGTTGCTCATGTTGAACACCTGATCAAAGCCCTGGCTCAGGAACAGCCCGACGTTGAGGATGAACAGCGTTGCGATAGTGGGCGTAATGGCTGGCAGAGTGATATGCCAGATTTTTCGCCAGCGGCCTGCGCCATCCATCTCCGCCGCTTCGTACAGCTGTGGGTCAATGGCCAGAATTGCCGCGATATAGAGCAGAGAATCCCATCCGGCGCTGCGCCACATTTCAGTGAAAACCAGCACCCAGCGAATCGTGCCAGTATCCGTCATAAACGGAATCGGGTCGTATCCCATAGATTTAATGACGTCGTTAATCGCGCCGTCGACGGGCGACAGCGTGGCGATAGCAATACTGGCAATAACAACCCATGATAAATAGTGCGGTAAATAAATGACCGACTGGACGAATTTACGATAACCGGATGAACGCACCTCATTGAGCAGCAGGGCGAGAATAATGGGTACCGGGAAAATAAAGACCAGTTTCATCGCGCCAATGATGACCGTATTCTGTATTACCTGCCAGAAAACGGGAGAAGACATTAGCGTGGTGAAATATTGCATGCCTACCCAAATATTGGGAGGAATGATCCGGTATTGCTCAAAAGCGATTTTCGTTTCCCAGATGGGTAAATAGTGCCAGATAAAAAAGTAAATCACTCCCGGCAGCGCCATCACATAAAATGGCCACCACCTGCGCATCTTTTGACGAAAGCGTGCGGCGCGAGTAACGGTTCGTTGCTGTGATATGTGGCTTGCAAGGGATATCCGCTCGCTGGGTTTTGTTTCAGTTAAAGCCTTCATCGAACTTACTCCCATTACTTTAATGGTTGCAGCGAATGCAATGTATAACCTGCATCGGACGTAAAAAAGCGAAAAAAAACGTGGTGTTAATTTTTCTCAATGTGAATGGCGATGTTTTCATATTGCGTCAGACGAGTGAGCACATCTTTGTACTCTGGCATATTTGACGCTCCTTCTTTTTCGACGGCCAGGGAGGCAAAGGCGCAGGCAAATTTTGCGGCCTGAACGAGAGACTCTCCTTTGGCCATACTGGCCGTAAATGCACCGTTAAAGGCATCTCCCGCCCCTGTTGTATCCACGCATAACGCTTTTAGCGCAGGAATATGAATAAACTGCTCGCCGTCATAAATAAGCGCGCCTTTGGCTCCCATCGTGATAATGACGCAGCCCACGCCTTTGGCTTTTATCGCTTTTGCTGCCGCTTTCGCGCTGGCCATATCAGTAACGGCAATACCCGATAGCAAAGATGCTTCTGTTTCATTAGGCGTAAGAAAATCAACGTTTTTCAGACAGCTTGCCACCTCAGAAGAGAAGGGGGCCGGGTTTAAAACCACCTTAATATCGCAGAAACGAGCAAGTTCAATGGCCCGGAACGTGGCGGGTAAATTATTTTCCAGTTGGGTTAAAAAGATATCCGAGTTTTTTAACTCTGGAATAATGGCTTCAACCTCATCTGCGGTAATCGATTGATTAGCTCCCGGGCTAATGGCAATCATATTTTCACCGTCGCCCTGACAAACATAAATAAGCGCCGTACCGGTTTTCTTGTCTTTGTCCTGATAAAGCATAAAGCTGTTAATTGCCGACGAGGTAAGATGCTCATAGGCCATCTGGCTAAACTGGTCGTTTCCTACTTTCCCGACAAAGTGCGTTTTCACATTACATTTACTCACTGCCAGCGCCTGGTTCGCGCCTTTTCCCCCCGGCCCGATAATGGTATTTTCTGAAAATATCGATTCACCGCTTTGTGGAAAACGATCCACATTCGCAATAATATCGACGTTGAACGACCCTAAAATACAGACTTTGCCTTTCATCTTTCGCCCTTTATGTCGAGATTTGGCTGTTTTTTTTGACTGAGCAGATTCAAAAAATGAATGATATTGCTATCAAGGTTATTGACGGACTGGGTGTGAAAAATACGGCGCTTAATAAGGGCGCCACCATGGCAACGCTCAACGCTCCCTTCTTTCGATAATATATTCAGGTCACTGCGAATAGTTTCGCGGGTGACGCCAAAAATTTTAGCGAGATGGCTTACCGTCGCGCGCTCATATCGGTTGAGGTAGGTCAGTATTGCGTAATGACGTTCTTTATTGAGCATGATGTCACCTCTGAAAGTTATATTATTGTTTCAGTGGTGTTAATTCCTTGAGGGTATTCACAGATTGATTGGCAAAGCAAAAGGAATCGGAAATGAAATGGCAATTAGATTATGAAAATCAATTGATTAAATGTTGTTACGGAGGGGAATTATTTTATTGTTTTTCGTGATGGAGGAGAGCATTCACTGATTAAATCCGCGGCCCGGGGGACCGGGCCGGAAGTGAGCTATTTTTCGCTGTTATCCCGGCGATACGCCAGCGCCACCACCAGCGACTGCACCAGGCACAGCGTCGCCGACTGAGACCGAAACGCATCCACCTGCGCCTCTTTCACCACAAAGCAGAGGTCGCTGAACGTCGCCAGGGGGCTTATCTGGCTGTCCGTAATCACGATCTGCCGCGCGCCGACGCTGGCGGCGGTTTCGCTGACCATCACCGTCTCTTCCGCGTACGGTGAGAAGCTGATCGACACCACAATGTCCCGCGCCTTAATGCGGCTGATCTGCTCGCGCAGCATGCCGCCCATGCCGTCGAGCAGGATAGGGCGGCACTCGAGGTGGCTCAGGGCATAGGTGAGATAGGCAGCGACGCTAAAGGAGCGGCGCAGTCCGGCAATGTAGATGGTATCGGCGTCGGCCAGCAGCTGTACCGCGCGCTCCAGCATCTCCGGCTCGGCGCGGGCGGCCAGCTGCTGCAGCGCCTGCGCGTTCGAGCGGGCAAACTCCTGCAGGATATCGAGCGGCGTTTCCGGCACGGCCTCGCTCTCCATCTCGCGGAACAGCCGGGCGCGGTCGCTGTAGCTGGCGGTCTCCTCCACCAGGTTCATGCGAAACAGCTGTTTCATTTCGTTGAAGCCGGTGAAGTCAAAGGCGTTGGCAAAGCGGATCAGCGTCGAGGGCGGCACGTCGGCGCGCTCGGCAATAACGGCAACCGTATCAAACGCCACGCTGTTGGTATTGTCCAGCACGTAGCGGGAGACCTGCTGCAGCCTCTTGCTCAGGCTATCGTAGCGATCGCGGATTTGCTGCTGCAGTTCGTTCAGGCTGGTTGCTGTTGTCATGTTATCCCCCAAATACAGTCATATGATTCTAAACGCAAAACCGCGTCTTTTAAATGTCGGCCATCCATCTGGCAGCAAAAATGAAACAGAAGATTCAGTCATTTCCTCGCCCGAGAACCCTTAATAGCGCACGCGGCGTCAGTGGTGCTGGCTGTTAACATAAAAATCCATCCTTGATCACAATAATCATCATTTATTTTATTTCAACTTAAAATGGAATATTTGTTTCATATATAGTGTTCAGTACACAGTGTTCAGGTCAAGTCACGTATCAACAGCGAGAGGTTAAGGATGGAGACGGTAGCGAATTTTATTCACGGCGAATGTGTCACCGGTTCAGGCCAGCGCGTTCAGGCGATCTTCAACCCGGCCACCGGCGAGCAGATCCGCCAGGTGGTGATGAGTACGGCACAGGAAACGGAGCAGGCGATTGCCGCCGCGCAGCAGGCGTTTCCGGCGTGGGCGCGTCATGCTCCGCTTAAGCGCGCGCGCGTCATGTTCCGCTTCAAGGCGCTGCTGGAAGAGAACATGGATCGCCTGGCCCGCCTCATCAGCGAAGAGCACGGCAAGGTCTTCTCCGACGCGGTGGGCGAACTGACCCGCGGCCTGGAAGTGGTGGAATTTGCCTGCGGTATTCCGCATCTGCAAAAGGGTGAACACTCGGCGAACGTCGGGACCGGCGTTGACAGCCACTCTCTGATGCAGCCGCTCGGCGTCTGCGCCGGGATCACGCCGTTTAACTTCCCGGCGATGGTGCCGATGTGGATGTTCCCGATTGCGCTGGCGACCGGGAATACCTTCGTGCTGAAACCGTCGGAAAAAGACCCTTCTCTGGCGCTCGCGCTGGCGCAGCTGCTGAAAGAGGCCGGCCTGCCGGACGGCGTCTTCAACGTGGTGCAGGGTGATAAAGAGTCCGTTGACGTGCTCCTGACCGACCCGCGCGTGCAGGCGGTGAGCTTTGTCGGCTCCACGCCGATTGCGGAATACATTTACCAGACCGCGTCCGCCCACGGTAAGCGCTGTCAGGCGCTGGGGGGCGCGAAAAACCACTGCATTTTAATGCCGGATGCCGACATGGAGATGGCGACCAACGCCATCATGGGCGCGGCCTACGGCGCGGCGGGCGAGCGCTGCATGGCGCTCTCGGTGGTGCTGGCGGTGGGGGATAACACCGCCGATGACCTCTGCGCCCGGCTGGAAAAACAGATTGCCGCGCTGCGCGTCGGGCCGGGCCTGGACCAGTCGCCGGAAAACGAAATGGGGCCGCTCATCTCCTCCGCGCACCGCAGCAAGGTGCTGGGCTACATTGACAGCGGGGAAGCGCAGGGGGCGACGCTTCGGGTGGACGGTCGCGGCTTCAGCGTGAAGGGCCACGAGCAGGGCTACTTCGTCGGGCCGACGCTGTTCGATAACGTCACCCCGGAGATGACCATCTATAAAGAAGAGATTTTTGGTCCGGTGCTTTCTGTGGTGCGCGTAGCAGATTACGCCAGCGCGGTGGACCTGATTAACCGCCATGAATATGGTAATGGCTCGGCAATCTTCACCCGCGACGGCGGCTGCGCGCGCCGCTTCTGCGAAGAGGTGCAGGCGGGTATGGTGGGCGTCAACGTGCCGATCCCGGTGCCGATGGCGTTCCACAGCTTCGGCGGCTGGAAGCGTTCCATCTTCGGCGCGCTCAACGTCCACGGCAACGACGGCGTGCGCTTCTACACCCGAATGAAAACCATCACCGCGCGCTGGCCGGAAATGCAGCAGGAGACAGGCGCTGCGTTCTCCATGCCGACGCTGGGCTGACAGGAGATTTTATGCAAACCGAACGTATGACCATGGCCCAGGCGCTGGTCCGGTTCCTGAATCAACAGTACGTCAGCGTGGATGGCGATGAAACGCCCTTCGTGGAGGGCGTCGCCACCATCTTTGGACACGGCAACGTGCTGGGTATCGGCCAGGCGCTGGAGCAGGATCCGGGCCATCTGCAGGTGATGCAGGGCTGCAACGAGCAGGGCATTGCCCATATGGCGACGGGATTTGCCAAACAGCACCGCCGTCAGCGCATCTTTGCCGTCACCTCCTCCGTCGGGCCGGGTGCCGCCAATATGGTTACGGCGGCGGCAACCGCCACGGCGAACCGCATCCCGCTGCTGCTGCTTCCGGGCGATATCTACGCCAGCCGCCAGCCGGACCCGGTGCTGCAGCAGATCGAGCAGTATCACGATCTCAGCATCAGCACCAACGACTGCTTCCGTCCGGTCTCCCGCTACTGGGACCGCATTAACCGCCCGGAGCAACTCATGAGCGCGATGCTCAGCGCGATGCGAACGCTTACTGACCCGGCAGATACCGGTGCGGTGACGATTTGCCTGCCGCAGGACGTGCAGGGGGAAGCGTGGGATTACCCGCTGAGCTTCTTCGCGCGTCGCGTGCACCACATCGAGCGCCGTCCGCCCGATCCGCAGCGTCTGGCGCAGGCGCGGGCGCTGATCGCCCGCAAGCATCGCCCGCTGGTGGTGTGCGGCGGCGGCGTACGCTATTCCGGCGCGCATGAGGCGTTTCGCGACTTTGTCGAGACGCTGCAGCTGCCGTTTGCCGAAACCCAGGCCGGAAAGGGGGCGCTGGTAAGTGACCACCCACTTAACCTCGGTGGCGTAGGGGTGACGGGCGGGATGGCGGCCAACCAGCTCGCCCCGCAGGCCGACCTGGTGATCGGCATCGGCACGCGCCTGACCGACTTTACCACCGGCTCCAAGGCGCTCTTTTCCCATCCGGACGTGGAATTCCTGCTGCTGAACGTGGCCGAGTTTGACGCCCTGAAGCTGGACGCCACGGCGCTGATTGCCGACGCTCAAACCGGGCTCGAGGCATTGACCCACGCGCTTGGTGATTACCGCAGCGGCTGGGGAGAGGCGATCGCTGAGGCGAAATCTGCCTGGCGCGACGAGTGCCGTCGCCTGTGGGATCGCCAGTGGCGTCCGGACGACGCGCCCGAAGTGGCGGGGCACCTGGACGCGCAGCTGGCGGAATACGGCGAGGCGCTCAATACCCGCCTGACCCAGACGCGGGTGCTGGGGCTCATCAACCAGCATGTGGAAGATAACGCCATCGTGGTGGGCGCGGCCGGTTCGCTGCCGGGCGATTTACAGCGCCTCTGGCAGGTCAAAACGCCGGACAGCTATCACCTGGAGTACGGCTATTCCTGCATGGGTTACGAGATTGCGGCAGCCATCGGCGCGAAGCTTGCCCGACCCGAGCAGCCGGTATACGCCATGGTGGGGGATGGCTCCTACATGATGCTCCACTCCGAGCTGCAAACCGCCGTTCAGGAGGGCATTAAGGTCACCGTTCTGCTGTTTGATAATGCCAGCTTCGGCTGCATTAACAACCTGCAGATGGGGCACGGTATGGGCAGCTTTGGCACGGAAAACCGCCATCGCAACCCGGAAAGCGGGCGGCTTGACGGGCCGCTGGTGAAGGTCGATTTTGCTCAAAATGCGGAAAGCTACGGCTGCCGCGCGTGGCGGGTAAACGATGAGCAAAGCCTGCTGGCGGCGCTGGAGGCGGCCCGCGCCCATCCTGGCCCGACGCTGCTGGACATCAAGGTGCTGCCGAAGACCATGACCCACGACTACGCCTCCTGGTGGCGAACCGGCGATGCGCAGGTGGCGAAGTCGTCTGCCGTGCGTGAGGCCGCGGAGCAAACGCAGTCGCAGGTGAAAAAAGCCCGTCAGTATTGAGTTTTCCCGAAGTAACGAAATTTTCATTTCATTTTTGTTTTCCCCTCATCCTAACCCTTTCCCTCAGGGAGAGGGGACGGCTCGGTGTGGTTTTTTACTCCCTCTCCCTGAGGGAGAGGGCCGGGGTGAGGGGAGTTGCCGCACGTTCACCTGTGTTGTGAGATTGATAACAAAATTTATCTCATTCATCTCAAAAGTGTTAACCCGCACTCAAAAATATAATTTTCACTATTTATAAAAATGAAATAAATGTTTTATTTATAGAGTCGTTAGTTCACAGCATTCACCAACACCGGGAGCCGTTATGTTTAACATTGCTTTACTGGGCGCTGGCCGAATTGGCCAGGTACATGCAGCTAACATCGCCAGCCACGGCGCGACCACGCTCTGGTCCGTGGTTGACCCGAATCAGGAATTTGCCACCCGCCTCGCCACGCAGTATCAGGCCCGCCAGCAGAGCCTGGATGAAGCGATGACCGACCCTAACGTTCACGCCGTGCTGATCGCCTCCGCCACCGATACCCACGCGGACCTGATTGAAATGGCCGCCCGCCACGGCAAGGCCATCTTCTGCGAAAAGCCGGTCCACCTCGACCTCGCCCGCGTGCGCGACTGCCTGAAGGTGGTCAAAGAGTACGACGTGCCGCTGTTCATCGGCTTTAACCGCCGCTTTGACCCACAGTTCCGCCGCGTGAAAACCGACGCGCAGGCCGGGCGCATCGGCAAGCCGGAATCGCTGCTCATCATCTCCCGCGATCCGTCTCCGCCGCCCGCGGAGTACGTGCGCGTCTCCGGCGGCATGTTCCGCGATATGACCATTCATGACTTTGACATGGCGCGCTTCATCATGGGCGAAGAGCCGGTGTCGGTGTATGCCCAGGGCAGCAACCTGGTGGATCCGGCGATTGGCGAGGCAGGCGACATCGATACCGCGTTTATCGTCCTGAAATACGCTTCCGGCGCGATGGCGACCATCGTCAACAGCCGCCGCTCCTCTTACGGCTACGACCAGCGCCTGGAACTGCACGGCTCCGAAGGGCTGCTGTGCGCGGGCAACATTCTGGAAAACCAGGTGCAGCACTACGGCAAACAGGGCTGCACCAGCGCGCTGCCGGAACACTTCTTCCTGCAGCGCTACAAATCCGCTTACGCCGCGGAATGGGAACACTTTGTTGCGGTCCTGCGCGGCGAAGCGGTGCCTGACTGCAGCGGCGATGATGGTGAACGTGCGCTGTACCTCGCGGATAAAGCGCTGGAGTCACTGCGCAGCCAGCGCGAGATCGTCCTCTAAACACAACCACCCTACACAGAGAGACATAATAATGAAAAAACTGATCGTAGCCGCCCTCATCGCCATGACGTCCGGGGCCGCCCTCGCCGAAAACGAGCAAATTGTGTTCAGTACGCCAAACCTGGCCATGCCGTTTGAAGTTCACATGCAGCGCACGGCGGTAAAAGCCGCAAAAGAGATGGGCGTGAAGCTTCAGGTGCTGGACGGGCAGGGCAGTTCACCGAAGCAGGTGGCTGACCTGGAAAACGCCATCACCCGCGGGGCGCAGGGCTTTATCGTCTCCCCGAACGACGTGAACGCGGTCTCCAGCGCGGTGGATGAAATTCAGGATGCGAAGCTGCCGGTGGTCACCCTTGACCGCTCCGTCGACAGCCAGAAAAAAGTGCCGCACTTTGGCGCCAACAACTACAAGGGCGGCCAGGCGATTGGCGATTTTGTGAAAACCAAATTCCCCGACGGGGCGGAAATCATTCTGCTGACCGGCCAGCCGGGCTCCTCCTCCAACATCGAACGCACCAAAGGGATCCGCGACAGCCTGAAGGCGGGCGGGGATAAGTACAAGATTGTTGCCGATCAGACAGGCAACTGGATGCGTTCTGAAGGGATGCGCATCGTGGAAAGCGTGCTGCCCTCGCTGCCGAAACGCCCGCAGGTGATCCTCTCCGCCAACGACGATATGGCGCTGGGGGCGATCGAAGCCCTGCAGAGCCAGGGCGTGAAGCCGGGCGAAATTCTGGTCACCGGCTTTGACGCGGTACCGGAAGCGCTGGCCCGCGTGCGCGACGGCTGGCTGGCGGTAACGGCGGACCAGCGTCCGGGCTTTGCGGTGCAGACGGCGATGAGCCAGCTGGTGGCCAACGTGCGCGAGAAGAAGGCCATCACCGGGGCCGACTATCCGCCGACGCTGATCACCAAAGAGAACCTGCAGCAGGCTGAGCGTATCGGTGAGGCCGGTAACTGATTTATCCGTAGCCGCCGCTGGCGCGGCGGCTCACTCTAAAGGAGGAGCAGACCGATGTCGCAACCCTTACTGAAAGTGACCGACCTGGCAAAAAGCTTTTCCGGCGTCTGGGCGTTAAGCAGCGCCCAGCTGACCGTCGGCGCGGGGGAGATCCACGCTCTGCTGGGGGAAAACGGGGCGGGTAAATCCACGCTGCTGAAGGCGCTCGCGGGGGCGCAGCCGCAAACCCGCGGGGAGATCTGGTTCAACGGCGAAACGCTGCCGGTGGACGACTCCCCGGTGGAACGGCAGAACAAGGGCATTATCACCATCTATCAGGAATTCAACCTGCTGCCCAACATGACCGTCGCGGAAAACATGTTTCTCGGGCGCGAGCCGCGTAAACGTAACCTGATCGTCGACGAAAAGGCGGTCAATCAGGAGGCGCAGGTCATTCTCGACTATCTGCAGCTGAACGTTGCACCGACCACCCCGGTCGCCCGTCTGAGCGTGGCCCAGCAGCAGATGGTGGAGATCGCCCGGGCGCTGACCCTCAACGCCCGGCTCATCATTATGGACGAACCCTCCGCCGCGCTGAGCGACAGCGAGGTGGAAAGCCTGCACCGCGTGGTGCGCGAGCTTAAAAACCGCGGCGTGAGCATTATCTATGTCACCCACCGCCTGCACGAGGTTTTCCAGCTCTGCGACCGCTTCACCGTTTTCCAGGACGGCCGTTTCACCGGCACCGGCGCGGTGGCTGAAACGAACGTAGAGCAGCTGATCCGCCTGATGGTCGGGCGCGACGTGGCGTTTAACCGCCGTCCCGCCAGCGAAACCCACCATGAGGATAAACCCGTCCGCCTGGCCGTGAAGGGGCTGAGCCGCGAAAAGCCGCCGCTGGATCCGCACGGCATCGCCCTGCACGACATCAGCTTCCACGTCCACGCCGGGGAGGTCTTAGGCATTGCCGGGCTGGTAGGCGCCGGGCGCACCGAAGTGGCCCGCTGCCTGTTTGGCGCAGACGCGTTTACCTCCGGGAGTTTTGAGCTGGACGGAGTACCGTACCAGCCGCGCGACCCGCTCTATGCCCTTGACCAGGGCGTGGCGCTGGTGCCGGAAGATCGCAAAAAAGAGGGGGCGGTGCTGGGGCTGTCGATTCGCGACAACCTGTCGCTCTCCTGCCTCTCCTCGCTGCTGCAGTGGCGCTGGTTCGTGAACACCCGCAAAGAGGACGATCTGATCGAGTCCTACCGCAAGGCGCTGCAGATCAAAATGGTCAACAGCGCGCAGGAGGTGCGCAAGCTCTCCGGCGGTAACCAGCAAAAGGTGATCCTCGCGCGCTGCATGGCGCTCAACCCGCGGGTGCTGATCGTCGATGAGCCGACGCGCGGCATCGACGTGGGGACCAAATCGGAAGTGCACCAGGTGCTGTTTGACATGGCGAAAAAGGGCGTGGCGGTGATCGTGATCTCCTCCGATCTGCCTGAAGTGATGGCGGTGTCAGACCGGATCATCACCCTCAGCGAAGGGCGAGTGACCGGCGAGATCCACGGTGACGACGCTAACGAAGAACGGCTGATGACGATGATGGCCATCAACCACAACGCCCTGAACGCGGCATAACGGAGTTTCTCATGACGCAGATGATTTCTAAAACGCAGGCCCCGGTCAAACGCGCCGGACGCATCGATCCCATCGCCTTCTTCGAGCGCTTCGGGGTGCTGATTTTCATGATCCTGCTGCTGATCTTCTTCCAGTCGCAGAACAGCAACTTTTTCTCTGAACGCAATATTTTCAACATCCTGACCGAAGTCTCCATCTACGGGATCATGGCCGTGGGGATGACCTTCGTCATCCTGACCGCCGGGATTGACCTCTCCGTGGGCTCCATTCTGGCGGTGTGCGCCATGACCGCGGCGTACGTGATTAAGGGCGACAACTTCACCACCGTCGACCCGAACGCCTGGGGCGGCATGAGCTGGCTGATTGGGCTGGGGATTTGTCTGGCGATGGGCACGGCGATTGGCTTCCTGCACGGTCTGGGCGTGACCCGCCTGCGCCTGCCGCCGTTCATCGTCACCCTCGGCGGGATGACCATCTGGCGCGGCCTGACGCTGGTGATCAACGACGGCGCGCCGATCGCCGGTTTCGATCAGGGCTACCGCTGGTGGGGGCGCGGGGAGCTGCTCGGCATCTCCATTCCGATCTGGATCTTCGCCATCGTCGCCCTCGGCGGCTATCTGGCGCTGCATAAAACCCGCTGGGGGCGCTTCGTTTACGCCATCGGCGGCAACCCGGAGGCGGCGCGCCTGGCGGGGGTCAACGTCAAGCGCGTGCTGGTCAGCGTCTACGTGCTGATCGGCTGCCTGGCGGGGCTGGCGGGCTTCATTCTGAGCGCGCGTCTGGGGAGCGCCGAGGCGGTGGCCGGGATCTCCTTTGAGCTGCGCGTCATCGCCTCGGTGGTGATTGGCGGCACCTCGCTGATGGGCGGCTACGGGCGCATCGGCGGCACCATTATCGGCTCCATCATCATGGGGATTCTGATTAACGGCCTGGTGCTGATGAACGTCTCGGCCTACTACCAGCAGATTATCACCGGGCTAATTATCGTTCTGGCGGTGGCGTTTGATACCTACGCCAAGAGCCGTCGCGGCGCACTGTGAGGATAGTGATGAAAGAGGTTCGTATTGGATTGATTGGCACCGGGTATATCGGCAAGGCGCACGCTATCGCCTATGCCCAGGCCCCGACGGTGTTCAACCTGCGCGGCAGGCTGGTGCGCGAGATGGTAGCGGAAGTCACGCCGGAGCTGGCGGCAGCGCGCGCGCAGGCGTTTGGCTTCAACCGCTCCACCGGCGACTGGCGGGCGCTGGTGGCCGACCCGGCGATTGACGTGGTGGATATTTGCTCACCCAACCACCTGCACAAAGAGATGGCGCTGGAGGCGATCCGTCACGGCAAGCACGTCTACTCGGAGAAGCCGCTGGCGCTGAACGCCCACGACGCGCGCGAGATGGTCGACGCCGCGAAGCGGGCCGGGGTGAAAACGCTGGTGGGGTTCAACTACATGAAGAACCCGACGGCGCAGCTGGCGAAGGAGATTATCGCCCGCGGCGAGATTGGCGAGGTGATCCACTTCTACGGCACCCACAACGAAGACTATATGGCCGACCCGCGCTCGCCCATTCACTGGCACTGCTTCAAAGAGACCGCCGGGCTGGGGGCGCTGGGCGACCTGGCGGCGCATATCGTCAACATGGCCCAGTACCTGGTCGGGGAGATCGAGCAGGTCTGCGGTGACCTGAAGATTGTTGTCCCGGCACGTCCGGCGAAGGCCGGGTCGTCAGACATGATTGCCGTCGAAAACGAGGACCAGGCCCACGCGATGGTGCGCTTCGCGGGCGGGGCGCAGGGCGTGATTGAAACCTCCCGCGTCGCCTGCGGCCGCAAGATGGGGCTGTCGTACGTCATTACCGGGACCAAAGGCGCCATCAGCTTTACCCAGGAGCGCATGGCGGAGCTGAAGCTCTATCTGCATGACGATCCGGTAAACCGTCAGGGGTTTCGCACCCTGCTCGTCGGTCCGGCACACCCGGACTACGCCGCGTTCTGCATGGGTGCAGGCCATGGGATTGGCTTTAACGATCAAAAAACGGTGGAGGTGCGCGACCTGGTGGACGGGATTGCCGCCGACGCGCCGATGTGGCCGGACTTCGAAGAGGGCTGGAAGGTGTCGCGCGTGCTGGACGCGATCGCGCTCTCGCACCGTGAAGGCCGCTGGCTGAACGTGAATGACATTGTCTGATGAGGTATCAACGTGGAAAAGCAGTTTGATGTGATATGCATGGGCCGCGTGGCGGTAGACCTCTACAGTCAGCAGATTGGTGCCCGTCTGGAGGATGTGTCGAGCTTCGCCAAATACCTCGGCGGCTCGTCCGGCAACGTGGCGTACGGCACCGCGCGCCAGGGGCTGCGCTCGTCGATGCTGGCGCGCGTCGGCGACGAGCATATGGGCCGCTTCCTGCGCGAAGAGCTCAGCCAGGTGGGCTGCGATACCAGCCATCTGATTACCGATAAAGACCGCCTCACGGCGCTGGTGCTACTCGGCATTAAAGACCGGGACACCTTTCCTCTGATTTTTTATCGCGATAACTGCGCGGATATGGCCATTACGGCCAGCGATGTGGACGAAAGCTACATTGCCTCCGCACGGTGTCTTGCCATCACCGGGACTCACCTTTCTCATCCTCAGACCCGCGAGGCGGTGCTGACGGCGCTGGGCTATGCCCGCCGTCACGGCGTGCGCACGGTGCTGGACATCGACTACCGTCCGGTGCTGTGGGGGCTGACCTCCTTAGGCGACGGCGAAACGCGCTTTATCGCCGCGGATAAGGTCACTCGCGAGCTGCAGGAGGTGCTGCACCTCTTCGACGTCATTGTCGGCACCGAGGAGGAGTTCCATATCGCGGGCGGCAGCACGGAGACCCTGCAGGCGCTGGGGCAGGTGCGTGCGGTGAGCCAGGCCACGCTGGTCTGCAAGCGCGGTGCGCTCGGCTGCTCGGTCTATACCGACGCCATTCCGCCCCGGCTGGACGACGGCCTGACGGTGACCGGCGTGCGCGTGGAGGTGCTGAACGTCCTCGGCGCGGGGGATGCGTTTATGTCCGGCCTGCTGCGCGGCTACCTGAACGACGAGGGCTGGGAGCAGGCGTGTCGCTATGCCAACGCCTGCGGCGCGCTGGTGGTCTCGCGCCACGGCTGCGCCCCGGCGATGCCGAGCAAAATCGAGCTGGATGACTATCTCTCTCGCGCTGCGGATGTGCCGCGCCCGGATCTCGACCCGCGTCTGAACCATCTGCACCGGGTGACCACCCGTCGCCGCGAATGGCCGGAGCTGTGCGTAATGGCGTTCGACCACCGCAGCCAGCTTGAGGATATGGCGCTGCAGTGCGGCGCGTCGCTCAAACGTATTCCGGCGCTCAAGCAGCTGATCCTGCAGGCCAGCCGCGAGGCGGCGAGCCGGGCCGGGCTGGAGGGCAAAGCGGGCCTGCTGTGCGACGGCACCTTTGGACAGGACGCGCTGAACGCCATCACCGGCGAGGGGTGGTGGATTGGTCGCCCCATTGAGCTGCCGGGCTCCCGGCCGCTGGAGATGGAGCACGGCAACATCGGCACCCAGCTTATCAGCTGGCCGCAGGAGCACGTGGTGAAGTGCCTGGTCTTTTTCCATCCGGAAGACGCCCACGGCCTGCGCCTGGAGCAGGAGCAGAAAATCGCCGAGGTGTACCACGCCTGCTGCCGGTCCGGGCACGAGCTGCTGCTGGAGGTGATCCTGCCTGCGACCATGCCGCGCAGCGACGAGCTCTACCTGCGCGCCATCTCCCGCTTCTACAACCTCGGCATTTACCCGGACTGGTGGAAGCTGCCGCCGCTCTCCGCCGACGGCTGGACGGCGCTGAGCGAGATTATCGAACGCCGGGACCCGCACTGCCGCGGGGTGGTGATCCTCGGCCTGGATGCCCCTGCAGAACAGCTGCGCGCCGACTTCAGGGCCGCAGCGGGGCAGCCGCTGGTTAAAGGCTTCGCCGTAGGGCGCACGCTGTTCGGCGATGCCTCCCGCGCGTGGCTGAAGCACGATATTGACGATGCGCAGCTGGTGGCGCGCATCCGGGACAACTACCTGCAGCTTATCGCCTGGTGGCGCGAGCGCGGACACGCATAATGGAGACGACAATGAGTGTACAACTGGGCATTAACCCGCTGACGTGGACGAACGACGATCTGCCTTCTCTGGGCGCAGAGACGCCGCTGGAGACCTGCCTGAGCGAAGGTAAAGAGGCCGGTTTTGCAGGGTTCGAACTGGGCAATAAATTCCCGCGCGAAGCGCGGCTGCTTGGCCCCATCCTGCAGCGCCATGACCTGCAGCTGGTCTCCGGCTGGTACTCCGGCCGACTGCTGGAGCGCAGCGTGGAGGCGGAGATCGCCGCCGTGCAGTCCCACCTGACGCTGCTGCGCGAGCTGGGGGCGAAGGTGCTGGTGTTTGCGGAAGTGAGCGGCTGCATTCACGGCGAGCAGCAGACGCCGGTGCATCTGCGCCCGCGTTTCCCACAGGCACGCTGGAGGGAGTATGGCGAGAAGCTCACGGAATTTGCCCGCTACACCCAGCAGCAGGGGGTGCAGATTGCCTATCACCACCATATGGGGACGGTGATTGAGTCCGCTGACGACGTGGACAACCTGATGACCCATACCGGCGAAGAGGTTGGACTGCTGCTGGACACCGGTCACCTGACCTTTGCCGGGGCCGATCCGCTGGCGGTGGCGCAGCGCTGGGCGTCGCGCATCAACCACGTTCACTGCAAAGACGTGCGCGCCGACGTGCTGGCGGACGTGAAAAACCGTAAAACCAGCTTCCTTGATGCGGTACTGAGCGGCGTGTTTACGGTGCCGGGCGACGGCTGCGTGGATTATCCGCCGATCATGCGGCTGCTGAAGGCGCAGGACTATCACGGCTGGCTGGTGGTGGAGGCGGAGCAGGACCCGGCGGTTGCCCATCCGCTGACCTACGCCCGTCTGGGGTATAACAACCTGAGCCGTCTGGCGCGCGACGCCGGACTGATTTGAGGAGGTGACATGTCACGTCTGTTATCACGCTGGCAACAGCCGAACGCGGAGGGGCGGACCCAGTCCGTCACGCCGGAACGCGCAGGGTGGGGATACGTCGGCTTTGAGGCGTATGAGCTGCAGGAGGGGCAGACGCTGACGCTGCCCGCCGTCAGCGAAGAGCGCTGTCTGGTGCTGGTCGCCGGGCGCGCCTCCATCAGCACGCCTTCCGCGCAGTTTAACGACATCGGCGAGCGGATGAGCCCGTTCGAGCGCATCAAGCCGTGGGCGGTGTACGTTACCCCGCAGGAGACGGTGCAGGTGAAGGCGCTGACGAGGCTCGAGCTGGCGGTCTGCGCCGCCCCCGGCAAGGGCACGTATCCGACGCGGCTGATTGCGCCGCAGGATATCGACGCTGAGGCGCGCGGCAAGGGCCACAACCAGCGCTACGTGCACAACATTCTGCCGGAAGATAAGCCCGCCGACAGCCTGCTGGTGGTGGAGGTCTGGACCAACGAGGGCTGTACCAGCTCGTACCCGAGCCACAAGCACGACACGGATAACCCGCCCCGGGAGACTTACCTGGAGGAGACCTACTACCATCGCCTCAACCCGGAGCAGGGGTTCTGCGTGCAGCGGGTTTACACCGACGACAGAGCGCTGGATGAGTGCATGGCGGTCTATAACCGTGACGTGGTCATGGTGCCGAAGGGATACCACCCGGTGGCGACGATGGCCGGGTATGACAGCTATTATCTCAACGTGATGGCCGGGCCGGTGCGCAAGTGGATGTTCACCTGGGAAGAGGACCACGCGTGGATTAATCGGGATTATCCCGCGGATGGCGGGCGCTGAGGCTATTTTTTTGCCGGGTGGCGCTGCGCTTACCCGGCCTACAATTCGCAAAAAATTACTTTGCTTCAATCGCCTGCTCAATCGTCCGGGCGATAGCCTCCGGCTGGCTCACCATCGACACGTGGCTCGCGGAGACCTCGGTGGTTTTCGCATGGATCGTCTTCGCCATCGCACGTTCAAGATCGGGGTTGATCATTCGGTCATTTTTGCTGACCACAAACCAGCTCGGCTTAACATGCCACGCCGCGTGGGTCACCTTTTCACCAAACGCATCGGCCTTAATTGGCCCCTGCGTGGCCGCGATTGCAGTTTGTTCCTCGGGCTTCACGTCCGGCGCGAAATCCTTCCTGACGGCGTCCGTTGGCAGATATAAATAGCCGTCCGCCGTTTTGGCGATGCCCGCGCTGCCCGGCGGCGGCGGGTAGCTTCCCGCGAGGTCCGCCGTTGACTGGCCGGCATCCGGCGCGAACGCCGCCACATACACCAGCGATTTCACCCGCGCATCGTTGCCCGCTTCGCTAATCACGGTGCCGCCCCAGGAGTGACCCACCAGCACGACATCCCCCTGGGCGCGGGCGATGGCCCGCTTTGTGGCCGCAACGTCATCGTTAAGCGACGTGAGCGGCAGCTGGACGGCAATGACCTCTGCGTGCTGTTTCTGCAACAGGGTAATCACCTTATTCCAGCTGCTGCCGTCGGCAAACGCGCCGTGCACCAGCACGACGCTGGTTTTGCTCTGTGCAAAGGCGCTGGCGGAAAGCCCCAGCAGGCCTGCCGTCAGTACAGTCAGTGCTTTCATCTTCAGACTCCTTAAAAATGGTGGACCGCCGCGTGGGGCGGAACGGTGAATTCAATGGTTTTGTGGTCGAGCGGCTTGTGCGTCGGGTCGGCCAGAATAATCGTCACCTTGTGTTTACCGGCGGGGAGTCCCACCAGAATCACCGGCTCTCCGCTGGCGTCAGCCCAGTGCCACGGCGCGCCGTCCACCACCACGTGAATGTGCCCGATGCGCGGGGTGACCTTGAGCGCTTCAGGTCCGAATACCGGCTCGATGCGCAGGTTTTCGGCTCGGTACTGGATAAACACCGCGCCTTTACTCAGCGGCCCGGAAAGCGGCGGATCGACGATCAGTTTTGCCGGCGGTTGCGGCTGCGCCAGCGGGGCAACGGCGGCGGGGCCGTTAACGTCCGCGGCGCTCAGGTTGTCCAGCGGCGTGGCCTGGGCATGTGTTACAGAGGCCAGGACGAGCAGGGGTAAAATTGCGTAACGACGAATCATGGTTCTCTCCTCATCGGTTCTGAATGACGACAGGGAAAGAAAACCATTTTTATGTATCGGAGATATTTGCCGGAGGGGGCGTTTTGTACCCGTTTGTCAGCGCGTCGCGCGGGATACAGTGCGATACAGTTTGCCTCCCGGGACGGCGCACGATCGCTATCGCCAGCCCGGCAATCACCAGCGTTAACCCCGTCGACACTCCCATTGCACCCGCGATCCCCAGCGTTTTGTTCAGCCACGCATAGGCAAACGGTGCGGCTGCGGCCATCAGCTGGCCCGGGATAAGCAGCATGCCCGTGCGGCGGGCATAGCTTTCCGCGCTAAACAGCTCCAGTGGCAGCGTGGCTTTTACTATGGTGACCAGTCCGTTGATGGCGCCGTAGCCCAGCACAAACCCGGCCGCGCACCAGACAAACAGGGCGCTGCTTATTCCCACAAGAAAACACAGCGGCATAGCAAGAGCGGTAAAGAGCGTAAGTTTGAAGGGGGTTAAGCGGCCACCTGCCAGCACCTCCAGCGAGCGCGCGCCCGTCTGGCCGATCCCCCACAGCATGCCAATGGCGACCGGCAGGCCAAAGTGGGCAATAAACTCCGGCAGATGGGTGGAGGTGCCGTTAGAGACAAAGGTGATAAGGGCGATGAAGGCCGCATAAAGCCAGGCGTTACGCCGCTCGTTGCGCAGGGGCGGCGCGATGGCCTTCGTGTTTTCCGTCAGCCGCTGCCGGGGAAGCGTGCGGATCAGCACTGCGCTCAGCAGGCCAAGCAGGGCATAAATGCGTAACGCGTCCTGCCAGCTCATGATGTGAAGCAGGCCATCGCCCAGCGGCCAGAAGACGGCGGAGGCCAGCCCGCCCGCCAGCGTGACGCGTGAGATCGTTCTTCGCGCCTGCTGCCCGTAGAGGTTGACCAGCGCGGCGAACAGCGCATCGTACAGCGACAGGCGCATCCCAGTGCCGGCGACAATCCAGGCGCCGTACCAGCCATAAAGCGTCCGGGTATACGCCATTTCTGCGCAGCTTGCGGCGATCAGCAGCGTCCCGACCATCACCACTTTTTGACCGCCAAAGCGTGCCAGCAGGCGGGCGACAAAAGGAGATACCGCCGCCATCACCAGCATCGCCAGCGTCAGGCCGAGGTAAATCTGCGGTGACGACCATCCCCGGTCGGCTGAAATGGCCCGCGCAAAGGTGCCGGGCATATAAAATGAAATCCCCCAGTTGATGAGTTGATTACACCCGGCGGTGAGGGCGAGGCGACGAGGAAGGGCAGAGGTTTCCATGAGTTTTCATTCCGTTATGCAGTTGTCCTGAGCATAACGGGCGCGGTATTGTGCTGGCAGGGCTGCAACCTTATGCACGGTATAAGAGAAACTTTGAATGACGACGCTTAATCTGGGCTATCTCGCCACCTTCCGCCTGGTTCACCAGCGCGGCAGCTTTTCAGCGGCAGCGGACGTTCTGGGCCTCTCCCAGCCCGCCGTCAGCCTGCAAATACGCCAGCTGGAGCAGTTTCTGCAAACGCGGCTGGTGGAGCGTACCGGGCGAGGGATTAAGGCGACGGCTGCCGGAGAAACCTTGCTGGCGCACGGGGAGCGTATTCAGCAGGTGGTGGATGACGCCATCCGGGCCGTGAATGCGTTTAGCCACGACGTGAGCGGCACCATTACCCTTGGCACGGGGGCGACGGCCTGCATTCATCTTCTGCCGCCGCTGCTGGAGCAGCTACGCCGCGACTATCCGCTCCTGAGCGTGGGAGTCACGACGGGCAACACCCTCGACATCGTCAGGGCCATTGAAGAGAACCGTCTCGATATGGGGCTGGTGACCCTGCCGGTCAGCGGCAGAGCGCTGGACGTCATGCCGGTGATGGACGAAGAGTTTGTCTTTATCGCCTCAAGGGAGCAGCAGGACGCTTTCAGGGAGTTAACCCCGGAGGCGCTCCATGCCCAGCCGCTGATCGCCTTTGAGACAGGCAGCGGGACCCGGGCGCTGATCGATGGCTGGTTTGCCGCCCATGGGGTAGCGATGGCGCCGGTGATGCAGCTTGGCAGCATCGAGGCGATCAAACGCATGGTTCGCGCGGGGCTGGGCTACAGCATCGTGCCGCGAATGGCGGTAGAACAGGATGACGATCGCGAGGGGCTATGCGTGATGTCGCTGACGCCCATGCTGCAGCGGCAGCTGGCGGTGGTAATGCGGCAGGATAAAATCCTCAGCAAAGGGATCGCGGCCCTTATTCGGCTCGTACAACATCCTTCGGGGGGTTAGCGGTCAGCGGTGTCGACGGTCAGGCTGGATTGCGGTGACTGGGTTTTGTCCTGATGGTGGTACCAGGCGCCAATCGAAGAGTAAACGAAGCGGCCAAAGAAAAACAGGAAACTGATAAGCAGTATGATGCGGGTCATTCGGGTGTTAAATCGATGTCGTTTGCGCATACGCGTGACCTGACTCACTCTGTTTTTCCTGGATAAGCCCTCCCGGGCGATAAGGATATTAAGGCACAGCGGGAAGATGGGGTCAATTCTGTGATGTGTAAATAACCGTCAACGTTTGCATTAACTATTGTTATTGAAATTAATAATTGCATTTACCATATTGATAATATGAAGAAAATTATTTCACAAAATTCTTCTGCAAGGCTTATTTGCGTGAAATAGTTTGATTTAAGTCAACGGATTCCCGGCTCTGATATTTAAAATCCCTCCTCCACACTGTTCACTCTGCACGTCGCGGGGTGGCGCCAGGTCAGGTTGGATGCCTGTCTTTATCTTCCCTCTGGAGAAAAAGGGGTTTAACCGGGCATCTATGAAGATTTTCGCTTTTCTGAAAAACAATAAATACCGTTGGTGGGCATTGCCGCTACTATTACCGGTGGTTTTGCTTCCCGTGCTGAGCGTGGCAAATACGTTCACGCAGCTGGGGGACGGTATCGCGGCGCTTTATTATTTACCGCTCTCCTTTTTGCTCTCGCTAATGATGTTCTTTGGCCTGGAAGCCCTTCCCGGGATCGTGTTGTCGCTGTTTATCCGCTATTACCCGTCGGTCGGGATGTTCGAAACGGTTGCCGGGGTGCTCCATTTTATTGTCCCTTTAGTCCTCAGCTGGGGCGGCTACCGGGTGTTTGCGCCCAGACGCAATATGACGGCGTACGGCGACATCCGGCTGATGGCGCAGCGCATCTTCTGGCAGGTCATCTGCCCCGCGACGCTGTTTCTGGTGCTGTTTCAGTTTGCGGTGTATCTGGGCGTGTATGAGAGTCGCCAGAGCCTCGCGGGGTTGAACCCTCTTAACATTCGTACGCTCATTAACTACCAGGCGCTGCTGGTCAGCGGGCTGACGGGCGTGCCGTTGAGCTACCTGCTGATCCGCCTGATCCGTCATCCGCGCTATATCAAAAGTCTTCTCTCGCAGATCCGTTTCCAGATAGATAAAAAGGTGACGGCCGCGGAGTTTTTGCTGTGGGCGATTGCGCTTGGCGGGCTGCTGTCGCTGCTGCTGCTCCCGATAAATGAAAACAGCTCCATCTTCACCACTAACTATACCCTGTCGCTGCTGATGCCGGTGATGCTCTGGGGCGCGATGCGTTTTGGCTATAAGCTGATTTCGCTGATCTGGACCCCGATACTGCTGGTGTCCATTCACTATTTTTACCGCTATATCCCAGTGAACGCGGGGTACGATATTCAGCTGGCGATCACCTCTTCCAGTTACCTGGTCTTTTCGTTTGTGGTGATTTATATGTCGATGCTGGCGACCCGGCAGCGCGCGGTGAACAAACACGCCCGCAGGCTGGCACTGCTCGATCCGGTTGTCCATATGCCTAACCTGCGGGCGCTGTCGCGCGATCTGGCGAAGAATCCGTGGTCGGCGCTCTGCCTGCTGCGCATTCCGGAGCTGGAAATTTTGGGCCGAAATTACGGCGTGCAGCTGCGTATTCAGTACAAACAGCAGCTGGCGCAGTGGGTTAACGGTACGCTCCAGCCCAATGAGCAGGTGTATCACCTCACCGGATATGACATGGCGGTGCGGCTCAACGCGGAATCGCACCAGCAGCGGATTGACGCCCTGGACGAGCATATCAAGCAGTTCCGCTTTGTCTGGGACGGCATGCCGCTGCAGCCGCAGGTTGGCGTAAGCTACTGCTATGTCCGGTCCCCTGTTAACCATCTTTATCTGGTGCTGGGGGAGCTGGCGGTGGTGGCCGATCTGTCACTCTCCTCTAATCACCCGGAAAATCTTCAGCAGCGCGGTGCCGTCCATTTGCAGCGCAGCCTGAAGGATAAAGTCGCGATGATGAGCCGCCTGCAGAAGGCGCTCGACAACGACGAATTCATCCTGCTGGTTCAACCCGTTCGCGGCCTGCGTGGCGATTGCTATCACGAAGTCCTGCTGCGGATGCCGGACACCAATGGGATACTGATCTCCCCCGATCAGTTCCTGCCCGTCGCGCAGGAGTTTGGTTTGTCCTCCCGGGTGGATCTGTGGGTGCTTGAGCATACGCTGCGCTTCCTGGCCGCGCATCGGGAAAGACTGCCCGGCCAGCGCTTTGCTATTAATCTGGCGCCTTCAACAGTGTGCCGGGTGCAGTTCCCGCTTGAGGTGAGCCGCGTGCTGGCGAAATACGCTATTGAGCCGTGGCAGCTGATCTTTGAAGTGACGGAGTGCAGCAACTTCTGCAACGCGGAGCAGGCGCTGCATATCCTCAGTCAGCTGCAGAAAATGGGGGTACGCATTGCGATTGATGATTTTGGTACCGGCTATGCAAGCTACGCGCGGCTAAAAAGCGTGGACGCAGATATTCTTAAAATCGACGGCGACTTCATCCGAAATATCGTCAACAACAGCCTGGATTATCAGATTGTGGCGTCTATCTGCCATCTGGCGCGCATGAAGAAGATGCTGGTGGTGGCGGAATATGTCGAGACCGAAGAGATACGTAGCGCGGTTCACGCGCTAGGTATTGATTATGTGCAGGGCTATCTGATTGGCAGACCGGCACCGCTTGAGTCACTGCTGGAAACAGAGGCGTCCTGCGCGGACGCCTGAACCGTTACGCGGCGACGTCGGCGCTCTCTTCCTCGATTTTGAGCAGCCAGCCGGTGACCGCTTCCCAGTACTGCTGCTCCTTTTCCAGGTCCAGCAGGACCAGCGCGTTCTGGCTGAACCAGTCGTGCGGGAAGCTCAACGTCCAGTGATGGTCGTCGGTTTTCAGCTTCAGCGTGGGCGGCGTGGTGGTCGCCTGACGCTGGTTATTGAGCAGCACGCCCAGACGCAGCAGCTGAATGAGCGGCAGGAACTGCTTTTTCTTAAACAGCGTGAAGCGCGGCAGGTCGTCGAGCTTGATGGCTTTGCGGTGATACCGCACCAGGGTCGCCATCATGGTTTGCTGCTCCTGGTTGAAGCCTGGCAGATCGCTGTTTTGCAAAATATAGGCCGAATGGCGGTGCATCCCGCTATGGTTGATGTTCAGCCCCACCTCGTGCAGCATCGCGGCCCATTTCAGCAGCGCGGCAAGCTGCGGGTGCGCGAGCTTCGGATTCTGCTCTTCCCACTGTTCATACATCTGCACCGTGGTGTCCAGCACGCGCTTCGCCTGCTCGCGGTCGATGTTGTACTGGTTGGCCAGGCTTTGCGCGGTGCGGCTGCGAATATCCTGATGGCGGAAGCGGCCTTCCATTTCGTACAGCACGCCTTCGCGCAGCGCGCCGTCGGACAGGCGCAGCTCTTTAATGGCCAGCGCATCAAACACGCCGCAGAGAATGGCCAGCCCCGGCACGAAGACCGCCTTACGCTCGTCGGAAAGCCCCGGCAGGCTTAAGGCGTCAAAACTTTTATGCTTCAGCACTTCGTCGGTCAGCAGCGTCAGGCGTTCGGGCGTGATGAACCCATCTTTTTCACCCATTGCCAGCAGCACTTCATGCGCTGCCTTGATGGTGCCCGACGCGCCCAGCGCCACGTTCCAGCCCTGAATGCGGTACTGCCAGGCCAGGTTTTCCAGCTTCTGGACAGCCGCCATACGTGCACGCTGGAAGTTCTCGCGGGTGATGGTGCCGCCCGGGAAATACATCTGCGCGAAGCTGACGCAGCCCATGCGGCGGCTTTCCACCAGGCGAGGCTCAAAGTCTTCGCCGATCACAAGCTCCGTAGAACCGCCGCCGATGTCGATCACCAGCTTGCGCCCTTTTTCCGGCTGGGTGTGCTCGACGCCCATGAAGATCAGACGCGCTTCCTCGTTACCGGAGATGATCTCAATCGGGTAGGGGATCACCTTTTCGGCCCGCTTGAGAAACTCTGGCGCGTTCAGCGCCTGACGCAGGGTGTGGGTGCCCACGATGCATACGCTGGAGGGCGAGAAGCCCTGCAAGCGTTCAGCAAACAGCGACAGGCAGTTTAACCCGCGCTCCATCGCCTCTTCGCTGAGCATGCTGCGTTCATCAAGGCCATCCGCCAGGTGTACGCGCTGCTTCAGACGACCGATGATCTGCAGCGCGCCATCCACCTCACGGGCGATGACCATGTGGAAACTGTTAGAGCCAAGATCGACCGCGGCGAATTCCTGCGGGCGTGGGGTCTTATCATTTATCGGCATAGGTTAATCGGGTTGCTCGAGTGATTTGATATAGTCGTAAATCGCCAGTTGCGACCGCACTTTACGGCGGTTGCCGCGCGGTACATAGCGGTTACTGAGTTCTTTGTCGATATAGCGCGCCTTCACCGTATCGCTGAACAGGATCTCTATAATGTCGAGAATACGCTGTTTCAGACGCGGATCCAGCAGCGGGGTTGCGACTTCAATTCGGTAGTCAATATTGCGCGTCATCCAGTCTGCCGAAGAGAGATAGACCTGTTTGTCGCCTGCATTATCGAAAATATAGACCCGATCGTGTTCCAGGTAACGGTCAACAATGCTGATGACCCGAATATTGTCGCTGATGCCTTCCAGTTCCGGGATCAGCGAGCACATGCCGCGGATCAGCAGGTTAACCGGTACGCCAGAGCTGGACGCGGCGTACAGCCTGTCCACCAGTCCTTTGTCGACCAGATTGTTAAGCTTCAGGGTGATGCCGGACGACAGCCCTTTCTGGGCATTGGCAATCTCTTTATCAATCATATCGTACAGCAGACGGCGCGAGTTCTGCGGCGAGACCAGCAGATAGTCGAAGCTGACAGGGCGGTACGGGTTCTCAATGAAGTTAAAGACCCGGCGTACCTCGTTGGTGATGCGCGCATCGGCGGTCAGCAGCGAGTAGTCGGTATAAATTCGCGCCGTTTTCTCGTTGAAGTTCCCGGTACCGATGTGGGCATAGCGCACCACGTCGTCGCCCTCTTTACGGGAGATCAGGAACAGCTTGGCGTGAATTTTCAGACCCGGCGCGGAGAAGATCACGTGCACGCCCGCTTCCGTCAGACGGCGCGCCCAGTGAATGTTCGCCTCTTCGTCGAAGCGCGCCTGCAGCTCAACCACCACGGTCACTTTTTTGCCGTTGTGCGCGGCGTGGATCATCGCATCGATGATGCGGGAATCTTTTGCCACGCGGTAGATGTTGATTTTGATCGCCAGCACGCTCGGGTCGAACGAGGCCTGTCGCAGCAGCTCCAGCACGTGTTCAAACGTGTGATACGGATAGTAGAGCAGAACATCGCGCTCGCGAATGGCGTCGAACCCGTTGCGGAATTTATCAAACCACAGATGGCGCAGGCGCGGCAGCGGCTTGTTCACCAGATTGGCCTTGCCGACGTTCGGGAAGCCAATGAAGTCTTTAAAGTTGTGGTAACGGCCGCCCGGCACGATGGAGTCATAGCGCGAAATGGTCAGCTTCTCGCGCAGCATTTCTACCATGGCGTCCGGCATATCGCGCTGATAAACAAAGCGCACCGGCTCGGCCGTCAGGCGTTGTTTCAGGCTGGAGGACATCAGCTCCATCAGGCTGGCCTCCATCTCGTGCACCAGGTCATATTCGGCGTCACGGGTCATCTTCATCGAGTAGGCGTTTAACGCATCGTAATCGAAGAAGCCTTTGAAAATGTCGTCGAGACAGTAGCGCAGGATGTTGTCCAGCAGGATCATCGGCTTGCGTCTGCGCGGGGTTTCCGGCGGCAGGTTCACGAAGCGCGGGACCTTGTCGGACGGGATCTCCAGCAGCGCGTAGCGAATGGATTCACCGCGAATAATTTCTACGGCCAGATAGGTGTAGTCATCTTTCAGGAACTGCACCAGATCGGTTTCGCGGTTGATGAGAATCGGGGTAATGTGCTGGCGCAGGTACTGTTTAAAATAGTGGCGCAGCCAGTTTTGTTGGTTAACGGAAAGCTGACGTTCGTTAATCAGGAAGATTTGATTGCGCGCCATCTCCAGCAGCAGTTCGTTATACAGGCCGTCAAATTCCTGATCGGCTTTCAACACGCGGGACTGGATTTTGCCCAGCAGATGCCGCGAGTGAGAGTTTAAGCCCTGTTCTTCACTGATGATGATCCGTCTTTTCAGCTCGGCAAAGCGAACCTTGTAGAACTCATCCAGGTTGTTGGAATAGATGCCCAAAAAACGCATGCGTTCGATCAGCGGGTTACTTTTGTCAGCCGCTTCCTGGAGTACACGTTCGTTAAATGCTAACCAGCTTAGCTCTTTCTCGATATATAACTTTTCCTGACCCATTACAGCTCACACTCCAGTTCAATCACAGGACGTGGTAAATCCGTCTCGTCCTTATTATGGCGAGCATTTCCACGATATGTCCAACAGTGCCAGAAAAGTATGACAGTTATTTTTTTTGTTGGGGAATTTAGAAGGTTGGAGAAGGGAATATCGGGTAATGCAAGGTAGATGTCGGGTAAGCGCGGCGCCACCCGACATAACAAACTACTCTTCCGCCGCATGGCCCTGCGGGGGTAACTTCACGCCATCCAGCCAGGCAGCGCCGTCGCGCATTTCGAGACGCCCGTCGACAAACCAGCTTACCACCAGCGGGTAAATGGCGTGTTCCTGGGTCTGCACGCGTTCGGTCACGTCTTCTTCGCTGTCGCCGTCAAAGACCGGGACTTTGGCCTGCAGGATCACCGGACCGCCGTCCAGCTCGTCGGTCACGAAATGCACGGAGGTGCCGTGCTCCTCATCGCCGTTTTCCAGAACCTGACGATGGGTGTGCAGGCCGGGATATTTCGGCAGAAGAGAAGGGTGAATATTCAGCAGACGTCCGGCGTAGTGCGCAACAAAAGCCGGGCTCAGGATGCGCATATAGCCCGCCAGCACCACCACGTCAGGCGCGTAGGCGTCAATCTCCTGCACCAGCTCGCGGTCAAAGGCTTCACGCCCGGCGAACTGGCTGGCTTCCAGCGCGTGCGCAGGAATGTTCGCTTCCCGCGCGCGCTCAAGGCCGAACGCGTCGGCCTTGTTGCTGAATACTGCCCGAATGGTGCCGTTGATTTTCTTCTGTTTGCAGGCGTCAATGATGGCCTGCAAATTGCTTCCGTTGCCGGAAATGAGCACCACGATGTTTTTCATTCAATGACCACACGCTGTTCGGAATCGGAGGCTTTAATCGTACCGATTTTCCACGCGTTTTCACCTTTTTCGGTCAGCAGTTTAACCGCTTTATCCGCTTCGCTTGCTGGCAGGGCGATAACCATGCCCACGCCGCAGTTAAAGGTGCGGTACATTTCGTGAGAGCTCACGTTGCCTGCGGTCTGCAGCCAGTTAAAGACGGCCGGCCACTGCCATGAGGATTCGTCGATCACCGCCTGGGTGTTGTCCGGCAGGACGCGCGGGATGTTTTCCCAGAAGCCGCCGCCGGTCAGGTGGGCGATAGCGTGCACGTCAACATTCTCAATCAGTTCCAGCACGTTCTTCACGTAAATACGGGTTGGGGCCAGCAGGTGGTCGGCCAGCGGTTTGCCGTCCA
Organism: Enterobacter roggenkampii; assembly: GCF_001729805.1. Lineage (NCBI taxonomy): Bacteria > Pseudomonadati > Pseudomonadota > Gammaproteobacteria > Enterobacterales > Enterobacteriaceae > Enterobacter > Enterobacter roggenkampii. The sequence goes on along the minus strand of NZ_CP017184.1, from coordinate 3,437,193 downwards.
GCTCGGTGGTCAGCGGGTCGCAGCCGCTCACTTCGAGGATTTTACGTACCAGAGAGTAACCGTTAGAGTGCGGGCCGCTGGAGGCCAGTGCGATCAGCACATCGCCATCGGCCACTTTGCTGCCGTCGATAATTTCTGATTTTTCTACTACGCCGACGCAGAAGCCCGCGACGTCATAATCTTCGCCGTGGTACATGCCCGGCATTTCAGCGGTTTCACCGCCAACCAGCGCACAGCCGGACTGCAGACAGCCTTCGGCGATACCGTTAATGACGCTGGCCGCGGTATCCACGTCCAGTTTGCCGGTCGCGTAGTAATCGAGGAAGAACAGCGGCTCTGCGCCCTGAACCACCAGGTCATTCACACACATCGCGACCAGATCGATACCGATCGTGTCGTGACGTTTTAAATCCATCGCCAGGCGCAGCTTGGTGCCTACACCGTCAGTACCCGAGACCAGAACAGGTTCACGATATTTTTGCGGCAGCGCGCACAGTGCGCCGAATCCACCCAGACCACCCATCACTTCCGGGCGGCGGGTTTTCTTCACCACACCTTTGATTCGGTCAACCAGCGCATTACCTGCGTCAATATCAACACCGGCATCTTTGTAGCTGAGAGAAGTTTTGTTGGTCACGGCTCAAGTCCCCACGCGATTGCATAGCTAGTAAGAAAAATCGGCGCAATTCTAACAGTCCAGGCAAACGTTTGCGAGCCTATTCTCGGTGCGGGGATCTTTTTTTCTCTCTGGCTTAGGCAGGGCGACAAACTTGACTCTGTTCACGAAAATGAAACCGGTTTCGGCGTTCTGCTTGCAACGGCTATCCCCTTTGCACATCATCGAACTGAAACCGGTTTCTGTAATTGTTTTTGCAGAAAATAACGCAGAATGAGGGAAAGCAAATGTCAGGATTTAAAGCAGATTTTCTGTGGGGTGGTGCCGTTGCGGCGCATCAGCTTGAGGGCGGCTGGAAAGAGGGCGGCAAGGGCGTTAGCGTTGCCGATGTGATGACGGCGGGCGCGCACGGCGTACCGCGCGAAATCACCAACGGCGTGCTTGAGGGGAAAAATTACCCTAACCATGAAGCCATCGATTTCTACCACCGCTATAAAGAAGACATCAAACTCTTTGCCGAGATGGGGTTCAAATGCTTCCGTACCTCCATCGCCTGGACACGTATCTTCCCGAAAGGTGACGAGCTTGAGCCGAACGAGGCCGGTCTGAAATTCTATGACGATCTGTTCGACGAGTGCCTGAAGTACGGCATCGAACCGGTTATTACGCTTTCCCACTTCGAGATGCCTTTCCACCTGGTCACGGAATACGGCGGCTGGCGCAACCGTAAGCTGATCGACTTCTTCGTTCGTTTTGCGAAAGTGGTTTTCCAGCGCTATCAGCATAAAGTGAAGTACTGGATGACCTTTAACGAGATCAACAACCAGGCCAACTTCCATGAAGATTTTGCGCCGTTTACCAACTCCGGGCTGAAGTACGCGCCGGGTGAAGATCGTGAGCCGGTGATGTTCCAGGCCGCGCACTATGAACTGGTGGCCAGCGCCCTGGCGGTGAAGGCGGGGCGCGAGATTAACCCGTCCCTGCAGATCGGCTGCATGATTGCCATGTGCCCCATCTACCCGCTGACCTGCGCGCCGGACGACATGATGATGGCGATGAACGCCATGCACCGCCGCTACTGGTTCACCGACGTCCATGTGCGCGGCAAGTATCCGCAGCATCTGCTCAACTACTTTGAACGTCGCGGCTTCGCGCTGGATATCACCGAAGAAGATAAAGTCGCGCTGACGCAGGGCTGCGTGGATTACATCGGGTTTAGCTATTATATGTCCTTCGCCACCAAGGCGACGGCGGACAACCCGCAGCTGGACTATGACGAGAGCAAGAGCCTGGTCTCTAACCCGTACGTGCAGAAATCTGACTGGGGCTGGCAGATTGACCCGGTGGGGCTGCGCTACTCCCTCAACTGGTTCTGGGATCACTACCAGCTGCCGCTGTTTATCGTTGAAAACGGCTTTGGCGCAATCGACGTGCAGGAGAGCGACGGCACGGTGAACGACCAGTACCGCATTGATTACCTCGCCGCGCACATCCGCGAGATGAAAAAAGCCGTGGTGGAAGACGGAGTGGATCTGATGGGCTACACCCCGTGGGGCTGCATCGACCTGGTGTCTGCCGGAACGGGCGAAATGAAAAAACGCTACGGCTTTATCTTTGTCGATAAAGACAATGAAGGCAACGGCACGCTGAACCGCAGCAAGAAGAAATCGTTCGACTGGTATAAGCAGGTGATTGCGAGCAACGGCGATAACCTGTAATTGTCGGGTGGCGCTAACGCTTACCCGACCTACACTACACGTAGGCCCGCGTAAGCGTAGCGCCACCGGGCAGAACCTCGCACTTAAGCCGGAGACCTGTCTCCGGTTTTTTGTCTTTGCTTGATCCCTGTCAAGCAACATGGGTATGGCGCAATCCGAAAAAAGCGGTATAATCCCGCGATTTTTTTGCGGATGCCATTCAGAGGAGAAAGAGAATGAAGATTGTGGAAGTGAAACACCCACTCGTTAAACACAAGTTGGGCCTGATGCGTGAGCATGACATCAGCACGAAGCGTTTTCGCGAACTGGCCTCTGAAGTCGGCAGCCTGCTGACTTACGAAGCGACCTCCGATCTGGAGACAGAAAAAGTCACCATCGAAGGCTGGAACGGCCCGGTGCAGGTTGAGCAGATCAAAGGTAAGAAAATTACCGTTGTGCCAATCCTGCGTGCCGGTCTCGGCATGATGGAAGGCGTGCTGGAGCATGTGCCAAGCGCGCGCATCAGCGTGGTGGGGATCTACCGTAACGAAGAAACCCTCGAGCCGGTTCCTTACTTCCAGAAGCTGGTGTCCAACATCGACGAGCGTATGGCGCTGGTGGTTGACCCGATGCTGGCAACCGGCGGTTCAATGATTGCCACTATCGACCTGCTGAAAAAAGCGGGCTGCAGCAGCATTAAAGTGCTGGTGCTGGTTGCGGCACCGGAAGGGATCGCGGCACTGGAAAAAGCGCACCCGGACGTTGAGCTGTATACCGCCTCTATCGACCAGGGCCTGAACGAGCACGGGTACATCATCCCGGGGCTCGGCGATGCCGGCGATAAGATCTTTGGTACGAAATAATCGAATAACGATAAATAAGCCGACTTTGATAGTCGGCTTTTTTTTGAATAAAACACCAACAACGATACTACTCAGAGGAAAACACTATGACGCGCCGTGCTATCGGGGTGAGTGAAAGACCGCCGCTTTTACAGACTATCCCGCTTAGTTTGCAGCACCTGTTCGCCATGTTTGGCGCAACCGTGCTGGTGCCAATCCTGTTCCACATTAACCCGGCTACCGTACTGCTGTTCAACGGCATCGGTACGCTGCTGTATCTCTTTATCTGTAAAGGCAAAATCCCGGCGTATCTCGGGTCGAGCTTCGCCTTTATCTCTCCGGTGTTATTGTTGCTGCCGCTGGGCTATGAGGTCGCGCTGGGCGGCTTTATCATGTGTGGCGTGCTGTTCTGCCTGGTCTCCTTCATCGTGAAGAAAGCCGGTACCGGCTGGCTGGACGTGATGTTCCCCCCTGCGGCGATGGGCGCCATCGTGGCCGTCATCGGTCTTGAGCTGGCGGGCGTGGCGGCGAATATGGCCGGCCTGCTGCCAGCAGACGGCCAGTCACCGGATTCCAAAACCATTATCATCTCGCTGGTGACCCTGGGCGTAACGGTCTTTGGCTCCGTGCTGTTCCGCGGCTTTATGGCGATTATCCCGATCCTGATCGGCGTGCTGGCGGGCTATGCGCTCTCCTTTATGATGGGCGTGGTGGATACCACCCCGATTGCGCAGGCGCACTGGTTCGCGCTGCCTACCTTCTATACGCCGCGCTTCGAATGGTTTGCGATTTTCACCATTCTGCCTGCGGCGCTGGTGGTGATTGCAGAGCACGTCGGCCACCTGGTGGTGACGGCAAACATTGTCAAACGTGACCTGATCCGCGACCCGGGCCTGCACCGCTCCATGTTTGCGAACGGTTTCTCCACCATCATCTCCGGTTTCTTTGGGTCTACGCCAAACACCACCTACGGTGAAAACATCGGCGTGATGGCGATTACCCGCGTTTACAGCACCTGGGTTATCGGCGGCGCGGCGATCATCGCCATTCTGCTCTCCTGCGTCGGCAAGCTGGCGGCAGCGATTCAGATCATCCCGGTGCCGGTGATGGGCGGCGTGTCTCTGCTGCTGTACGGGGTAATCGGTGCCTCCGGTATTCGCGTGCTGATTGAATCCAAAGTGGATTACAGCAAAGCGCAGAACCTGATCCTGACGTCGGTGATCCTGATTATCGGCGTGAGCGGCGCGAAGGTGCACATCGGGGCGGCCGAGCTGAAAGGCATGGCGCTGGCGACCATCGTCGGCGTGGGCCTGAGCCTCATTTTCAAGCTGATCTCCGTGATCCGCCCGGAAGAGGTGGTGCTGGACGCTGACGAAAGCGAAAAAGCGTCACAGTGATCCTTTAACCGGGCGGACGATCCGCCCGGTTCTCTCCTTGCAGGTTCCGTGTTAAACTCCATGCCGATTTTATGTCAGATCTGGTTGAGGTACTTCTGAACGGACCGGCACAGCTCTCTCTGCCACTCTATCTCCCTGACGACGAAACGTTTGCAAGTTTCTGGCCGGGTGATAACCCCTCTTTACTGGCTGCACTGCAAAACGTGCTGCGTCAGGAACACAGCGGATACATCTATATCTGGTCACGCGAAGGTGCGGGGCGCAGCCATCTGCTGCATGCCGCCTGTGCGGAGCTCTCTGCGCGCGGTGATGCGGTAGGCTACGTGCCGCTGGATAAACGAACCTGGTTTGTCCCTGAGGTGCTGGAGGGGATGGAACATCTCTCCCTGGTCTGCATCGATAACATCGAATGCGTGGCGGGGGATGAGCCGTGGGAAATGGCGATCTTTAACCTCTACAACCGCATTCTGGAATCGGGCAAAACCCGGCTGCTGATCACTGGCGATCGCCCGCCTCGACAGCTGAATCTGGGCCTGCCGGATCTGGCGTCTCGCCTGGACTGGGGACAAATCTACAAGCTCCAGCCGCTGTCGGATGAAGATAAGCTTCAGGCGCTACAGCTGCGTGCAAAGCAGCGTGGGTTTGAGCTGCCGGAAGACGTGGGCCGTTTCCTGCTGAAGCGGCTGGACCGCGAAATGCGCACGCTGTTCGACACGCTGGATCAGCTCGATCGCGCCTCGATTACCGCCCAGCGCAAGCTGACCATTCCGTTTGTGAAAGATATTCTGAAGCTATAGTTGTGCCGGGTGGCGGCTGCGCCTTACCCGGCCTACATATGGCACCCGTAGGCCCGGTAAGCGCAGCGCCACCGGGCGAAACCATCAGAGGATCTCGAGCACGTCTTCCGGCGGGCGTCCAATGCGCGCCTGGCCGTTCGCCACCACAATCGGGCGCTCAATCAGCTTTGGATTTTCAACCATCGCCTGTATCAGCCGATCCTCTGAGAGACGGTCGTCATTCAGGTTAAGCGACGTATACAGATCTTCTTTCTTGCGCATCAGATCCCGTGCACTGCCCATGCCCAGCATATGCAGCAGCTGGCGGAGGGTTTGCGCGTCCGGTGGGGTGTCGAGGTACAGCACCACCTCCGGCTCCACGCCGTTAGACTTCAACAGGCTCAGGGTATCGCGGCTCTTGGAGCAGCGCGGGTTGTGATAAATTTTTACGGCGTCTGTCATGACGTGAATTCTCCTTGATTACATCTTCTCGTACGGCTTGAAGCGCTGCTGCAGGCCGCGAAGCTGATCGATACGCGCGTCGTATCGGGCCTGCTGGAGGCTGCCGAGTTTGACCTGCGAGCTGGCGCTGCTGAGCGCGGAAATGGCCTGATCGAGGCGGCCCACCAGGGCAAAGCCTTCGGCACGCGCCGCGAGCTCCTGGTCGCGGTTGCCAAGCTGGGCTTCCGCCTGAGCGAGCAGATCCCAGCCGTTTTGATCGTCTTTATTGTTAAAGGTGTAACGGTTCAGGATGGTCGCCGCTTCACCCGGCTGGCCGCCCTGCAGGTAAGCGTTCGCCAGGTTAAGCTGCAGCACCGGGTTGGTACGGACGTCTTTCGCCCCTTTCAGGCGGTTAATCGCATCGGCAGGCTTCTTCTGCCCCAGATCGATATCCGTCGACAGATCGAGATACCACGGGTTGTTCGGGTCGGCAGCCAGAAGCGGTTGCAGCGCTTTACGCGCCTCGTCGTATTTGCTGGCTTCCATCGCCTGGAGCGCCTGACCATACTGCGCGGCGTTTTTCTCACGCACGTTGCCTTTCGCCAGGGCATCCAGCAGGTCGCTGGTGAGCTGGTTACGTCCGGAATTGTACATCCCCAGCGTTCTCACTTTCGCCATGTAGAAATCCTGCGAAGACTGGACCACGACCGGGCGCATCTGGTTGGCACGGTTACGCGCGTCCGACAGACGGCTTTCAGGCAGCGGGTGCGTGAGCAAAATTTCCGGTGGGCGGGAAGAATAACGCGCCTGATCGAGCAGTTTTTCGAGGAAGCTCGGCATGGCCTGCGGGTCAAAGCCTGAGCGCTGTAAAACCTGGATGCCGATACGGTCCGCTTCCTGTTCGTTTTGTTGGGTAAAGCTGATCATCCCCTGGCGCGTTCCGGCCAGCGTACCGGTCAGCGCCGCCATCCCGGCCTGCGGGCTGGCCATCGCCAGCAGAATGGAACCCAGTGCGCCCACCCAGGTGAGGGGAGCGTTACGTTTCTGGTCTTCCATCGCACGCGCCAGGTGCCGCTGGGTGACGTGCGAAATTTCGTGCGCCATGACCGAGGCCAGCTGGCTTTCGTTGTCCGAATAACGGAATAACGCCGAATGCAGCACCACGTTACCGCCAAAGAAGGCGAAGGCGTTGATTTCGTCATTATTGATTAAATAGAAATGGAAGGGGGTTTTTACCGAGTCGGCGTGCGCTACCAGGCGCATTCCCAGCCCGTTTATGTACTGTACCAGCAAAGGGTCGTTAATCAGCGGGGCGCTGCCGCGCAGCTGGCGAACATAATAGTCGCCCATTTGCATCTCTTGCCCAATAGAGAGCGTGCTTCCTGCCGTGGTGCCCATGTCCGGCAATGTATCGGACGAGTCAGCAAAAGCGGGCAACACCTGACCGACCGTCACCGCGGCAATCAGTGTTGCAACCAGTGTTTTTCTCAACTGCCTGAACATAACCACTGTCCTGTATGTTAGATGTGCTAGTTTGACCGATGAACCGGCATATCGTTCATCTCTGCTGCCCTGCGAGTGTAGCCGTGTTGTAGCATGAAGAAAATCCCATTCATCAGGCTTTTGCGGATTGCGATCGGGATACAAAAAGCGAAAGTCTTTTTTGTGACAGTTAGATACAATTCACCCTCTCACTCCCGCCATTCGATTCAGGGAAGGGTTGTATGCTCGAAATGTTAATGCAGTGGTACCGGCGTCGGTTCAGCGACCCGGAAGCCATTGCTTTGTTGGTTATTCTGGTCGCCGGGTTCGGTATCCTGTTCTTCTTCAGCGGCCTGCTCGCCCCTCTGCTGGTAGCGATTGTGCTGGCGTACCTGCTGGAGTGGCCAACGGCGCGCCTGGAGAATATTGGGTGTTCCCGCCGCTGGGCGACCAGCATCGTGCTGGTGCTGTTTGTCGGCATTCTCCTGTTGATGGCCTTTGTGGTGATGCCGGTAGCCTGGCAACAGGGAATTAACCTGATCCGCGATATGCCCGGCATGCTGAATAAGCTTTCTGATTTCGCCGCCACGCTGCCGCGCCGTTATCCTGCGCTGATGGATGCCGGGATTATCGACGCGATGGCCGAAAATATGCGCGCCCGCATCATGACGATGGGCGATTCGGTGGTGAAGTACTCTCTGGCGTCCCTGGTCGGACTGCTGACGCTGGCGGTTTACCTTGTCCTCGTGCCGCTGATGGTCTTCTTCCTGGTGAAAGATAAAGACCAGATGCTCAACGCCGTACGCCGTATTCTGCCGCGCAACCGCGGGCTGGCGGGGCAGGTCTGGGAAGAGATGAATCAGCAGATCACCAACTACATTCGCGGCAAGGTGCTGGAGATGATTGTGGTGGGGGTCGCCACCTGGATTGGCTTCCTGATTTTCGGCCTGAACTACTCGCTGCTGCTGGCCGTGCTGGTCGGATTTTCGGTTTTGATCCCCTACATCGGCGCGTTTGTGGTGACCATTCCGGTGGTTGGCGTGGCGTTGTTCCAGTTTGGGCTGGGTACCGAGTTCTGGAGCTGCTTCGCGGTGTATCTGATTATTCAGGGGCTGGACGGTAACCTGCTTGTACCGGTGCTGTTCTCCGAAGCGGTGAACCTGCATCCGCTGGTGATTATCTTATCGGTGGTGATTTTCGGCGGGCTGTGGGGATTCTGGGGCGTGTTCTTCGCCATTCCGCTGGCGACGCTGATTAAAGCGGTCGTCCACGCGTGGCCGGATGTGCCGGCGGTAGAAGAGCAGTAAGTTTTGCCGGGTGGCGCTGCGCTTACCCGGCCTATTTATCCTTGTAGGTCGGGTAAGGCGAAGCCGCCACCCGACACTCACTTTCAGGCACTTTCTTTCAGCCAGTTCAACACCACGTCGTGGTGGTTGCTGGTTTTGAAGTCGTCAAACACGTGTTCAACTTTACCGTCGGCGTCAATCAGGAAGCTGATGCGGTGAATACCGTCGTAGGTTTTACCCATAAACGTCTTCTCGCCCCAGACGCCGAACTGCTCGCATACCTGATGATCTTCGTCAGAAAGCAGCGTGAAGTTCAGCAGCTCTTTTTCAGCAAATCGTGACAGCTTTTCTGGTTTATCGGTGCTGATACCCAGCACTTCCACGCCGACTTTTTTCAACTCATCCATGTTATCGCGTAAGCCGCAGGCCTGTACGGTGCAGCCGGGGGTCATGGCTTTCGGGTAGAAATAGACCAGAACACGCTGTCCCTGGAAGTCGGTCAAATTTACTTGCTCGCCGTCTTGATCCGGTAAGCTAAATTTCGGTGCGATGTCACCGGCTTTCAGTGGATTCATTACTCAACTCCATCCTGTTCGTGCTGCGAATAATTGACGACGCTTATACTGCCCTGCGCGTTTAATTCTGTACAGAGGGCTTTGAACGCTTGCTCGATATTTGACGCATCCTGTGACGCAGGACTGTGCGCGGTAATTTGAATAAAGAGCGTGGGAACCGTGCTTGCGTCGCCCGGCTGTGTGCGGGAAACGAGCTCGGCGATGTTCATCTGATGGCTGTCAAACAGCGCGGTGAAGCGCTCAATCAGATGTGGAGAATCAGGCACTTCAACCTGCACCCAGACGGTAGCGGGCATGGCCGGGCGAGGGCGCGCGGTGGTGCGCTTCATGACGATCAGCAAATCCAGCTCGGCGCCTTTCAGCGGCAGGGTCGATTCAATCAACGTGATGGCGTTCCATGTCCCTGAAAGCAACATAATGAATGTGAACTCTTCGCCGAGCATGGCCAAACGGCTGTCTTCAATATTACAGCCGCAACTGCTTACGTGGCGGGTGATGGTGTTCACGATACCCGGCCTGTCGGCACCCAGCGCAGTGATAACCAGGTAATGTTGTGATGAGGTTGTCAAACCTGTTCTTCCTTTGCATGGTTAAGTCTTCCTAAGGAAAGCATAAAAAAAACATGCATACAACCGCCTGAGGGCCTCAGGTCGCTTGCTTTTATTACAGTTCCAAACGTACCATTGAGACTCTTGTTCGCACAGAGGATGGCTCATGTTCACGGGAAGTATTGTCGCGCTTGTAACACCGATGGATGAAAAAGGTAACGTCTGCCGGTCTAGCATGAAGAAGCTGATTGATTACCATGTCGCCAATGGAACCTCGGCGATCGTTTCGGTAGGGACTACCGGTGAATCTGCAACGCTGAGCCACGACGAGCACGGCGATGTGGTTATGCTGACCCTGGAACTGGCTGACGGACGTATTCCGGTCATCGCGGGCACAGGCGCGAATGCCACCGCAGAAGCGATCAGCCTGACTAAACGTTTTAACGACAGCGGCATTGTCGGCTGTCTGACGGTGACCCCTTACTACAACCGTCCTACTCAGGAAGGTTTGTTCCAGCACTTCAAAGCCATCGCTGAACATACTGACTTGCCACAAATTCTGTATAATGTGCCGTCCCGTACCGGTTGCGATATGCTGCCGGAAACCGTTGGTCGTCTCTCGGAAGTCAAAAATATTATCGGTATTAAAGAGGCGACAGGGAACTTAAGCCGCGTTCATCAGATCAAAGAGCTGGTTTCAGACGACTTTATCCTGTTGAGCGGTGATGATGCGACCGCGCTGGACTTTATGCAGCTCGGTGGCCATGGCGTGATCTCCGTAACGGCAAACGTTGCGGCACGCGACATGGCTGAAATGTGCAAACTGGCCGCGGCCGGTCACTTTGATGAAGCGCGTGTCATAAATCAGCGTCTGATGCCGCTGCACAATAAATTATTTGTCGAACCCAATCCGATCCCAGTGAAATGGGCATGTAAGGAGTTGGGGCTTGTAGCAACCGACACGCTGCGTCTGCCAATGACACCGATTACCGACCACGGTCGTGATATCGTCAGGGCAGCGCTGAAACATGCCGGTTTGCTGTAAAGTTTAGGGAGATTTGATGGCTTATTCAGTACAGAAGTCGCGCCTGGCGAAGGTTGCGAGTGTTTCGCTTGTTATGCTGCTCGCTGCCTGTAGTTCAGACTCGCGCTACAAGCGCCAGGTGAGCGGTGATGAATCCTATCTGGATGCGACCCCGCTTGCTGAACTTCACGCACCGGCTGGTATGATCCTGCCGATTCAGAACGGCGATTATAATATTCCCGTGACCAACGGCAGCGGCCTGGTCGGTAAAGCGCTTGATATTCGTCCACCAGCACAGCCTCTGGCGCTGGTGAGCGGGGCGCGTACCCAGTTCACCGGTGATACGGCATCTCTGATGGTTGAGAGCGCGCGCGGTAGCACCCTGTGGCCGCAGGTTGTCAGCGTCATTCAGGCGAAGAACTACACCATCGATAAACGCGATGATGCCAGCCAGACGTTAACCACCGACTGGATCGAATGGAACCGTCTGGATGAAGACCAGCAGTACCGCGGTCGTTATCAAGTCTCCGTTAAACCACAGGGTTATCAGCAGGCGGTTAACGTTAAGCTGTTGAACCTGGAGCAGGCGGGTAAACCGGTTGCGGATGCCGCATCCCTGCAGCGTTACAGCACCGAAATGCTGAACGTGATTGCCGCAGGCCTGGATAAAAACGCGACCGATGCTGCCAACGCCGCGCAGAGCCGCAACGGTGTGACCTTCGATGTCCAGAGCGGCGCGGATGATACCGGCCTGCCAATGCTGGTGGTGCGTGCACCGTTTAACCAGACCTGGCAGCGTCTGCCAGCGACGCTGGAAAAAGTGGGCATGAAAGTGACCGACAGTACCCGCTCAACCGGCAGCATGACGGCAACCTATAAGCCGCTCTCCGACAGCGCGTGGCAGGAACTGGGCGCGAAAGATCCTCAGCTTGCCTCCGGTGACTACAAGATTCAGGTCGGTGACCTTGATAACCGCAGTAGCCTGCAGTTTATCGATCCAAAAGGTCACACGCTGACCCAGTCGCAGAACGATGCGCTGGTCGCTGTCTTCCAGGCAGCATTCAGCAAATAAATACGAGGGCTGGTGAATCCAGCCCTTTTTATTTTCGTGCTACGCAAACGTGTGCGTGGCATAATATCCCCAGTTTTGAACACAAATCATCACACCAGGAGTAATGAAGATGCAGAAGCAAGCTGAGTTGTATCGTGGCAAAGCGAAGACCGTATACAGCACGGAAAACCCGGATCTGTTGGTGCTCGAGTTCCGCAATGATACGTCAGCAGGGGATGGCGCGCGCATTGAGCAGTTCGATCGTAAAGGCATGGTGAACAACAAGTTCAACCACTTCATTATGACCAAACTGGCCGAAGCGGGTATCCCGACTCAGATGGAAGCGTTGCTGTCCGATACGGAATGTCTGGTGAAAAAACTGGATATGGTTCCGGTTGAGTGCGTTATTCGTAACCGTGCGGCGGGCTCCCTGGTGAAGCGTCTGGGCATTGAAGAAGGTATCGAACTGAATCCACCGCTGTTCGATCTGTTCCTGAAAAACGATGCCATGCACGACCCGATGGTCAATGATTCCTACTGCGAAACCTTCGGCTGGGTGAACAAAGAGAACCTGGCGCGCATGAAAGAGCTGACCTACAAAGCCAACGACGTGCTGAAAAAATTGTTTGATGACGCGGGCCTGATCCTCGTCGACTTCAAGCTGGAGTTTGGTCTGTTCAAAGGCGAAGTGGTGCTGGGCGATGAGTTCTCTCCGGACGGTAGCCGCCTGTGGGACAAAGAAACCCTGGATAAAATGGACAAAGACCGTTTCCGTCAGAGCCTGGGTGGCCTGATTGAAGCGTACGAAGCGGTTGCTCACCGTTTAGGCGTTAAGCTCGACTAACTCCCTCACTTGCCAAAGGATGTTCGCATCCTTTGGCGTCTTACCTTTGTTTCCTATGGTAATCTTGCCGTTAACCGCCTACGATCATAGCTATTATAAATGGAATAGTTAGAGGTGGTTATGCGCTGGCAAGGGCGTCGTGAAAGTGACAATGTAGAAGACAGACGCAGTGATGGCGGCGGCGGTCCTTCCATGGGCGGACCGGGCTTCCGCTTACCCAGCGGCAAGGGCGGTATCATTCTGCTGATTGTGGTGCTGGTCGCGGGCTATTACGGCGTCGATCTCACCGGGTTAATGACCGGTCAGCCGCTGCAACAGCAGCAGCATTCTCAGCGCTCCATCAGCCCGAATGAAGATGAAGCGGCCAAATTTACCTCCGTGATCCTCGCCACAACGGAAGACACCTGGGGTCAGCTGTTTGAGAAGATGGGGCGTACCTACCAGCAGCCGAAGCTGGTGATGTACCGGGGCGCAACCCGCACCGGATGCGGCACCGGACAGTCCGTGATGGGGCCGTTCTACTGCCCGGCGGACGGCACCGTCTATATCGATCTCTCTTTTTACGATGACATGAAACGCAAGCTTGGCGCTGATGGCGATTTTGCCCAGGGCTACGTGATCGCGCATGAAGTCGGCCATCACGTGCAAAAGCTGCTGGGAATTGAGCCAAAAGTGCGCCAGCTCCAGCAAAATGCGTCGCAGGCTGACGTGAACCGCCTGTCCGTTAAAATGGAGCTGCAGGCGGACTGCTTCGCGGGCGTCTGGGGCCACAGCATGCAGCAGCAGGGCGTTCTGGAATCCGGCGATCTTGAGGAGGCGCTGAATGCCGCTCAGGCGATCGGTGACGACCGTCTTCAGCAGCAGAGCCAGGGGCGCGTCGTGCCGGACAGCTTCACTCACGGTACCTCGCAGCAGCGCTACAGCTGGTTTAAACGCGGTTTCGACAGCGGCGACCCGGCGCAGTGTAATACCTTCGGTAAAGCGATGTAATGCTGGCGTTTGATCAGCAGATACGCGAGCTTGAGCGCACCGGCCATCGTCGGCTGGTGGTGCTCAGCGGTGAGACGCAGTGGACGTTGAGTCAGGCGGCTGACCTGCGTAATACCCTGCCGGGAGACTGGCTGTGGCTGGATGACAATCCCTCTAAAACCCTCAGCGGACTGCTGGGACGCGAATACCTTCACGCCGTTTTTGACGCGCGCGCCGGGTTTGACGTCTCAGCCTTCGCCGCGCTCAGCGGGACGCTGCGCGCCGGAAGCCTCCTGGTGCTGCTGGTTCCTCCGCTTGCTGACTGGGCCGAGAGGCCAGACAGCGATTCTTTGCGCTGGAGCGACAGCGCGGAGCCGATCGCCACTCCACACTTTGTGCACCACTTCTGCCGGACGCTTGCCGCCGATTCGGATGCGATTGTCTGGCAGCAGCATCGTCGTTTGTCCGTTCCCGTTACGCCGGATTTACCCGACTGGCAGCCTGCCAGCGGCGCACCGCAGCGCGAGCAGGCGGAGATCCTCGACGCGCTTCTGACCATGCCTGCGGGCATCGCTGCCGTAACGGCACCGCGCGGGCGCGGAAAGTCAGCGCTGGCGGGGATGCTGCTCAATAGCATTCAGGGGAGTGCGGTGGTCACGGCACCGGCTAAAGGGGCAACGGATGTCATTGCGCGCTTTGCGGGCGAGCATTTCCACTTTATGGCCCCGGATGCGCTGCTGGCCTCCACGCTGCAGGCCGACTGGCTGATTGTCGATGAAGCGGCTGCCATCCCGGGTCCGCTGCTGGAGAAGCTGGTGACGCGCTTTTCGCGCGTATTATTAACCACCACGGTGCAGGGCTATGAAGGGACGGGCAGGGGGTTCCTGCTGAAGTTCTGCGCCCGTTTCAGCGGACTGCGGCATTATGCCTTATCGACCCCCATTCGCTGGGCCGCCGGATGTCCGCTTGAGCGGTTCGTGGCAAATGCTCTGTTATTTGATGATGCGCTTATCGACCGCAAACCGGAAGGCGACGTGCGTATAACGCCGCTGGCGCCGCGGATGTGGGAGAGCGACCCGGCACGCGTGGCAAGCGTATATGAACTGCTGTGTGCTGCACACTACCGCACGTCACCGCTCGATTTACGCCGGATGATGGACGCGCCCGGCCAGCACTTTGCTGTTGCCGGGACCGAGGCTGATATTGCAGGCGCGCTCTGGCTGGTGGAAGAGGGCGGGTTGTCACCGGAGCTTAGCCGCGCCGTGTGGGCGGGATACCGGCGTCCACGCGGGAATCTCGTGGCGCAGTCGCTGGCGGCGCACGGCGGCTCTCCGCTCGCGGCGACGCTGAAAGGGCGACGGGTTAGCCGCATTGCGGTTCACCCCCTGCGCCAGCGGGAAGGCATCGGGCAACGGCTTATCCGTAGCGCCAGCGGAGAAGATTATCTGTCGGTGAGTTTTGGTTATACCGACGAGCTGTGGCGTTTCTGGCAGCGGTGCGGGTTTGTGCTGGTGCGGATGGGGAGCCATCGGGAAGCCAGCAGCGGCTGCTACACGGCGATGGCGCTGCTACCGCTGAGCGAGGCCGGGCGTCGGCTGTGCGCGCAGGAACATCACCGTTTATGCCGGGATATGCGCGTCCTGTCGGCCTGGAACGGTGAAAAGATCCCGGTGGACGACGGCTGGGAAGCTACCCTTAATAGTGATGACTGGCGGGAGCTGGCGGGGTTTGCTTTTGCCCATCGCGCGTTTTCAACCTCGGTTGCCGCGCTGACGCGGTTGTTGCTCACCGTTGATATGCCGCTTCCGGCCCTGCGGGGGAAACTAGCAGGGAAAACGGATGAGCTCGGGCGAAAAGCGTTGCTGGCAAAGCTGCGCTCTGAAACCGCGCAAGCGCTTGAAAGCCTTGATTATCCCCGCTGCCAGCAGTTGAAGGAAGCCATTTTGCAATGGCAATTTTTTCAATGACTTCTTCAGTAAAGTGGCATGGTCATTCCCGCCGGGAGGCGTAGAATCCAGGTCATCTATTAAGGAGACCACCATGAAACATGACCATTTTGTTGTTCAAAGCCCTGACAAACCGGCTAAACAGTTACTGCTTCTGTTTCATGGGGTTGGCGATAATGCCGTCAATATGGGGCAGATTGGCAGCTGGTTTGCGCCCGTTTTCCCGGAAGCGCTGATTGTCAGCATCGGCGGCGTAGAGCCATGCGGCCCGAACGGGCGCCAGTGGTTCTCGGTTCAGGGCGTGACGGAAGAGAACCGTCAGGCGCGTATCGACGCCATCATGCCGGCCTTTATCGACGTCATCCGTTACTGGCAGCAGCAGAGCGGCGTAGGAGCCGAAGCGACCGCGCTGATTGGCTTCTCGCAGGGGTCAATCATGTCGCTGGAAAGCGTAAAGGCGCACCCGGGTCTGGTGTCACGGGTGATTGCGTTTAACGGCCGTTTTGCGACGTTACCGACAAGCGCAACCACGCAAACCACGATCCACTTAATCCACGGCGGTGAAGACCGGGTGATTGAGCTCTCGCATGCGGTTGCTGCCCAGGAAGCGCTGATGCGTGAGGGTGGGGATGTGACGCTGGATATCGTTGACGATCTGGGCCACGCCATTGACGACCGCAGCATGCAGTTTGCGCTTGACCATCTGCGCTATACCGTACCGAAGCACTACTTTGATGAAGCGCTCAGCGGCGGTAAGCCGGATGACGATGATATTGTTGAGTTTATGTGATTCTTCCCCCTCTCCCATGGAGAGGGGGAATCGGATCGATTACTTCTTCTGATCCTTCTTCGGCCAGTCGTCGTCATCGTCCCACTTGTCGTTGAAATCACGGTGCGGGGGAAGATCCGGCTTGTTGGCGAGAAATTTTTTATGGTCCACGCGCTTAAGGTCTTTAATCACGTTAAGCAGTACGCCGACCAGAAAAACCAACACCAGAATCCACCAGTACTTTGAAAGCCAATCCATTCGCTATTCCTCTCAGAGCGTTCGTCAGGCGACGATTTGCTCCATAATACGTTGATACATACGGGCCAGCAGTTGTAAATCTGCCGCATTGACACACTCATTTATTTTATGAATGGTTGCGTTCACTGGCCCCAGTTCGACAACCTGAGCACCCATACGGGCGATAAAGCGTCCGTCTGAGGTGCCACCCGTTGTCAGCAGCTGTGGCTTAATTTCATTATAGTGCTCGATGGCGTTCACCACCGCATCCACCAGTTTGCCACGCTGCGTCAGGAACGGCTGGCCGGAAAGCCACCACTCCACGGTGTAGCGCAGCTGATATTTTTCCAGCAGGGCGATAACGCGCGCCTTGATCATCTCATCGGTCAGTTCCGTGCTGAAGCGGAAGTTGAACTGGACGACGTAATCCCCCGGGATCACGTTATTGCTGCCGGTACCGGCCTTGACGTTCGCAATCTGCATGCTGGTCGGCGGGAAGAACTCGTTGCCCTTATCCCACTCAATCGCCACCAGCTCGCTCAGCATTGGCGCGGCGCGGTGAACCGGGTTATCGGCCAGATGCGGATACGCAACGTGGCCCTGCACACCGTGAATGGTCAGGTTACAGGTCAGCGAGCCACGGCGTCCGTTTTTGACGACGTCACCCACCACTTCGGTGCTGGACGGCTCACCGACCAGACAGTAGTCGAGACGCTCGTTGCGGGCCATCAGCGCTTCAACGACCTTCACGGTACCGTTGTGCGCGCTGGCTTCTTCGTCGGAGGTGATCAAAAACGCGAGACGGTTTTTGTGGTTGGGATGCTGCGCCACAAAGCGCTCTGCCGCCACGACCATCGCCGCCAGAGAGCCTTTCATGTCTGCCGCGCCGCGACCAAACAGCATGCCATCGCGAATGGTCGGCTCAAACGGCGGGTTAATCCAGCGGTCCGCGTCACCGGCGGGAACGACGTCAGTATGCCCGGCGAAGGCCAGCGTTTCGCCCTGTCCGCGCCACGCCCAGAAGTTCTGGGTATCGCCAAAATCCATGCGTTCAACGGTAAAACCGATGGCACGCAGGCGTTCAATCATAAGAGCCTGACAACCTGCGTCGTCCGGGCTAAGGGAAGGACGGCGAATAAGCTGCTGAGTCAGCTCAATGACCGGGCATGACATAAACTACACCTCAACGAAAAAAGTCGGAATAAAGGGTTTCACTGAAACCCAGCAGCATAGGCTGCCCTGGCGCGCAGAGCAATGGGCGTTTGATAATTGCCGGCATCTCGAGCATCAGTTTTGCCGCGCTGTCGGCATCGGTGATGCTGGCGCGCAGAGAGTCGTCCAGTTTACGCCAGGTGGTGCCGCGGGTGTTCAGCAGGGCTTCCCAACCCAGTTCGCGGATAGCGCTATGCAGAAATT
The DNA here is from genome assembly GCF_001729805.1 of Enterobacter roggenkampii. NCBI lineage: Bacteria > Pseudomonadati > Pseudomonadota > Gammaproteobacteria > Enterobacterales > Enterobacteriaceae > Enterobacter > Enterobacter roggenkampii. Next base: position 3,419,277 of record NZ_CP017184.1, on the reverse strand, counting down.
CTGCATCGAGCCCGTCGGCACGGTAATCGTGGAAGCGGTACTCCACGCTGTTAGCGTCCAGCCAGCGGCGGGCTTTTTTGATGGTGTCGCAATTTTTAATGCCGTACATCACAACCATGGTGAATCCTTTTGATGTTCTGATAATTAAATGTTCAGTAAATTCGAAGATATATCCTTAAGTGGAATATAACACATTCAGGAATTGTCTGGATTAATACGTCTTCTTAATTCGACTCACAACTGTACGCTGAATATTCTTTCATCATTTAAGCATAGATGTCCATTAACTTTAAAAATCCAATAAACTCAGCAAATAAAATAAAACTCACCCGTTCGTAGGGTTATTTCAAAATATTGCTGGCCGTCACAAAAAATTGAGGGCTCTCCGTTCATATTTATCATAAATCCCCGCAGGACGTAGGGTACAATCACAGCAATTGGTTAAATAGTCTTCACAATGATGGTACGTTTTTGTAGAATGCGCATAATAATAAGAGAGGTTGTTATGATTGAACGTGAACTGGGGAACTGGAAAGATTTTATCGAAGGCATGCTTCGTAAATGACATTCAGTAAGAATTGCAAGAGCACTAAAATAAGTAAAATAACACATAGTGTGAATTAATCACACAGTAAAAAGGCGGCCGATAAAGCCGCCTTTTTTATTTCAACCACTTACTCAGGACGTTCCTTTAGCGGGAAGCGGCGACGCACCAGTACAAAGAACAGCGGAACGAAGTAAATGGCCAGGATGGTGGCCGAAATCATGCCGCCCATCACCCCCGTGCCGACGGCATGCTGGCTGCTGGAACCTGCACCGGTGCTGGTCGCCATCGGCAGTACACCAAAAATAAACGCCAGCGAGGTCATCAGGATCGGACGCAGGCGCTGACGGCAGGCGTGCAGCGTGGCGGCCATCAGCTCGTGGCCTTTGGCATTCATCTCGTTAGCAAACTCAACGATCAGAATGGCGTTTTTCGCCGACAGCCCAATGACGGTGAGCAGGCCCACCTGGAAGTAGACATCGTTCTCCAGGCCGCGCATCCACGTTGCGAGCAGCGCACCGATAACCCCAAGGGGCACGACCAGCATGACCGAGAACGGGACCGACCAGCTCTCATACAGGGCGGCAAGGCAGAGGAAGACCACCAGCAGAGAGAGCGCGTAAAGGGCGGGGGCCTGCGCCCCGGAGAGACGCTCCTGGTAAGACATGGCCGTCCACTCGAGACCAAAACCGGCGGGCAGCTGTTGCACCAGTTTTTCCATGGTGTCCATGGCGGTACCGGTGCTGACGCCCGGCGCGGCTTCCCCGACGATTTCAACCGCAGAGTAGCCGTTATAGCGTTCCAGGCGTGGCGATCCGCTCTCCCAGTGCGAACTGGCAAAGGCGGAGAACGGCACCATGCCGCCAGCATTATTTCTGACAAACCAGCGGTTAATATCATCCGGCAGCATGCGGAACGGCGCGGCGGACTGGACATACACTTTTTTCACGCGGCCGCGATCCATAAAGTCATTCACATAGCTCGACCCCCACGCCGTTTGCAGGGTGTCGTTGATATCGTTGATCGACACACCCAGCGCCTGCGCCTTACGCTGATCGATATCAACCTGAAGCTGCGGGCTGTCGTCGAGGCCGTTATGGCGAACGCGGGTCAGGCCGGGATCGTTGCCTGCCAGCGCTAACAGCTTATCGCGTGCGGCCATCAGCGCCGTGTGGCCCGCCCCGGCGTGATCCTGCAGCTCCATATCAAACCCGGCTGAACTGCCCAGGCCGCTTATCGCCGGTGGGCTGCTGGCAAAGACGCGCGCTTCTTTGATGTGCGCAAAGGCTTTTGTCGCACGTTCAATGATGGCAAACGAGGTGCCCGTCCGGGTATCGCGTTCGTCCCAGTCCTTCAGGCGGACAAACATGCGGGCAACGTTCTGCCCGTTTCCGCCCGGGCCGGAACCGACGGTGGAGAAGACCGAGACAACGTTATCTTTCTCTTTGGTGAAGAAGTACTGCTCCACTTTCTGCACCACTTTAAGCGTCTGCTGCTGCGTTGCGCCGCTCGGAAGCTGCACCGAGGTGGTGAACATCCCCCGGTCTTCCATCGGCAGGAACGAGGTGGGCAGGTGCAGGAACAGCCACACCATCCCGCCCAGCAGCACAACGTAAATCATCATCCAGCGCAGGCTGCGGTGCAGTACGCGACCAACGGCAGATTCATAGCGCGCGGCGTTGCGGTTGAACATCCGGTTAAACCAGCCGAAGAACCCTTTCTGCCCGTGATGCTCCCCTTTGTGCAGCGGTTTCAGAATGGTGGCGCACAGCGCGGGGGTGAGGATCAGCGCGACCAGCACGGAGAGCACCATCGCCGAGACGATGGTGATCGAGAACTGGCGATAAATCGCCCCGGTGGTGCCGCCAAAGAAGGCCATCGGGATAAAGACGGCCGACAGCACCATCGCAATCCCGACCAGCGCCCCCTGAATTTGCCCCATGGACTTGCGCGTCGCCTGGCGCGGAGAGAGCCCTTCTTCGCTCATGATGCGCTCGACGTTTTCAACCACCACGATGGCATCATCCACCAGAAGGCCGATCGCCAGCACCATCGCAAACATCGTCAGGGTATTAATGCTGTACCCGAAGGCGTAGAGCACCGCAAAGGTCCCCAGCAGCACCACCGGGACGGCAATGGTGGGGATCAGCGTCGCGCGGAAGTTTTGCAGGAACAGGTACATGACCAGGAACACCAGCGCGATGGCTTCGAGCAGAGTCTTCACCACGTCCTCAATGGAGGCTTTTACGAAGGAGGTGGTTTCATAGGCGACTTTGTACTCCAGCCCGTGCGGGAAATACTGCGACAGCTCGTCCAGACGGTCTAATACCAGTTTTGCCGTCGCCATTTCGTTCGCGCCGGAGGCCAGCTTAATCCCCAGACCGGAGGCCTGATTGCCGTTAAAGCGGCTCAGGTAGTCGTATTTCTCCGCCCCCATTTCCACCGTGGCGACATCGCCCAGACGCACTTCCGACCCGTCCTGATTCACGCGCAGGGTGATATTGCGGAACTGGTCCGGCGTCTGCAGCAGGGATTGCGAATTAATGGTGGCGTTCAGGGCTTGCTTATCAACGGAAGGCGTTCCCCCCAGTTGCCCCACGGCAATCTGGGCGTTCTGGGCTTTGATAGCATCCGTCACGTCGGTCGCCGTCATCTGGTAGCTGTTCAGCTTGTTGGGATCGAGCCAGATACGCATGGAGTACTGTGAGCCGTAGGCATCGATATCCCCGACGCCGTTGATACGGCTGATGGGATCCTGAATATTACTGGCGACGTAGTCCGCGATGTCCTGTTTATCCATCGAGCCATCTGTCGAGACAAAGGCGATGGTCAATATGTTGGTATCGCCGGTTTTACGCACGGTCACGCCCTGGTTTTGCACCGCCTGGGGCAGCTTGCGCATGGCCGACTGCAGCTGGTTTTGTACCTGCTGCACCGCTTCGTCCGGGTCGGTGCCCGCCTTAAAGCTCAGGGTGACCGTCGCCTGTCCCGTGGCGCTGCTTTGTGAGGACATGTACATCAGGTTATCCAGACCCGTCATGTTTTGCTCGATAACCTGCGTCACGGTATTTTCCAGCGTCTGAGCGGACGCGCCGGGGTAGTTTGCGGTGACGCGCACGTTCGGCGGTGCCAGGTCGGGGTATTGCTCAACGGGAAGTGACGTAATCGCCAGGACACCTGTCAGACACAACAGGATGGCAAGCACCCAGGCAAAAATGGGGCGATCGATGAAAAAATTCGCCATGAAAGTGTGACCTCGTTTTGCTGCACGTCATTATTGTTTATTGCCCGCATAACTTTAGCGGTAAGGCCCAGGTCAAACGTGGAGAAATAAAGGAGATAGTGTAAATTATCATGCGCTTTTCCCTGCGCTTCCCTCTTTACCGTTATTTACCCGTTAACGGCAAAGGGCCGGGAACGTCACGCTGACCAGCGTGCCGCCGTTTTGCGGCTGTGAAAAGTGCAGCACTCCTCCAAGCCGCTGCGCGCGTTCGCGCATAATGTTCAGACCGTAGTGTCCCGGCGGCTCGCTGGCCTCGCCAATCCCGATGCCGTTGTCGCGAATGCTGACGCTGTGCGTACCGTCCGCTGCGGTCACGCAGCTCACGGTGATCTCGCTGGCCTGCGCGTGCTTAATGGCGTTCAACACCGCCTCACGCACGATCTGTAACAGGTGCACCTGCTTTTGCGCGTCGAGCGCCAGCGAGGAGAGGCGGCAGTCGAGATGCAGTTTCGCCTGCGTCTGGCTCTGCAGGGCATCGAGTGACTCCTGCAGCGCCGCGGGTAAATTCGCGTGGTTCAACGTCAGGCGGAAGGTAGTCAGCAGCTCGCGAAGCTGCTGCCAGGCGTTGTTCAGCTCGCGGGAGAAATCGGTAATGATGGTCTGCGCCGGGGTGTTGTCCTCCGGCACAGCGCGTTTGAGCAGCGCAAGCTGAATGCGCAGATACGACAACACCTGCGCCAGCGAATCGTGCAGCTCGCGGGCAATGGTGGCGCGCTCTTCCATCAGCAGCAGCTGCTGGTAATGCTTTTGCGCCTGGTTAAAGTACAGCCCGCGCCCGAGCATGGTCGCCACGCTTCTCATCAGCGGAAGGGGGACGCTGTCCGCCTCGCTTTGCCAGCGCAGCTCGCCATAGAGCGTGTCCTGCATCAGTACCGGCAGGTTTTGCAGAGGGATACCCTCAGCCTCCGTCCCTTCGCATAGCCGCCAGTCGTCGCTGGTGCGCAGTTCCAGATAATTCATCTGCGTATAGTCATGGACAATCTGCAGGATATGCCGGAAACAGTGGCTGTCAATCTGGCCGGTATTGAGCGCCTGCGAGCACTTGAACAGCATGTCGAGCTGCTGGTGGGCTTCGTGCAGGTGCCGCGTCTTTTCCGCAACCGAGGCTTCGAGCGAACGGTAAAGCGTATCGAGCTCGGCTGACATGTGGTTAAAGGCGCGCGAAAGCTGCCCCAGCTCGTTCGGCAGGGCGCTATCCGGCGCAGGGGTGGCAAACTCGCCGCGCTCAATGCGTTCGCTGGCCGCCACCAGGTTGTTTAGCGGCAGCACCACCTGGCGACGGATGCGTCGCAGGGTAAACAGCGTCAGCAGCAGGATCCCGAGTGCGCCAGCCAGCGAGAGCAGGGTGACCGTTTGAATTTTATGTTCGGTGTAGTGCTGGAGGGCGAGCACAAAGGCATCAATGCGGCCCACAAAATCCTCAATATTGCGTTGATACCACGCGCTGTCGCCGCGGGCGATATGCGCATCCATCTCCTGCCAGGCCACATGCAGTTGCTGATAGCGTGCTTTCACATTGTCGGGGACGTACCAGCGATCCAGCTTCTGCAGGGCAGGCGCGCCGAGCGTCTGTTGCCAGCTCTCGCGATGTGCCGCAAGGGAAGGGCTGTTTCGCTGCATCTCGTAGCCCAGACGATAGCTCTGCATGCGCAGTGAGCCAGCGATGTTGATGGCTTCGGCATCGCGCTGGCTGCTTGCCAGCGTCAGCAACGCGACGGTGCTGCTGAGTACGGATAGGGCAATGATCGAAAAGAAAGCCCAGGCAAGGCTTCCGGAAACGGGTCGTTTAACGGTCACAGAACGGCTCTCTGAATAAAATTGATCTGCCACAGGTTCACTGGAAATAATTGGGCGCTTCAGGCATTTGAACATTGCCCGAACGCACCGTGATGCGTAAATACCATACTCTTATAAAGAGAAAGGTTATTGAACCAAAAACAGGTGTGGTTATGAATCGTTTTATTATGGCTAACAGCCAGCAGTGCATTGGGTGTCGCGCCTGCGAAGTCGCCTGCGTGATGGCGCACAACGATGAGCAGCATGCCCTGAGCGAGCGCCATTTTCATCCCCGTATCACGGTCCTGAGATCCGGCGAGAAGAGCCACCCCGTGACCTGTCATCATTGCGAAAATGCACCCTGCGCGCAAAGCTGCCCGAACGGCGCCATCAGCAAATGCGATGACAGCGTACAGGTGAATCAACAAAAATGCATCGGCTGTAAGGCCTGCGTGGTGGCCTGCCCGTTTGGCACGATGGAGATTATCGTCACTCCGCTCGACAATGGCAGCGTGAAGGCCTCGGCGAATAAATGCGATCTCTGTCTGACGCGTCCACACGGCCCGGCCTGTATCGAAAATTGCCCGGCGGATGCCCTCTCCCTGGCGACGCCCGCCGCGCTGGAAAACCTGGCGAAATCGCGCCGACAGCGCACGGCCTGCCTGGAGGCACAGCCCTGGCATGGTGCCGAGGCCGTCAGAGTGGACGCGCCGCGTACCAAACTGCAGCAGATGCAAACGACCCCGCCCCGCGGCGAGCCCGACAAGCTGGCTGGCGCAGAGCGCGTGGGCCATTTTAACGAAATTTACCTGCCGTTCCGGGCCGAACAGGCCGCCCGCGAGGTGTCGCGCTGCCTGAAGTGCGGAGAGCACAGCATTTGCGAATGGACCTGCCCGCTACACAACCACATCCCGCAGTGGATTGAGCGCCTCAACGCGGGGGATATCACCGGCGCGGCCGAGCTTTCTCATCAGACCAACTGTTTACCTGAAATTACCGGTCGCGTCTGCCCGCAGGACCGGTTATGCGAGGGAGCCTGCACGCTTCGTGACGCGGCGGGGGCCGTGACGATAGGCAACATCGAGCGCTACATCTCCGATCGGGCGCTGGCGATGGGCTGGCGGCCGGATATGTCCGCCGTCACGCCGTCAGGTAAACGTGTCGCGATTGTCGGCGCGGGGCCCGCCGGGCTGGCGTGCGCCGACGTGCTGGCGCGCCGCGGCGTGAGCGTGACGGTCTATGACCGGCATCCGGAGATCGGCGGTTTGCTGACCTTTGGCATCCCGGCATTTAAGCTCGATAAATCGCTGCTCGCGCGGCGCAGAGAGATCTTTACCGCGATGGGGATCCGCTTCGAGCTGAACTGCGAGGTGGGCCAGGACGTGTCGATGTCGCAGCTCAAGAGCGATTACGACGCCCTGTTTATTGGCGTGGGTACCTATCGTTCGATGAAGGCGGGTATCCCGAACGAGGATGCGCCAGGGGTCTACGACGCGCTGCCTTTCCTGGTAGGCAACACGCGGCATGTTATGGGGCTGGAGGCGACGGCCAGCGAGCCGTTCATCGACACCCGTGGCCTGAACGTAGTGGTGCTGGGTGGAGGCGATACCGCGATGGACTGCGTCCGCACGGCGTTACGTCACGGCGCGGCGACGGTCACCTGCGCCTATCGTCGGGATGAGGCCAACATGCCGGGCTCGAAGAAAGAGGTGCAGAACGCCAGAGAAGAGGGGGCGTCATTTGAGTTTAACGTCCAGCCGGTTGAGCTGACGCTGGATCCGAACGGTAAGGTCAACGGTATCCGGATGCTGCGTACCGCGCTCGGTGAGCCGGATGCGCAGGGGCGTCGTCGGCCCGTTCCGGTGGCGGGCAGCGAGTTTGTGGTGGCCGCGGATGCAGTCATCATGGCGTTTGGCTTTAATCCGCACGCGATGCCGTGGCTGCAGGCGCAGGGGGTTGAAACGGACGACTGGGGGCGGATCGTGGCCTCGGTCGAGAGCCGCTACCGTTATCAGACAACCAACCCGCAGATCTTCGCCGGGGGCGATGCGGTACGCGGCGCGGATCTGGTCGTCACCGCGATGGCGGAAGGGCGTCATGCCGCGCAGGGGATACTCGACTGGCTGGGATTGGATGTACCACAACATCATTAATCCGGCGGACGACAAAGCGGGATTCACGGCGTAGTATAGGACGACTCATTGTGCCGTGGAGCCCGTATGACCCTGAAAATTGACGTTATCAAAGACAAAATTCTCTCTGAAAACTACTTTGTCCTGCGTAACATCACCTATGATCTTACACGTAACAACGGTGAAGTGATCCGCCACAAGCGCGAGGTCTATGACCGTGGTAACGGAGCAACCATCCTGCTCTATAACCGTGAAAAGCAGAGCGTGGTGCTGATCCGTCAGTTCAGGGTGGCAACATGGGTCAATGGCAATCCTGACGGACGTCTGATTGAAACCTGCGCGGGCCTGCTCGATGACGATGAGCCGGAAGTCTGCATCCGCAAAGAGGCCGTCGAAGAGACCGGCTTTGAAGTGGGCGAGGTCAAAAAGGTCTTCGAGCTGTACATGTCCCCGGGCGGCGTGACGGAAATTGTCCATTTCTTCATTGCTGAATACAGCGACGCACAGCGCACGCACCGGGGCGGTGGCGTAGAGGATGAAGATATCGACGTGCTGGAGCTTCCTTTTGCCCAAGCGCTGGAGATGGTGCGTTCAGGCGAAATCAGGGATGGTAAAGCGGTGATATTGCTGCAGTATTTACAGACAACCGGGCTGATGAACACCCCTTTCGAACGGATATAGCCTGTTTTTCAGGTATATCTGATAAATCCGATTGAGCAACCCCGGCGGGAACACGAAGATACTGCCCTGTTATGCGTTTTCGTTCCGGGATTGTGTCATTCATGCGCTACAGCGTCTTTTTATTTTCCCTGTTTTGTGTGCTCCTCGCGCCGCAGGTGCGGGCTGCACCCGCGCAGCAAGCCTTCTCTGACTGGCAGGTGACCTGCAATAACCAGAACTTTTGCCTTGCCCGCAACACGGGCGAACACCGCGGTCTGGTCATGACGCTCACCCGGAGCGCCGGGGCGAAAACGGATGCCACGCTGCGTATCGATCTCGGCGGTCTTGATACGCCTTCCGTGAAAGAGCCGGATATTGCCCCGCGGCTGCTGCTGGATAATGTTCCCCTGAAGCTCGACAAACAGCGCTGGCAGCTCACCCCCTGGCATCTAAAAACGGACGATGCGGCCACCATCACCGCCTTTCTGAAAAACATCCAGGAAGGAAAAGCCCTGACTCTGCGAGGCGGTAAGCAGGTGATTTCACTGGCCGGTCTGAAAGCCGCGCTGCTGTTCATTGATGCCCAGCAAAAGCGCGTTGGCAGCGAAACCGCGTGGATCAAGAAAGGTGACGATCCGCCGTTAAGCGTGCCGCCCGCACCTGCCCTGAAAAAGGTGGCGATCGTTAATCCTACCCCAACACCGCTTTCCCATGCCGAACTGAACGATCTGCTGGATTATGGTACCGGCAGGATGAACAGCAGCCAGTGCTCGCTGGATCCTAACCGTCGCGAAGTGCGCGTCACCGCGTTAACCGATGACAAAGCGCTGCTGATCGTCAGCTGCGAGGCGGGGGCCTATAACACGGTCGATCTGGCGTGGCTGGTGTCACGTAAAAAACCGCTCTCTGCCCGCAGCGTGAGGCTGCGTCTGCCGTTTACGCCGTCAAGCGACAGCAGCGAAATCGAGTTGATGAACGCCAGCTTTGATGAAAAGACGCGCGAGCTGACCACGCTCTCTTTGGGGCGCGGTATGGGGGATTGTGGGATCCAGACGCGCTGGCGGTTTGACGGCCAGCGTTTCCGCCTGGTGCGTTATGCCGAAGAGCCGAGCTGCGATAACTGGAACGGGCCTGACGCCTGGCCCACGCTGTGGATCACCCGGTAGCTTTTTGCCGGGTGGCGCTGTCGCTTACCCGGCCTACGGTTTGGTGGTTTTGTAGGCCGGGTAAGGCGTAGCCGCCACCCGGCAACGCAGACCGCACTAAATCACGCTCAGCGCCTTCTCTACCACGTTCTCAACGGTAAAGCCAAAGTACGGGAACAGCTTGTCGGCAGGGGCGGACTCACCGTAGCCCCGCATCCCAACAATCGCCCCTTTGAGCCCGACATACTTGTACCAGTAGTCGGCAATACCGGCCTCCACCGCCACGCGCGCCGCGACGTTAGAGGGCAGCACCGATTCCCGGTACGCCTCGTCCTGGGCGTCAAAGATATCCGTTGAGGGCAGGGACACCACGCGCACCGCGTGGCCTTCGGCGGTCAGTTTTTCCGCCGCTTTCACCGTGATTTCCACCTCGGAACCGGTCGCAATCAGGATCACGTCCGGCTTGCCACCGCTGTCTTTCAGGATATAGCCCCCGCGGGCAATGTTTTTCACCTGCTCCGGCGTGCGCTCAATCTGCGTCAGGTTCTGGCGTGACAGGATCAGCGCCGTCGGGCCGTTATGGCGTTCTACCGCCAGCTTCCAGCCCACTGCCGCTTCGACCTGATCGCACGGGCGCCAGGTGCTGAAGTTGGGCGTTAAACGCAGGCTCGCCAGCTGTTCCACCGCCTGGTGGGTGGGGCCGTCTTCTCCCAGACCGATGGAGTCGTGGGTATAGACCATAATCTGCCGCGCCTTCATCAGCGCTGCCATGCGCGCCGCGTTACGGGCGTACTCGACGAACATCAGGAAGGTGGCGGTGTAGGGCACGAAGCCGCCGTGGTGGGCGATGCCGTTGGCGATCGCGGTCATTCCGAACTCGCGCACGCCGTAGTGGATATAGTTCCCGGCAATGTCTTCTTTCAGCGATTTTGAGCCCGACCAGATGGTCAGGTTACTCGGTGCCAGATCCGCCGAGCCGCCCAGCAGCTCAGGAAGGAGAGGGCCAATCGCATTCAGGGTGTTTTGCGACGCCTTACGGGTGGCGATTTTTGCCGGGTTGGACTGCAGGTTTTCAATCAGCGCCTGGGTTTTATCGTCCCAGTCCTCCGGCAGACCGCCGCTCATGCGCCGGGAAAACTCGGCGGCCAGCTCCGGGTACGCTTTTTTGTAGGCGGCAAATTTCTCGTTCCAGGCCTGCTGGGCTTTCTCACCGTCTTCACGGGCATCCCACGCCCGGTAGATCTCTTTCGGGATTTCAAACGGCGGGTACTTCCAGCCCAGCTTCTGCCGGGTCAGCGCCACTTCTTCGTCACCCAGCGCCGCGCCGTGCGCCTCTTCTTTACCCGCCTTGTTCGGTGAGCCGAAGCCGATAACCGTGCGGCAGATAATCAGGGACGGTTTGTCCTTCACGCTCTGCGCTTCCTGAATCGCTTTTTTCACCGCCTCAGGATCGTGGCCGTCGATCTCGTGCACCACGTGCCAGTGGTAGGCCTCGAAGCGTTTTGCCGTGTCGTCGGTGAACCAGCCCTCGGTTTCCCCGTCGATGGAGATGCCGTTGTGATCGTAGAAGCCAATCAGCTTGCCGAGCCCCAGGGTGCCCGCCAGGGAACAGACCTCATGGGAGATCCCCTCCATCAGACAGCCGTCACCCATAAACACGTAGGTGTAGTGATCGACAATCTTGTGGTCCGGCTGGTTGAACTGTGCCGCCAGCGTACGCTCGGCAATCGCCAGCCCGACCGCATTGGCCAGCCCCTGACCGAGCGGCCCGGTGGTGGTTTCCACGCCCGGCGTATAGCCAATCTCCGGGTGCCCCGGGGTTTTGGAGTGCAGCTGGCGGAAGTTTTTCAGCTCCTCAAGCGGCAGATCGTAACCGGACAGGTGCAGCAGGCTGTAGAGCAGCATCGAGGCGTGGCCGTTGGAGAGAATAAAGCGGTCACGATCGTACCAGGTGGGATCGTTGGGGTTGTGCTTCAGGAAGTCGTTCCACAGCACTTCGGCAATATCGGCCATGCCCATCGGTGCGCCGGGATGGCCAGAATTGGCTTTCTGCACGGCATCCATGCTGAGGGCGCGGATGGCATTGGCGAGCTCTTTACGGGACATAGTTCACTCCGTGGCAAGGTTAAAGTTTGGCAGCGAGAAGATCTTCAAGTTTGCGCTGGTCGACGGCGAACAGGCGGATACCTTCCGCCAGTTTTTCCACGGCCATGGCGTCCTGATTGTGCTCCCAGCGGAATTCGGCTTCGGTCATGGCTTTCGGTTTTGGCAGAACGGTAGAGGTGGGGATCAGCTTGCGGATGACCGTCTCTTCTTTATCCTGTAGCTCCTGGAGCAGGTTAGGGGAGATGGTCAGGCGGTCGCAGCCCGCCAGGGCGAGGATCTGCTCGGTACGGCGGAAGCTGGCCCCCATCACGATAGTTTCGTAGCGATGCTGCTTGTAGTAGTCGTAGATATTGCGCACCGATTTCACGCCCGGGTCCTCATCCACCACGTACGGATCCATCGGCTGTTTCGCCTGGTACCAGTCGTAGATGCGGCCAACAAACGGTGACACCAGGAACACGCCCGCTTCGGCACAGGCGCGAGCCTGGGCAAAGGAGAACAGCAGCGTCAGGTTGCAGTGAATTCCCTCTTTTTCCAGCACCTCTGCCGCGCGGATGCCTTCCCACGTCGACGCCAGCTTGATCAGAATGCGTGATTTATCGATCCCCTGCTCCTGGTAGAGTTCCACCAGGCGGCGAGCCTTGTTGATGCTCTTTTCTTTATCGAACGAAAGGCGGGCGTCAACTTCGGTCGAGACGCGCCCCGGAATGCTTTTAAGAATTTCCGCACCAAAATTAACTGCCAGCTTGTCGCTGGCTTCGGCGACCTGCTGTTCCTGCGTCTTCCCGCGCTGTTTTCCGTAGGCAATGGCGTCATCAATCAGATGACTAAAATGGGTAAGCCCGGCTGCCTTGAGCAGTAGCGAAGGGTTGGTGGTCGCATCCTCCGGCTGATAGTGGCGAATCGACTCGATATCGCCGCTGTCTGCCACCACCGTGGTGAATTGTTTGATGCCGTCTAGCTGGTTCATAAATGATTACTCCTTGGAAATAAAAGAGTTAGATGAGTGCGTTAGTTCACACTTCTGAGAAAATCATGATGGACTTAACAAAAAAGCATAGCAGACGGGGGAGGCATTGCTTTTGAGACGGGTAACATGGCTGTTATAAATTGATAACAATTTTTAATGTGTGATGGTGAGAGTTTGGCAGCCTTCAAAGTTTAGGAGGCGGCCTGAGGCGATACTAGGCGGCACACCAGGGTGTGCAACCGGATCGTTTTCGTCACCCTTTTGACCGATACGTGAAAGGAAAAATAAGATGGATGAGCAGTTGAAACAGAGTGCCCTCGATTTTCACGAGTTCCCTGTCCCGGGCAAAATTCAGGTCTCCCCAACCAAGCCGCTGGCGACCCAGCGCGATCTGGCGCTGGCCTACTCGCCGGGCGTGGCGGCCCCGTGTCTGGAGATCGAAAAAGATCCGCTGGCGGCCTATAAATACACCGCGCGCGGCAACCTTGTTGCCGTGATCTCTAACGGCACGGCGGTACTGGGGCTCGGTAACATCGGCGCGCTGGCCGGTAAGCCGGTGATGGAAGGCAAGGGGGTGCTGTTCAAGAAATTCGCCGGTATCGACGTGTTTGATATCGAGGTGGACGAGCTCGATCCTGACAAATTCATCAACGTGGTGGCCGCGCTGGAGCCGACCTTCGGTGGGATCAACCTGGAAGACATCAAAGCGCCGGAATGTTTCTATATCGAGCAGAAGCTGCGCGAGCGTATGAACATTCCCGTGTTCCATGACGACCAGCACGGAACGGCCATTATCAGCACCGCCGCCATTCTCAACGGCCTGCGCGTGGTTGAGAAAAATCTCTCCGACGTGCGCATGGTGGTGTCCGGCGCAGGTGCGGCGGCGATTGCCTGTATGAACCTGCTGGTGGCGCTGGGGATGCAGAAACACAACATTGTGGTCTGCGACTCCAAAGGGGTGATTTACAAAGATCGCGAGCCGAACATGGCGGAAACCAAAGCGGCGTATGCGGTAGAAGACGACGGCAAGCGCACGCTTGAGGACGTGATTGACGGCGCGGATATCTTCCTCGGCTGCTCGGGTCCGAAAGTGCTGACCCAGGAGATGGTGAAGAAGATGGCGCGCGCGCCAATGATCCTGGCCCTGGCGAACCCTGAGCCGGAAATTCTGCCGCCGCTGGCGAAAGCGGTGCGTGAAGACGCCATTATCTGCACCGGGCGTTCCGACTACCCGAACCAGGTGAACAACGTGCTCTGCTTCCCGTTCATCTTCCGCGGCGCGCTGGACGTCGGCGCGACGGCGATCAACGAAGAGATGAAGCTGGCCGCGGTGCACGCAATTGCGGAGCTGGCCCACGCCGAGCAGAGTGAAGTGGTTGCCTCAGCCTATGGCGATCAGGATCTGAGCTTTGGCCCGGACTACATCATTCCAAAACCGTTCGACCCGCGTCTGATTGTCAAAATTGCCCCTGCGGTGGCAAAAGCGGCGATGGATTCCGGCGTGGCGACGCGTCCGATTGAAGACTTCGACGCTTACGTCGATAAGCTCACCGAGTTTGTCTATAAAACCAACCTGTTCATGAAGCCGATCTTCTCTCAGGCGCGCGCCGACGCGAAGCGCGTGGTGCTGGCGGAAGGGGAAGAGGCGCGCGTGCTGCACGCCACCCAGGAGCTGATCACCTTAGGCCTGGCGAAACCGATCCTGATTGGTCGTCCGAGCGTGATTGAAATGCGTATCCAGAAGCTGGGCCTGCAGATTAAGCCGGGCGTCGACTTCGAGATCGTCAACAACGAATCCGATCCGCGCTTCAAAGAGTACTGGAGCGAATACTACGCGATCATGAAGCGCCGGGGGATCACCCAGGAGCAGGCGCAGAAAGCCGTCATCAGCAACACGACGGTGATCGGCGCGATCATGGTCCATCGCGGCGAGGCGGATGCGCTGATCTGCGGCACCATCGGCGACTACCACGAGCACTTTAGCGTGGTGCAGGAGATCTTCGGCTATCGCGACGGCGTCCATACCGCCGGGGCGATGAACGCCCTGCTGCTGCCGAGCGGGAACACCTTTATCGCTGACACCTATGTTAACGACGATCCGAGCCCGGACGAGCTGGCGGAGATCACCGTGATGGCCGCCGAGACCGTGCGCCGCTTCGGTATCGAGCCGAAGGTGGCGCTGCTGTCGCACTCTAACTTCGGTTCGTCCAAATCAGCGGCGGCCTGCAAAATGCGTGAGACGCTGGCGCTGGTGCGCGAGCGCGCGCCGGAGCTGATGATTGACGGGGAAATGCACGGCGATGCGGCGCTGGTGGAGAGCATCCGCAACGAACGTATGCCGGACAGCCCGCTGAAGGGATCGGCGAACATCCTGATTATGCCGAACGTGGAGGCGGCGCGTATCAGCTACAACCTGCTGCGCGTCTCCAGCTCTGAAGGGGTGACCGTAGGACCGGTGCTGATGGGCGTGGCGAAGCCGGTGCATGTGTTAACGCCGATTGCCTCCGTGCGCCGTATCGTGAATATGGTGGCGCTGGCGGTGGTTGAGGCGCAGACGCAGCCGCTGTAAGCCTTGTGAGTCGGGTGGCGCGTTCGCTTACCCGACCTACAGGTTGAGCAGGTCGGATAAGCGCAGCGCCATCCGGCAGTTAAACCCAGTCGCGTACTTTAAGGAACTCACTCAAGGCAGCCTCCGGGCTGCCTTCTTTTGGCTCGTAGCAGTACTCCCAGCGCACCAGCGGCGGCATCGACATCAGAATCGACTCCGTGCGCCCGCCGGTCTGCAGGCCAAACAGCGTCCCGCGATCCCATACCAGATTGAACTCCACGTAGCGCCCGCGACGGTAGAGCTGGAACTCGCGCTCGCGCACGCCATAGCTGGTGTCTTTACGGCATTCGACGATGGGCAGGTACGCGTCGGTATAGCCTTCGCCTACCGCGCGCATAAAGCTGAATGCGGTATCAAAATCAGGCGTGTTGAGATCGTCAAAGAACAGCCCGCCGATGCCGCGCTGCTCGTCGCGGTGCTTCAGGTAAAAGTAGTCATCGCACCACTTTTTAAATTTCGGGTAAATGTCTTCGCCAAACGGCAGGCAAAGATCCCGTGCGGTGGTGTGCCAGTGCACGGCATCCTCTTCGAAGCCGTAGTAGGGCGTCATGTCGAAACCGCCGCCAAACCACCAGACCGGATCGGCCCCCGCTTTTTCCGCAATGAAAAAGCGCACGTTGGCGTGGCTGGTCGGCACAAACGGATTGTGCGGATGCACCACCAGCGAAACGCCCATCGCTTCGAAGCTGCGGCCCGCAAGTTCAGGACGGTGTGCCGTCGCAGACGCGGGCATCGCGTCGCCATGAACGTGGGAAAAATTCACGCCCGCCTGTTCGAAGATGCCGCCGTTACGCAGCACGCGGCTACGCCCGCCGCCGCCGGCTTCGCGCTGCCAGTTGTCTTCCTGAAATTCTCCGCCGTCAGCGGCGGCCAGTTTCTGGCAAATTTCGTCCTGCAGCTGCAGCAGGAAGGTTTTGACCAGTTGAGCATTGGGTTTCATCAACGTTTCCTGGAGTGCGCTTTTTGGTTATCAAACCAGTTGAAGTAACTGATAATGCCGGAGGCGATGGCGTTGGCGATCTTCTGACGAAACGCCGTGGTGCCGAGGAGTCGCTCCTCTTCCGGGTTGGTAATGAACGAGGTTTCCACCAGCACGGACGGGATAGACGGTGATTTCAACACCACAAACGCCGCCTGTTCGGTGCTCCTGCTGTGCAGGCGATGCACTGGCTTAATCTTCTTCAGGATGTGCGAGCCGAGCGTCAGGCTGTTTTTGATCGTATCCGTCTGCACGAGGTCGAACAGCACCTGCTGTAGCAGGTGGTCTTTGTCGGTGGCTTTTTTCCCGGCGACTTCATCCGCCCGGTTTTCGCGGTCGGAGAGGTATTTTGCCATGGCGCTACTGGCGCCGCGGTTGGACAGCGCAAACACCGAGGCACCGGCGGCAGAGGGGTTGGTAAAGCCGTCCGCGTGAATCGACATAAACAGATCCGCCCCGTGCTGGTGGGCGATCTCTACGCGATCGTACAGCGGAATAAAGGTGTCGCCAGAGCGCGTCAGACGCGCGTCAATGCCGTTGCTGCGTAAAATCGCCCGCACATTTTTTGCAATCGCCAGCACGACGTGTTTTTCTTTCGACCCGTTTTTGCCGATGGCGCCGGTATCAATACCGCCGTGGCCCGGGTCGAGCATCACCAGGCGCTTTGCGCCCGGCTTTTTGGTTTTCGGTCTGCTGTGTCCGTTACTGGTTTTAAGCGTGCTCTCGTCTTTTGCCTGAGCCTGCTTTGCGATGCCCGTTAACGTTAAGGCCGCCAGCCCCGCTTTGAGAACCTGACGACGCGATGTGAGTGCTTTTAATGGTTTGAATGTGCTCATGCGGCCTGAATACTAAAAAATGGGGTCCTGGTGTTATATCGTATCGCGTTTAGCGTTACGACAGTCCTTATTGAGAATTGTTTTACTTTTCATTTCAATACGTGACAAAGTGACATTATGCCAAATTTTGGCGAGATTTTCCCCGGTTATTGGCTAAAGGCGTGGTTCGCGCCATAATCACTGTTTTTAAACCCGAAAAGGCGGTTAATACCATGGAGATACGCGTTTTTCGCCAGGAAGATTTCGAAGAGGTGATCACCCTTTGGGAGCGCTGCGATCTGCTGCGTCCGTGGAACGATCCGGAAATGGATATCGAA
Source organism: Enterobacter roggenkampii (assembly GCF_001729805.1). Taxonomy (NCBI): domain Bacteria; kingdom Pseudomonadati; phylum Pseudomonadota; class Gammaproteobacteria; order Enterobacterales; family Enterobacteriaceae; genus Enterobacter; species Enterobacter roggenkampii. The sequence continues at coordinate 3,401,921 of NZ_CP017184.1, read as the reverse complement.
CGTAAGGTGAATCACGACGTCAGTCTGTTTCTGGTTGCGGAAGTCAATGGCGAGGTTGTGGGGACGGTGATGGGCGGTTATGACGGCCATCGCGGCTCGGCCTATTATCTGGGCGTCCATCCGGAATACCGTGGTCGCGGTATTGCCAATGCGCTGCTCAACCGGCTCGAGAAGAAGCTGATCGCCCGCGGCTGTCCGAAAATCCAGATCATGGTGCGGGAAGATAACGACGTGGTGCTGGGCATGTATGAACGCCTGGGCTACGTACACGCTGACGTGCTGAGTTTAGGAAAGCGTCTCATCGAAGATGAAGAGTACTGAGATCCATCCGGCAGACTATGACGCGCAGGGGCGCGTCAGGCTGCCCTTTTTATTCTGGTGCGTTCTGCTGCTTCAGGCTCGGACCTGGGTGCTGTTCGTGATGGCCGCCGCGTCGCGCGGGCAGGGCGACACGCTGCTGACGCTCTTTTATCCCGATCACGATGCCTTCTGGCTCGGCTTGCTGCCGGGCGTACCGGCGGTGGTGGCTTTCTTGTGCAGCGGTCGGCGGCACGTAATCCCGCGCTTGTGGCGCGCGCTTCGCGGGCTGCTGATCCTTGCCCAGATTGCGCTGCTCTTCTGGCAGCCGGTACTCTGGTGGTACGGTGAACCGCTGACGGGCATCGGCGTTGCGCTGGTGGTTGCTGATATCGTGGCGCTGATGTGGCTGCTGACCAACCCACGTCTTCGCGCCTGTTTTGTGCCTCAGGATGATTAATCCGGCACTTTTTGCCGATGTCGCACTCCAACAAGCGTTGATTTAACACGTAAGGACGTTTCAATGAAATCGCTGCGTTTAGTTTTATGCGCTCTTCCGCTGGCATTGACCGGCTGTTCGACGCTCTCCTCCATTAACTGGTCTGCTGCGTATCCGTGGAACTGGTTTGGCTCATCAACGGAAGTGACCGAGCAGGGCGTGGGGAAAATTACCGCCGCGACGGCGCTGGATCAGAATGCTATTCAGGATGCGCTCAGCAGTGACTACCGCCTGCGCAGCGGCATGAAAACAGAGAATGGCAATATTGTTCGCTATTACGAGGCGCTGAAGGGCGACAAGCTGGCGCTGGCGATCAACGGTGACAAAGGCACGGTAAACCGGATCGCGGTGATGGATGAAGATATTCCGACCGCCAGCGGCGTGAAGGTCGGAACGCCGTTTAGCGATCTTTATAAGCAGGCCTTTGGCAACTGCACCAGCGTGCCATCCGACGATGAAGTGGCGGTGGAGTGTAAGGCGGAAGGCAGCCAGCACATCAGCTATGTTTTTACCGGCACCTGGAGCGGCCCGGAAGGGGTGATGCCGTCTGACGACACCCTGAAGAGCTGGAAGGTGAGCAAAATACTCTGGAAGCAGTAATTTGCGTCTGAACAAACCGCCTCGCTGAAATCCGGGTATAATAGCCGCCATCAATGCCACGCTGTCGTGGCATCTTTATTTCAGGAGGAGCGATGTCTCAGGTTCAGAGTGGCATTTTGCCAGAACATTGCCGCGCGGCGATTTGGATTGAAGCCAATGTCAAAGGGGACGTGGATGCCCTGCGTGCGGCCAGCAAAGCGTTTATTGATAAACTGGCGACCTTCCAGGCCAAATTCCCGGAAGCCCACCTCGGCGCCGTTGTTGCGTTTGGCAATAACGTCTGGCGTCAGCTGAGCAGCGGTGAAGGGGCAGAAGAGCTGAAGGACTTCATTCCTTACGGCAAAGGCCTGGCACCTGCGACCCAGTACGACGTGCTGATCCATATCCTTTCTCTGCGTCACGACGTGAACTTCTCGGTTGCGCAGGCGGCGGTGGCGGCCTTTGGCGACAGCATCGAGGTGCAGGAAGAGGTTCACGGTTTCCGCTGGGTAGAAGAGCGCGATCTGAGCGGCTTTGTCGACGGAACGGAAAACCCGGCGGGTGAAGAGACGCGTCGTGAAGTCGCGGTAATCAAAGACGGTGTGGACGCGGGCGGAAGCTACGTGTTCGTGCAGCGCTGGGAGCATAACCTCAAGCAGCTTAACCGCATGAGCGTGCATGACCAGGAGATGATGATTGGCCGCACCAAAGAAGCTAACGAAGAGATCGACGGCGATGACCGTCCGGTCACCTCGCACCTGAGCCGCGTTGACCTCAAAGAAGACGGCAAAGGGCTGAAGATTGTCCGCCAGAGCCTGCCGTACGGCACGGCAAGCGGCACGCACGGCCTCTACTTCTGCGCCTACTGCGCGCGCCTGTATAATATTGAACAGCAGCTGCTGAGCATGTTCGGCGATACTGACGGCAAGCGCGACGCCATGCTGCGCTTCACCAAACCGGTGACCGGCGGCTACTACTTCGCGCCGTCCGTTGAGCGTCTGCTGGCGCTGTAAAACCGCTCTCCATACGTAGGCCGGGTAAGCGTTAGCGCCACCCGGCAATTTTCCCTGCCCCTTATTCCCTTTTCTGCTTCTAAATCACCAAACGGTATATAAAACCGTTACTGCTTTCATCACCGTTATAAATATTATGACTATAAGATAGTCATCACATTTATAAGGGTGCGCAATGGCCGTTACTGTACTGAAAAAAGGAACTCTGGCGCTGGCAGGTTTACTGCTGGTGGCACAGGCGCAGGCGACTGAACTGTTGAACAGTTCGTATGACGTCTCCCGCGAGCTGTTTGCCGCCCTTAATCCCCCGTTCGAACAGCAGTGGGCGAAAGACAATAACGGCGACAAGCTGACCATCAAGCAGTCCCACGCCGGGTCGTCCAAGCAGGCGCTGGCCATCCTTCAGGGGCTGAAAGCGGATGTGGTGACCTACAACCAGGTGACTGACGTGCAGATCCTGCACGACAAAGGCAAGCTGATCCCGGCGGACTGGCAGAGCCGTCTGCCGAACAACAGCTCGCCGTTCTACTCCACCATGGGTTTCCTGGTGCGTAAGGGCAATCCGAAGAATATCCACGACTGGAGCGATTTGGTGCGTTCCGACGTGAAGCTGATCTTCCCGAACCCAAAAACCTCCGGTAACGCGCGTTACACCTATTTAGCGGCGTGGGGCGCGGCGGACAAGGCTGACGGTAACGATAAAGCCAAAACCGAGCAGTTCATGACCCAGTTCCTGAAAAACGTCGAAGTGTTTGATACCGGCGGCCGCGGGGCGACCACGACCTTCGCAGAGCGCGGCCTGGGCGATGTGCTGATCAGCTTTGAGTCGGAAGTGAACAACATCCGCAAGCAGTATGAAGCGCAGGGCTTTGAGGTGGTTATCCCGAAAACCAACATTCTGGCCGAATTCCCGGTCGCATGGGTGGATAAAAACGTGCAGGCGAACGGTACCGAGAAAGCGGCAAAAGCCTATCTCAACTACCTGTACAGCCCTCAGGCGCAGGCCATCATTACCGATTACTACTACCGCGTAAACAATCCGGACGTGATGAACAAGCTGAAAGATAAGTTCCCGCAGACCGCGCTGTTCCGCGTGGAAGACCATTTCGGCTCCTGGCCAGACGTGATGAAAACGCATTTTGCCAGCGGCGGTGAGTTAGACAAACTGCTGGCGGCGGGGCATAAGTAATGTTTGCAGTCTCGACCAAACGCGTGCTGCCGGGCTTTACCCTAAGCCTCGGAACCAGCCTGCTGTTCGTCTGCCTGATTCTGCTGTTGCCGCTCAGCGCGCTGGTGATGCAGCTTGCGCAGATGAGCTGGGCCCAGTACTGGGACGTGATCACCAACCCGCAGGTGGTGGCGGCCTATAAGGTGACGCTGCTGTCGGCGTTTGTCGCCTCCATTTTTAACGGCGTGTTTGGCCTGCTGATGGCGTGGATTTTGACCCGCTATCGCTTCCCGGGCCGCACGCTGCTTGACGCCCTGATGGATCTGCCGTTTGCGCTGCCGACGGCGGTCGCGGGCTTAACCCTCGCGTCGCTCTTCTCCGTGAACGGGCTGTACGGCGAGTGGCTGGCGAAATTTGACATCAAGGTGACCTACACCTGGCTTGGTATCGCGGTGGCGATGGCCTTTACCAGCATCCCGTTTGTGGTGCGTACCGTGCAGCCGGTGCTGGAAGAGTTAGGTCCGGAATACGAAGAAGCGGCGGAAACGCTGGGCGCCACGCGCTGGCAGAGCTTCCGCAAAGTGGTGCTGCCGGAGCTGTCTCCGGCGCTGATGGCGGGCGTCGCGCTGTCGTTTACCCGCAGCCTCGGCGAGTTCGGCGCGGTGATTTTTATCGCCGGGAACATCGCCTGGAAAACGGAAGTGACCTCGCTGATGATTTTCATTCGCCTGCAGGAGTTTGATTATCCGGCGGCGAGCGCGATCGCTTCGGTGATCCTCGCGGCATCGCTGCTGCTGCTGTACTCGATTAACACTCTGCAAAGTCGCTTTGGTCGACGTGTGGTAGGTCACTGATGGCGGAAGTTACGCAATTGAAGCGATACGATGCGCCCCGCATCAACTGGGGTAAATGGTTTCTGATTGGGGCGGGCGTGCTGGTTTCCGCCCTCATTCTCGTCGTGCCTACGATTTATATCTTCGTTCAGGCGTTCAGCAAGGGCCTGATGCCCGCGCTGGAAAACTTGGCGAACCCGGATATGCTGCACGCCATCTGGCTGACCGTGCTGATTGCCCTGATCACCGTTCCGGTGAACCTGGTGTTCGGTACCCTGCTGGCGTGGCTGGTGACGCGCTTTAATTTCCCGGGACGTCAGCTGCTGCTGACCCTGCTGGATATTCCGTTTGCCGTGTCGCCGGTGGTGGCGGGCCTGGTGTATCTGCTCTTCTACGGCTCTAACGGACCGCTGGGCGGCTGGCTGGATGCGCATAACCTGCAGATCATGTTCGCCTGGCCGGGCATGGTGCTGGTCACCATCTTCGTGACCTGCCCGTTCGTGGTGCGCGAGCTGGTGCCGGTGATGTTAAGCCAGGGGAGCAACGAAGACGAAGCGGCGGTGCTGCTGGGTGCGTCGGGCTGGCAGATGTTCCGCCGCGTGACCCTGCCGAACATCCGCTGGGCGCTGCTTTATGGCGTGGTGCTGACCAATGCCCGCGCGATTGGTGAATTCGGTGCCGTTTCCGTCGTCTCTGGCTCCATTCGGGGTGAAACCCTGTCGCTGCCGCTGCAGATTGAACTCCTGCAGCAGGACTACAACACCATCGGCGCCTTTACTGCCGCAGCGTTGCTGACGCTGATGGCGATTTTGACCCTGTTTTTGAAGAGTGTGGTGCAGTGGCGTTTAGAAAATCAGGAAAAACGTCAGCATCAGGAGGGAAATCATGAGCATTGAGATTGCCAATATTAAGAAGTCTTTTGGTCGCACCCAGGTGCTGAATGATATCTCGCTGGATATCCCTTCCGGACAAATGGTGGCGCTGCTGGGGCCGTCTGGCTCGGGCAAAACCACGCTGCTGCGCATTATCGCCGGGCTTGAGCACCAGACCAGCGGGCATATCCGCTTCCACGGCACCGACGTGAGCCGCCTGCACGCCCGCGATCGTAAGGTGGGCTTTGTGTTTCAGCATTACGCGCTGTTCCGCCACATGACCGTGTTCGACAACATTGCGTTTGGCCTGACCGTGCTGCCGCGTCGTGAGCGCCCGGATGCGGCAACCATAAAGGCGAAAGTGACCAAACTGCTGGAGATGGTGCAGCTGGCGCATCTGGCGGATCGTTTCCCGGCCCAGCTGTCCGGCGGGCAGAAACAGCGCGTGGCGCTGGCGCGCGCGCTGGCCGTTGAGCCGCAAATTCTGCTGCTGGATGAACCCTTCGGCGCGCTGGATGCGCAGGTGCGTAAAGAGCTGCGCCGCTGGCTGCGTCAGCTTCATGAAGAGCTGAAATTCACCAGCGTCTTCGTGACCCACGACCAGGAAGAGGCGATGGAAGTCGCGGATCGCGTGGTGGTCATGAGTCAGGGCAACATTGAGCAGGTTGACGAGCCGGAGCAGCTCTGGCGTGAACCGGCGACCCGCTTCGTGCTGGAGTTTATGGGCGAGGTGAACCGCCTGCAGGGCACCATTCGCGGTGGTCAGTTCCACGTGGGCGCGCACCGCTGGCCGCTGGGCTATACCTCCGCGCATCAGGGCCCGGTCGATCTGTTCCTGCGTCCGTGGGAAGTGGACGTGAGCCGTCGAACCAGCCTGGACTCACCGCTGCCGGTACAGGTGCTGGAAGCGAGCCCTAAAGGGCATTACACCCAACTGGTGGTTCAGCCGCTGGGCTGGTACACCGAGCCGCTGACCGTGGTCATGCGCGACGACGTCCCGCCGCATCGGGGAGAGCGCCTGTTTGTCGGTCTTCAGCATGCCCGTATTTATCACGGCAAGGAACGCATCGAGACGCGCGAGGATATTGCTCTGGCGGAGTCAGCCTGATAGGTTATTAGGATGTTTATCGCCCGGTGGCGCTGCGCTGACCGGGCCTACAGCTAAAACTGCGTCTTGTAGGCCGGGATCGCTGCGCGCAACCCGGCTTTTTTATTGAGTAAAAATCGTGAAAACACTCGAACACACCATCGGCAATACCCCTCTGGTCAAACTTCAGCGCATGGGGCCGGATAACGGCAGCGAAATCTGGGTCAAACTCGAAGGCAATAACCCGGCGGGGTCGGTGAAAGACCGGGCCGCACTGTCGATGATCGTCCAGGCTGAAAAGCGCGGCGAGATTAAGCCGGGCGACGTGCTGATCGAAGCCACCAGCGGCAACACCGGTATCGCCCTGGCGATGATTGCGGCGCTGAAAGGCTACCGCATGAAGCTGCTGATGCCGGACAACATGAGTCAGGAGCGTCGCGCCGCGATGCGTGCCTACGGAGCCGAGCTGATTCTGGTGACCAAAGAGCAGGGGATGGAAGGCGCGCGCGACCTGGCGTTAGAAATGGCCGAGCGCGGCGAAGGTAAACTGCTCGATCAGTTTAACAACCCGGACAACCCTTACGCGCACTACACCACCACCGGCCCGGAAATCTGGCAGCAAACCGACGGGCGCATTACCCATTTTGTCTCCAGCATGGGCACCACGGGAACCATTACCGGCGTATCCCGTTTTCTGCGCGAGCAGGCGAAAGCCGTCACCATCGTTGGCCTGCAGCCGGAAGAGGGGAGCAGCATTCCGGGCATTCGCCGCTGGCCGGCGGAGTATATGCCCGGCATTTTTAATGCACAGCTTGTGGACCAGGTGCTGGATCTTCACCAGCGCGAGGCGGAAAATACCATGCGTGAGCTGGCCGTCCGCGAAGGTATCTTCTGCGGCGTCAGCTCGGGCGGCGCGGTAGCGGGTGCGATTCGGGTGGCGCAGGCAAACCCGGGTGCGGTAGTGGTGGCGATTATTTGCGATCGCGGCGATCGCTATCTCTCTACCGGCGTCTTTGGTGAAGAGAGTTATTCGCAGGGGGCGGGGATTTAAGCGTCATGGAGATGATTCTATTCCGGGATAATACCCGGGCGCAGCAAACCGATATTGTCGCCGTGCAGTCGCAGGTGGTGTACGGCAGCGTGGGGAACAGCATTGCGGTACCGAATATTCGTACCCACAGGCTGAACGTTACCGCCGTGCCGACGGTACTGTTCAGCAACACGCCGCACTATGACACCTTCTACGGCGGCGTGATCCCCGACGAGTGGTTCAGCGGCTACCTGAAGGCGCTGGAAGAGCGCGAGATCCTGCGCGAGCTTAAGGCGGTCACCACCGGCTATATGGGCAGTGCCAGCCAGATCGTCCTGCTGGCGCAGTGGTTGAAGGCGGTCAAAGCGCAGCATCCTGACCTGCTGGTGCTGGTTGACCCGGTTATCGGCGATATTGACAGCGGGATGTACGTGAAGCCTGAGATCCCCGAAGCGTATCGGGAGCACCTGCTGCCGCTGGCGCAGGGGATCACGCCAAACGTCTACGAGCTGGAAGTGTTAAGCGGCAAACCATGCCGTACACCGGAAAGTGCCATCGCGGCGGCGCAAGGACTGCTCTCAGACAGCCTGAAATGGGTGGCGATCACCAGTGCGCCGGTTGCCGACGATCCGCAAAACATCCACGTGGTGCTGGTTTCACGCGAGGGCGTCACCGTCAGCGCACATCCGCGCGTAGAGACCGATCTGAAGGGAACGGGCGATCTGTTCTGTTCAGAGCTGGTGAGCGGCATTGTAGAGGGGAAAACCGTTGCCGATGCCATTCGCATGGCTGGCGATCGGGTGACTGACGTGATGCTTTATACCCAGTCGAAAGGCTACGACGAGCTTATCCTCCCGGCATAAACAAAAATGGCGCCCGAAGGCGCCATTTTTCTGTGCGGCAAGAATTACTTCTTGATGCGGATAACCGGGGTTTCACCCACGGTGACGCTGCCAGACAGTTTGATCAGTTCTTTGATTTCGTCCATGTTGGAGATAACAACCGGCGTCAGGGTAGACTTGGCTTTTTCTTCCAGCAGTGGCAGATCGAATTCAATCACCGGGTCGCCAACTTTCACACGCTGGCCTTCTTCCGCGATACGTTTGAAGCCTTCGCCTTTCAGTTCAACGGTGTCGATACCGAAGTGAACGAACAGTTCGATACCGCTATCAGATTCGATAGAGAACGCATGGTTGGTTTCAAAAATTTTACCGATGGTGCCGTCAACTGGAGCAACCATTTTGTTGCCAGTTGGTTTGATAGCAATGCCATCACCAACGATTTTCTCAGCAAACACTACATCCGGCACGTCTTCGATGTTGACGATCTCGCCGGAGAGCGGAGCAACAATCTCAATAGTTCCGGAGTCTTTCTTATCATCAGAAACCAGAGATTTCAGTTTATCGAACAAACCCATGATCTTCTCCTAAGCAGTAATTTGGGCCGCATCTCGTGGATTAGCAGATTGTTTTTTCTTCAATGAACTTGTTAACCAGCGTCATTAACTCGTCCGTTGTCGGTTGAGCAAGAGCCTGCTCTGCTAACACCTTCGCATCTTCGAAGTTCGTGTTACGGATAATCTTCTTAATGCGCGGGATGGAAATGGCGCTCATAGAGAATTCGTCCAGACCCATACCCAGCAACAGAAGTGTAGCACGTTCGTCGCCTGCAAGCTCACCACACATGCCAGTCCATTTACCTTCTGCATGAGAAGCATCAATAACTTGCTTGATCAAGTTCAGTACGGACGGTGACATTGGCTGGTAGAGATGTGAAATCATATCATTACCACGGTCAACTGCCAGGGTGTACTGCGTTAAATCATTGGTGCCGATACTAAAGAAATCAACTTCTTTGGCTAAATGACGCGCAATGGTCGCCGCCGCAGGTGTTTCCACCATCACGCCGATCTCGATTGACTCGTCAAATGCTTTACCTTCGTCGCGCAGTTCCTGCTTGTAGATTTCGATCTCTTTCTTCAGTGCACGCACTTCTTCAACAGAGATGATCATTGGGAACATGATGCGCAGCTTACCGAACGCAGAGGCACGCAGGATTGCGCGAACCTGGTCACGCAGGATCTCTTTACGATCCATCGCAATACGCACGGCACGCCAGCCCAGGAACGGGTTCTCTTCTTTCGGGAAGTTCATGTACGGCAGCTCTTTGTCGCCACCGATGTCCATGGTACGGACGATAACCGCCTGAGAGCCACAGGCTTCAGCAACGGCTTTATACGCAGCAAACTGCTCTTCTTCCGTTGGCAGCGCGTCGCGGTCCATGAACAGGAATTCTGTACGATAGAGACCAACGCCTTCCGCACCGTTGCGCTCAGCGCCATCAACGTCGCGGACGGTACCGATGTTTGCGCACACTTCGACCTGATGGCCGTCCAGAGTGATGGCTGGCAGGTCTTTCAGCTTAGCGAGTTCCGCTTTTTCAGTCGCAACCTGCTCCTGAACCGCGCGCAGTTTTTCGATCTCTTCGTTAGTTGGGTTGACGTAAACCAGATTGTTTACAGCATCCAGAATCAGATAATCGCCGTTTTTCACCTGAGAGGTGACGCTACCGGTACCCACGATGGCAGGCAGTTCAAGAGAACGCGCCATGATAGAGGTGTGGGAGGTACGGCCGCCCGCATCGGTGATGAAACCGAGGACCTTTTTCAGGTTCAGCTGTGCGGTTTCAGACGGGGTGAGGTCAGCGGCAACCAGGATCACTTCATCCTGAATCGCGCTCAGGTCGATAATGGCCAGACCCAGGATGTTGCGCAGCAGGCGCTTACCGATGTCACGTACGTCAGCCGCACGCTCTTTCAGGTATTCATCATCCAGTTCTTCCAGGGCAGTTGCCTGACCTTCGATAACTTCATGCGCAGCCGCGTCGGCCGTCATGCCTTTATCTTTAATCAGGGCTATGATTTCCTGCTCCAGCTCCTCATCTTCGAGCAGCATGATGTGCCCTTCGAAGATGGCTTCTTTTTCTTCACCGAAAGTTTCGCCAGCTTTAGTTTTGATTGCTTCCAGTTGCGCAGATGCCTTGGCACGACCGCTCAGAAAACGTTCAACTTCCTGATCAACCTTGTCGGCAGAAATTTTTTTCCGGTCGATGACGATCTCGTCTTCTTTCAGCAGCAGTGCTTTGCCGAAAGCGATACCCGGGGATGCTAAAATGCCTGAAATCATAACCCTACCTTACTTGTGACTGATATTTAAAAGAACCCGGAAACTTACTCGAGCTCAGCCATCAGTTTTACCAGATGCTCAACTGCTTTCTGCTCGTCTTCACCTTCCGCAGAGATGGTGACTACGGTGCCCTGAGTCAGGCCCAGAGTCTGCAGTTTGAACAGGCTTTTTGCGCTGGCGCTTTTGCCGTTGGAAGTCACAGTGATTTCAGAAGTGAAGCCTTTCGCTTCTTTAACAAACTGAGCAGCAGGGCGGGTGTGCAGACCGTTCGGAGCGGTAATGGTAACTTCTTGCTGGAACATTGTATTTCCCCAACTTATAGGTTTAGTGTTGTGGAACTAAAGTCTAGCCTGGCGACTGAACTTTAGCCTGTATTGTTAGCGCTGACGTTTCGATCGTCATTAAACATTATGCAGCGAAAGCAAGACTTGAACCAAATCATAAAATCGATTCAGCAAGGCTATTTCGTTCGCTGATTAATTTCACGCATCAAAATAATTGCTGGTTTAAATACCAGACCCAACGGGGTGAAGCAATGCCAGGAGGGGCAAAAGTTTGAAGCAGGCCACAAAAAAGCACCTGAAAAGGTGCTTTTTTACGCGTTATTAACATAGTGGCACTACTGTTGCAGCTCTTTTTCAGTGAACAGATCGGCAAACAGTGCGGTGCTCAAGTAACGCTCACCCGAGGAAGGAAGGATAACCACAATATTCTTATTGGTAAAGGCCTCATCTTCCTGAAGTTTAAGCGCTGCCGCAACGGCCGCACCGGAAGAGATACCTGCCAGAATGCCTTCTTCATCCATCAGGCGACGCGCGGTAGAGATGGCTTCTTCGTTCGTGATAGTGACCACTTTATCGATCAGCTTCAGATCCAGGTTGCCCGGAATGAAGCCTGCGCCAATCCCCTGAATTTTGTGCGGGCCGGGTTTGAGCTCTTCCCCCGCCAGGGCCTGGGTGATAACCGGTGAATCAGTCGGCTCAACGGCAACGGTGATCAGCTCTTTTTTACCTTTGGTGCCTTTAATATAGCGTGACACGCCGGTCAGCGTGCCGCCGGTACCTACGCCGGAGATAAAGACGTCAACCTGGCCGTCGGTATCTTCCCAGATTTCCGGGCCGGTAGTCTTCTCGTGAATTTCCGGGTTAGCCGGGTTGCTGAACTGCTGCAGCAGCAGGTATTTCGCCGGATCGCTGGCCACAATCTCTTCGGCTTTCTGAATGGCACCCTTCATGCCCTTCGCGCCTTCGGTCAGCACCAGGTTCGCGCCCAGCGCTTTAAGCAGCTTACGACGCTCGATGCTCATGGTTTCAGGCATGGTCAGCGTCAGCTTGTAGCCGCGCGCGGCAGCAACATAGGCCAGAGCGATCCCGGTATTGCCGCTGGTCGGTTCCACCAGCTCAACGCCCGGCTTCAGTACGCCACGTTTTTCAGCATCCCAAATCATGTTTGCACCGATACGGCATTTTACGCTAAAGCTCGGGTTACGTGATTCGACCTTCGCCAGAATGCGTCCATTACCGATACGGTTCAGTCGAACCAGGGGCGTATGACCGATAGTCAGCGAGTTGTCTTCATAAATCTTACTCATGGCCTGTCCTTAACTGTATGAAATTGGGATACCGACCCAGCATACCTGCTAAGCAGGTAGGGGGAAGTAAGGAATTCGCATATCTATATACTGCAAGGAAATAATGGGGATCAGTATGGAATAAGGGGCGGCATAAGCCACCCCTGCTTTACACATTTTTGCATTATTTCCATAACGCGTGCTTAGCACGGTAGCAGTCGACCCACATGGCGGTCGCGCCGCAAACGGCAACCGGCATGATGAACAGATTCAGGAACGGAATCATGGTGAACAGGCTGGTCAGCGCGCCAAACTGCATATTGGCGATCTTCTGGCTGCGCAGGGCGGTGCGCATCTCTTTAAACGGCACCTTGTGGTTATCGAACGGATAGTCGCAGTACTGGATGGCCAGCATCCAGGCGCTGAACAGGAACCACAGCACCGGTGCCACCGTCTGGCCAATGCCGGGCACAAAATAGAGGATAAGCAGCACAACCGCGCGGGGCAGGTACCAGGCAAACTTCTGCCATTCACGCTTCATAATGCGAGGGAGGTCTTTCATGATCCCCAGGATGCCCGTGTCCGGCGGTGTTGCGCCGGTAAGGCGCGCTTCCAGCTGTTCCGCCAGCAAACCGTTAAACGGCGCGGCTATCCAGTTGGCAATCGTCGAGAAGAAGTAGCCAAATACCAGCAAAACGGAGATCACCGCCACCGGCCAGAGCAGGTAGTTAAGCCACTGCAGCCAGTCCGGCACGTAGCTCATCAGCGATGGGATCCAGCTTTCCAGTTTTGTGAACAGCCACCAGAACGCGCCGCCCATCAGAATAATGTTGATCAACAGCGGCAGAATGACGAAGCGTCGAATACCCGGCAGAGAGACCAGTTTCCAGCCCTGAGAAAAATACCAGACGCCGCTGCGCGGGGGAGAAGAAGATGTTGAAACCATAGCCAGGCTGTACTCCTTTTTACACAACCAGTGGAATTGCCCGACTATATTATCCACTTACGGACCAATGACCAGTTCGGAAATGTTCGAAAAACCAGCAAAAAGCACGATTTCCTTCATCTTTATGCTGTGAATGCTCTGCACACACTTGCACTTGACGTAAACGGCAAATACTCTTAGTGAGTAAATGTTTGCCGTGGTGGCAAGGTGTTAGAACAACAGAGAATATAATGATGCAGGATTTGCGTCTGATATTAATCATTGTTGGCGCGATCGCCATAATCGCTTTACTGGTACATGGTTTCTGGACCAGCCGTAAAGAGCGTTCCTCGATGTTTCGCGATCGCCCACTGAAGCGCATGAAGTCCAGTCGTGACGACGATGACAGTGAAGATGACATCGATGGAAGCGACGATGACGGCGTGGGTGAAGTTCGTGTTCATCGGGTCAATACTGCGCCCGGCGTAGGCCATGGGGAGCATGAAGCACCTCGTCCTTCGCAGCACCAGTATCAACCGCCGTATGCTTCTGCACAGCCGCGCCAGCCAGCGCCACAGCCAGTGGAAGAACCGGTGCGCCAGCCGCCGCAACAGCCTGTGTATCAGCAGCCTGCTGCGCCACAGCCGGTTCAACAGCAACCCGTGCAGCAGCCTGTGCAACAGCAGCCTGCGCAACCGGTACATCAACCGCAGCAGCCTGTTCATGTTCAACCTGCGCCGCAGCCCGCTCCGGCCCCGCACGTTGAGCCTGAGCCCGTTGTAGAGCCAGAGCCGGTTGTTGAAAAACCGCAGCGTAAAGAAGCGGTGATCATCATGAACGTGGCCGCCCATCACGGCAGCCATCTGAACGGTGACGTACTGCTGAACAGTATTCAACAGGCCGGCTTCAAGTTTGGTGATATGAATATCTTCCATCGTCACCTGAGCCCGGACGGTAGCGGCCCGGCGCTATTTAGCCTGGCCAATATGGTTAACCCTGGCACATTCGACCCAGAAATGACGGGCGATTTCGTGACGCCGGGTGTCACTATCTTTATGCAGGTGCCGTCCTACGGCGACGAACTGCAGAACTTTAAGCTGATGCTGCAATCCGCTCAGCACATCGCTGACGAAGTGGGTGGTGTGGTGCTCGACGATCAGCGTCGCATGATGACCCCGCAGAAGCTGCGTGAGTATCAGGACCGCATCCGCGAAGTTAAGGAAGCCAACGCGTAACCGACGCGTTATCTTAAACTCCTCCTCAACCCCCGCATGTCGGGGGTTTTTTCTCATTGATGGTGTGATATGGACTCAATCGAACAACAACTCACTGAACTGCGAACCACGCTTCGCCATCATGAATATCTCTATCATGTTATGGACGCGCCGGAAGTCCCGGATGCGGAGTATGACCGTCTGATGCGCGAGCTGCGCGAATTAGAAGCGCAGCACCCGGAGCTTATCACACCGGATTCCCCCACCCAGCGCGTCGGCGCTGAGCCGCTGGGCGCTTTCAGCCAGGTGCGTCATGAAGTACCGATGCTGTCGCTGGATAACGTCTTCGATGAAGAGAGCTTTCTCGCGTTTAACAAGCGCGTGCAGGATCGCCTGAAAAGCAGCGACGCTCTCACCTGGTGCTGCGAACTGAAGCTGGATGGCCTGGCGGTCAGTCTTCTCTATGAAAACGGCGTGCTGGTGCGTGCCGCGACGCGTGGCGACGGTACGACGGGCGAAGACATCACCACCAACGTGCGTACCATCCGCGCGATCCCGCTGAAGCTGCAGGGTGACAATATTCCTGCACGTCTGGAAGTGCGCGGCGAGGTGTTTCTGCCCCAGGCGGGCTTCGAGAAAATTAACGAAGAGGCACGTCGCACCGGCGGTAAGGTGTTTGCTAACCCGCGTAACGCGGCGGCGGGCTCGCTGCGCCAGCTTGATCCGCGCATCACCGCGAAGCGACCGCTTACTTTCTTCTGCTACGGCGTCGGTATTCTGGAGGGCGGCGAGCTGCCGGATACCCATCTCGGGCGTCTGCTGCAGTTTAAGGCGTGGGGCCTGCCGGTGAGCAACCGCGTTCAGCTCTGCGACTCGCCGGAAGCGGTGCTGGCGTTCTACCACAAGGTGGAAGCGGACCGTCCGACGCTCGGCTTTGATATTGATGGCGTGGTCATCAAGGTGAACTCGCTGGCGCTGCAGGAGCAGCTGGGCTTTGTGGCGCGCGCGCCGCGCTGGGCGGTGGCGTTTAAGTTCCCGGCTCAGGAGCAGATGACCTTCGTCCGCGACGTGGAGTTCCAGGTGGGACGTACGGGGGCCATTACGCCGGTCGCTCGTCTGGAGCCCGTACAGGTGGCCGGCGTGCTGGTGAGTAACGCCACGCTGCATAACGCCGATGAAATCGACCGCCTGGGTCTGCGTGTTGGTGACAAAGTGGTAATTCGCCGCGCGGGGGACGTGATCCCGCAGGTGGTTAACGTCGTGGAGTCAGAGCGTCCTGACGATACGCGCGAGGTTGTCTTCCCGACCCATTGCCCGGTGTGCGGCTCGGACGTTGAGCGCGTAGAAGGTGAAGCGGTGGCACGCTGTACGGGCGGCTTAATCTGTGGCGCGCAGCGTAAAGAGTCGCTAAAGCACTTCGTCTCCCGTCGCGCAATGGACGTTGACGGCATGGGCGACAAGATTATCGATCAGCTGGTTGAGAAAGAGTACGTCCACACGCCAGCGGATCTCTTCAGGCTGACCGCAGGTAAACTAACCGGTCTGGATCGCATGGGGCCAAAGTCAGCCCAGAACGTGGTTAACGCGCTGGAAGCGGCAAAAGAGACCACCTTCGCCCGTTTCCTTTATGCGCTGGGCATTCGTGAAGTGGGTGAAGCGACGGCAGCAGGGCTGGCGGCGTACTTTAGTACGCTGGAGGCGCTGGAAAAGGCAAGCATTGAGGAGCTACAGAAAGTTCCGGATGTCGGTATCGTCGTCGCCACGCACGTCTTTAACTTCTTTGCTGAAGAGAGCAACCGTGAGGTCATCGGCCAACTGCTGGCAGAGGGCATCAAATGGCCTGCGCCGGTCGTCGTCAACGCCGAAGAGATCGACAGCCCGTTCGCCGGTAAAACGGTAGTGCTGACCGGCAGCCTGAGCCAGCTATCCCGTGATGATGCAAAGGCACGTCTGGTGGCGCTGGGAGCCAAAGTGGCGGGCAGCGTGTCGAAGAAAACCGACCTGGTGATCGCCGGGGAGGCCGCCGGTTCCAAGCTGGCGAAAGCCCAGGAGCTGGGGATTGAGGTTATCGACGAAGCGGAAATGATGCGTCTGTTAGGAGAGTAACGTGGAGAAAGAGCAGCTCGTTGAGATCGCCAATACGGAGATGCCGTTCGGTAAATACAAGGGCCGCAGGCTGATTGATTTGCCGGAGGAGTATCTGCTGTGGTTTGCCCGTAAGGATGAATTCCCGGCAGGGCGACTGGGCGAGCTGATGGCTATCACGTTACTGATCAAAACCGAGGGGCTGACCCAGCTGGTGCAGCCCCTGAAACGTCCTTAAGCCTTCGCGGCGCGGGTCCCTTCCTGCGCCAGTTTTTCGGTCTGGCGCTTGTAGCGACGCGCCAGCACTGCGCAGACCATCAGCTGGATCTGATGGAAAATCATCAGCGGCAGCACCATCATCCCAATCATTGAGGTCGGGAACAGAATGTTGGCCATCGGGATGCCGTTCGCGAGGCTCTTCTTGGAACCGCAGAACACAATCGTAATTTCATCCGCTTTGTTGAAGCCGCACTTGCGTGCCACAAAGACGTTAACGGCAATCACGATCGCCAGCAGGACAATGCTGACCACCACGATAAACAGCAGCGAGCCTGCCCCCACCTTATGCCAGATCCCGTTCACGACCGCTTCGCTGAAGGCGGAGTAAACCACCAGCAGAATCGAGGTCTGGTCGGTTTTTGAGATCCACTTTTTGTGCTTCGCCACAAACGCCCCGGTCCACGGGCGGGAGAGATGGCCCAGGACAAACGGCAGCAGCAGCTGCAGACAGATTTTACCCACCTGCTCAAGGTTACCTTCCGCACCATGCATGTTCATCAGCAGGCCTACCAGCAGCGGCGAGACGAAAATTCCCAGCAGGCTGGATGCCGATGCCGAGCAGACCGCGGCCGCCACGTTCCCGCCCGCGAGAGAGGTAAAGGCAATGGCGGACTGCACCGTGGCCGGCAGAATACAGAGGTACAGGAAACCGGTGTAGAGCGCAGGGTCAACGTTAACCGGCGCCCACCAGGCAAACAGCACCCCGAGGATGGGGAACAGAATGAACGTGCTGCACATCACCCAGAGGTGCAGCCGCCAGTGGCTACCGCCCGCAATTATCGCTTCACGGGACAGCTTCGCGCCGTGCATAAAAAACAGCAGTGCAATGGCGGCCGTCGTCAGCCCTTCAAAGAACGGAACGAACCCGCCGCGAGCGGGAAAGAACGAGGCCAGTAAAACGGTAACGACCAGGGTGAGCGTAAACGGATCAACAATACGAAATAGTTTCATAATGACTCCTGAAAACAGATGTCGCTATTGTGCTTTTTTCCATTTGAGAAATAAAATTGATTTATTGCATCCATTCATGAATTAAACAGATGAATTATTCCTTACGCCAGCTCCGCATTTTCGTTACCGTCGCCAATGCCCGCAGCTTTAGCCGGGCAGGGGAGATGATTGGCCTGAGCCAGTCGGCGGTCAGCCACAGCGTGAAAGAACTGGAAAATCAGACCGGCGTCCGGTTGCTTGACCGCACCACGCGCGAAGTGGTGTTGACCGAAGCCGGGCAGCAGCTTGCTCTTCGCCTTGAACGGCTGCTGGATGAGCTGAACAGCACGCTCAGAGACGTGGGGAGGCTGGGGCAGCAGCTTTCGGGTACCGTGCGGGTCGCGGCCAGCCAGACGATATCTGCACACCTTATCCCGCAGTGTATTGCCGAGGGGAACCATCGCTACCCGGACATTGACTTTGTGCTGCATGACCGGCCACAGCAGTGGGTACTGGAGAGCATCCGCCAGGGGGATGTCGATTTTGGTATTGTTATCGATCCCGGCCAGGTGAGCGATCTGGAGTGCGAAAGCGTACTTTCGGAGCCCTTTTTGCTGCTCTGCCGTGACGACGATCCGCTGGCCGCGTTGCCTGACGTCAGGTGGCAGTCACTGCAGGGCGCAAACCTGGTTTTACAAGATTATGCCTCGGGCAGCCGCCCGCTGATTGATTCCGCACTGGTGAATCAGGGGGTAAAGGCAGCGATCGTGCAGGAGATTGGTCACCCGGCAACGCTGTTTCCCATGGTGGAAGCCGGGATCGGCATCAGCGTGTTGCCCGCCCTGGCGCTTCCCCTGCCTCAGGGAAGTCGACTGGCTGTGAAGCGGTTGACGCCCGTTGTTGAACGAAAGCTAATGCTGGTGCGGCGAAAAAATCGTTCACTCTCGGGGGCGGCGCAGGCTATCTGGGAAGTGGTGCGTATCCAGGCACAGCGATTGACCGAGGCCCGCATACGCGATCCACTGTTTAACGCTTCAGAAGATTAGATGTAGATATCAATCTGATTATTATCTGATGGGCTATTCACACCTTCCACTTTGCCCAATTTTTGATCCTGCTTTTTCTGGGCCTCTTCGGCCTGCTGGCGCTGCAGTGCGGCGAGCTGCGCCTGAAGCACTTTGATCTGGGTCTGAATCAGTTCCTGCTGCTTTTTCTTTTCATCCGTGCTGCCGGGACTGTTCGCCAGCTCTTTTAGCTGCTGAGTTAGCTTTTTGATCTTATCGAGAATGCGGCTGATTTGCGCGGCGATATCGTTACTGCTGGAAGTACCGCTCCCGCCGCTGGTTTGAATAGGTTGGGTTGATGCCTGAATGGTCGTCATACTTTTTCCTCGCGTTATAAAACAGAGGTATCGGCACCGACGGGATTAGCTTGAGGAAAATGCGGCAGGTTCACATTTTTTATTTCGCAGATAGCAAAAAAGCGCCTTTAGGGCGCTTTTTTACATTGGTGGGTCGTGCAGGATTCGAACCTGCGACCAATTGATTAAAAGTCAACTGCTCTACCAACTGAGCTAACGACCCGAAATGGTGGGCGATGACGGGCTCGAACCGCCGACCCCCTCCGTGTAAAGGAGATGCTCTACCAACTGAGCTAATCGCCCATTTCGGAACTGCTGCGATAAGATGAGAATGGTGGGCGATGACGGGCTCGAACCGCCGACCCCCTCCGTGTAAAGGAGATGCTCTACCAACTGAGCTAATCGCCCAATCTCAATCTTTATCTACACTGCGAGTCTACCGAAGTAGATGGTGGGTGATGACGGGCTCGAACCGCCGACCCCCTCCGTGTAAAGGAGATGCTCTACCAACTGAGCTAATCACCCCCGCTGTGTGGAGTCGCATTATAGGGAGAGTTGAAAATGAGTCAACGCATTTTCTAAAGTTTTTATTCGTTCGTCGTAAAATTAAGCAAAACGATCGCGAAACGGGCAGTGGCGCATGATTTCTAAACAAAAATCGCAAACTCGGGTCCGATTCAGGGAACAACATTGAGGAATCGCCGCACAGTGATAGAATATTGCCCATTGTTTTTTCCCCAGGATTTGCCGATTGCCGGCATCTTTATAACGTAAGGCCATTTCATGAAAATCAAAACTCGCTTCGCGCCGAGCCCGACAGGCTATCTGCACGTCGGTGGTGCACGTACCGCTCTCTATTCCTGGCTTTTCGCACGCCACAACAAAGGTGAGTTCGTGCTGCGTATTGAAGACACCGATCTTGAGCGCTCCACGCCAGAAGCAATTGAAGCCATTATGGATGGGATGAACTGGCTGAACCTGGAATGGGATGAAGGTCCCTACTTCCAGACCAAACGCTTTGACCGCTATAACGCCGTCATTGATGAGATGCTGGTCGCGGGCACGGCGTATAAGTGCTACTGCTCCAAAGAGCGTCTGGATGCGCTGCGTGAAGAGCAGATGGCGAACGGTGAAAAGCCGCGTTATGACGGCCGCTGCCGCCACGACCACAGCGAGCATGCTGCAGATGAGCCTTGCGTTGTGCGTTTTGCTAACCCGCAAGAGGGGTCTGTGATCTTTGACGATCAGATCCGTGGCCCGATCGAATTCAGCAACCAGGAGCTCGACGATCTGATCATCCGTCGTACCGATGGTTCTCCAACCTACAACTTCTGCGTGGTGGTGGACGACTGGGATATGGAAATTACCCACGTTGTGCGCGGTGAAGACCATATCAACAACACGCCACGTCAGATCAACATCCTGAAGGCGCTGAACGCCCCTGTGCCTGTCTATGCCCACGTCTCCATGATCAACGGCGACGACGGGAAAAAGCTGTCTAAACGTCACGGTGCGGTGAGCGTGATGCAGTATCGCGACGACGGCTATCTGCCAGAAGCGCTGCTGAACTATCTGGTGCGTCTGGGCTGGGCTCACGGTGACCAGGAGATCTTCAGCCGCGAAGAGATGATCGAACTGTTCTCTCTGAGCTCTGTCAGCAAATCCGCCAGCGCGTTTAACACCGACAAGCTCCAGTGGCTGAACCATCACTACATTAATACCATGCCGCCAGAATATGTGGCGACGTATCTGCAGTGGCACATTGAGCAGGCAAATATTGATACCCGCACAGGCCCTGAGCTGGCGGATCTGGTGAAACTGCTCGGCGAGCGCTGCAAAACGCTGAAAGAGATTGCTGAAAGCTGCCGCTACTTCTATGAAGAGTTTGATGCGTTTGATGCGGACGCCGCGAAGAAACACCTTCGCCCGGTTGCGCGTCAGCCGCTGGAAGTGGTGCGTGACAAGCTGGCTGCCATTACCGAGTGGACCGCAGAGAATGTGCATCACGCCATTCAGGCGACGGCGGACGAGCTGGAAGTCGGCATGGGTAAAGTCGGTATGCCACTGCGCGTTGCGGTGACCGGTGCGGGTCAGTCTCCGGCGCTGGACGTAACGGTTCATGCTATCGGCAAATCACGCAGCGTAGCGCGCATTAACAAGGCTCTGGACTTTATCGCTGAACGAGAAAATCAGCAGTAATAACGTCTCAGATAAAACAAACGGCAGGGGAACCTGCCGTTTTTTTATGCTTCTTCTTCTGCAATACCCAGACGCTTAAGAAAGCCGTGAATGCCTTCGCGCTTCAGGAAGGTGTCCAGACGCTTCTGCTCTGCTGCAGTCATACTCTCCAGCGTCTCAATTATGCCCGGAAACAGGTTTGCAGAGGGGGCATTGTAGGCGGAGGTGGCCTCCGCGAGATGGTATACCGCCTGACGGTTGCGAATCGCCGGGAGACTCATAATGTGTTCCTTCACGCGCGCATCGACATGAATGAGCCGCGCGCGGCCGCCTTTCACGCCGTTGAGTCCTTCTGTTTTCCAGCCCTGCTGGCGAACCCAGCGATTAACCGTTTGCCTGGCAACGCCCAAACTCTCCGCCAGCTCTTCCGTGGTCATTTTGCTCCGTAATTTTTTCATATCAGTCCCGATCGCGAATCCCTAAACGTTGCAACAATCCGGTGATCCCTTCCCGCAATAACAGCGATGTCATCTGTTTCTGCTCTTCCGGCGTCATTTCATCAGCCAGCGTCAGGAGTAGGGTGTGAAGCGAACTGTTATGGCTGGTACCTTCTGCCATATCGGACGTTTCGCTTGCCCGACGTGCGCTGCGGATAAAGTCGCGGACTTTTTCGTTCACATGTACCAGTCGCGCTTTCCCGCCCTGAACGCCAGGTTTTGGTGACGTAATCCAACCCTCTTTGCGTACCCATTTATTGATGGTCTGTCGGCTATAGCCAGTGAGCAGGGCTAACTCTTCTGGCGTCATTCGTTCCTTGATCATGCAATTTCCTGAATATCAGTGGGGTTAATTAACGGCTCATTTTATAGCACCGTTTTACATGAAAACGTGACAGGCTTAACTCCTGATTACGAGCACGCTCGCAAAGCGATTCATTTGCATGATTTTTCGGCGATCGAACGGCGGTCATTGATTTTGCCGTTGACACTCCGCAGCGGAATTCATATTATGCCGCCCGTCAACATGACAGCTTTACGATGGGGCTATAGCTCAGCTGGGAGAGCGCTTGCATGGCATGCAAGAGGTCAGCGGTTCGATCCCGCTTAGCTCCACCAAACTCTGAACCCAACAGAGTGCGGTCAGTAAAGTCACATGTGGGGCTATAGCTCAGCTGGGAGAGCGCTTGCATGGCATGCAAGAGGTCAGCGGTTCGATCCCGCTTAGCTCCACCAAAATTGTAAACCCTCGTCAAATGACGAGGGTTTTTTTTATCTGTTTGTAACGCCCGTCACTGGTTTTTGTTATCAAAAAGAAGGTATTCCCATACCTCACCTCAATCGAAATCAATAAACGTGTCTATAAATAGACTTGAACTTGATTCGTGCAATTAATAAACCTATTATCCATCCGGTCAATGATTCAGACGGATAATATACTCATCAGCTTAATGAATAGAAAAACGTACAATAATGTAAAGATATTTATAATTGCCCTGACACTTTGTCTGATTGCGGTACCTGTCTCCCGTTATCTCTCTCCACGCGCAATTGTTAATGGTCATGACGTTTATTTAGCATGGCTGCCGCTCAGCGTGATGCTGGCGGTAATTCTGCTATTTGGGCGCAGGGCTATTCTTCCCATTTTGTTAGGTTTTACTGTCACTAATTTATTCTATATTAATTTAGCACTGCTACAATATTCAGTTTTGCTGTTCTGTCAGACCTTTGCGTTGTTCGCGGCCTGCGGTCTGCTACGCCTCATGCTGGGCAAGCGCTGGCGCCACTCCATCCCTAACAAGCACATCGGGCTACGTATATTCTGGCTCGGTTTTATTGTGCCATTTGGTATTAAGCTGTCGATGTATATGGCAGGCTATTTGTTTGATTTTCCGGTGACTATCTCAACCTATTTCGGCGAAGGAACGGTAATTTATAATGTTGTGGATATTCAAAGCCTGATATGTGCGGGGCTGATTTTTACCATGATGTTCTATTACCCATTAAGAATGATAATTAATCCTCGTTATGCCGTCACCTTCTGGCGGCGAAGCGTGAAGCCCGTGTTTTATCACAAGAATCCATTATATATTTTTGTCTGGCTGATGCTTTTAGGCGCCATTCTCATCATTTTATGTGGTCCTTTTGAATCACCGGTCATTGCGGGCTATTTGATGCCGCTGATTTTTATTCTTTTTACCCTGGCAATAAGCCGCCTGACCTATGCGTTGATTTCTCTGCTGTGGGCCACCTCAGCGCTCCTGCTGTTGACCTACAACTACAACTTCCTGAACGGGGTCGAATCGGGCCATTCACTCTCCTTTATCCTCTCCGTGCTGATTTCTTTCGCTATCTGCTTGCTTTACATGTCGCGCATTTACCAGCGCAGCGAGTGGCTGAAGCGGGGCTGGCAGGGCAGGGCGCTTACCGATCCCCTTACCGGTTTGCCCAATATTCGTGCGCTGGAAGATTATCTTGAGATTCACCCGGATGCCAAAGTGTGCATTCTGCGCATGGATAACCTGGAGTTTTTGAGCCGCCACTACGGGATTATCATGCGGGTCCACTGCAAACGTACGATCGCCACGTCGCTACAGCCACTTTTGCAGAAAGATGAGACGCTCTTCCAGCTTCCGGGAAGCGAACTGGTGCTGGTATTACTGGGGCCGGGAACCGCCGAGCGGCTCCAGCATATGGTCGATCGGCTGAACAGCCGTAAGATTTTCTGGAACAACACCGGGCTGGATATTGAATTTGGCGCATCCTGGGGAATGGTCGAAAACGGCGAAAAGCTGCATCACACGCTGGGACAGCTGAGCTGGCTGGCAGAGCAGGCCTGCGGAGAGCAAAACGTTCTCGCGCTCACGAATAGCCTTGAGGCGGCATCAGGACAAACGACAGAGCGTGTCCTGATGCTGGCGCGGATTAAGCATGCCCTTGAGGCGGGGCAGTTCCATTTATACGCGCAACCGATCCAGAAGGCGGACGGGAGCGGGTATTACGAAATCCTGGCGCGTATGGAGAGCGAGGGCGAGATCTTCACCCCTGACCGCTTTATTCCGCTGATTGCCCAGTTCAACCTCAGCCATCGGTTTGATATGTGCATTATGGAGAAATTACTGCTGTGGCTGCGCGATCACCCTTCAACACAGGCTGGCACCCGTTTCTCCGTCAATCTGATGCCGCTCACGCTGATGCAAAAAGAGGTGGCGACTGAGATTTGCGCGCTGTTTGAACGGTACGGCGTGGCACCTCAGGCCGTCGTGATTGAGATCACCGAGGAGCAGGCTTTTTCAAATTCAGGCACAAGTATCAACAATATTCAGCAGCTGCGGGATTACGGTTTCCGAATTGCCATAGATGATTTTGGTACTGGCTACGCCAACTACGAGCGCCTCAGACGCCTGCAGGCGGACATCATTAAAATTGACGGCTGCTTTGTGAAAGACATTTGTACAGACGACATGGATGCAATGATCGTCCAGTCGATGTGTAATCTGGCGAAGGCGAAATCGCTGTGCGTCGTCGCGGAATACGTCGAAACGCCGGCCCAGCGGGAGATGCTGCTTTGCTTTGGTGTGGATTACCTGCAGGGATACCTGATAGGCAAACCCAAACCGCTGGAAGAATTGCGGGCATAAAAAAACCGGGAGCCTGGCTCCCGGTTTTTGTTTAACGGTAAACGTTACAGAACCAGTGCCGCGATAGATGCGGACAGGACGCTCACCAGCGTAGAGCCGTAAACCAGCTTCAGGCCAAAGCGAGAAACCACGTTACCCTGCTCTTCGTTCAGACCCTTAATCGCACCGGCGATGATACCGATAGACGAGAAGTTCGCGAAGGAGACCAGGAACACGGACAGAATACCTTCCGCGCGTGGAGAAAGCGTGCTGGCAATTTTCTGCAGATCCATCATCGCAACGAATTCGTTAGAAACCAGTTTGGTTGCCATGATACTGCCCACCTGCAGCGCTTCGTGAGCCGGAACACCCATCACCCATGCAACTGGGTAGAAGATGTAGCCCAGAATGCCCTGGAAGGAGATACCCAGCACCGCGGCGAACAGGGCGTTCAGTGCAGAAATCAGCGCAATGAAGCCGATCAGCATGGCGGCAACGATAATCGCGACTTTGAAACCGGCCAGGATGTATTCACCCAGCATTTCGAAGAAGCTCTGGCCTTCGTGCAGGTTAGACATCTGGATGTTCTCTTCGCTGGCGTCAACGCGGTACGGGTTGATCAGCGACAGAACGATAAAGGTGCTGAACATGTTCAGTACCAGCGCAGCCACCACGTATTTTGGTTCCAGCATGGTCATATACGCGCCCACGATAGACATGGAAACGGTAGACATTGCGGTTGCCGCCATGGTGTACATACGGTTGCGGGACATCTTGCCGAGAATATCTTTATACGCGATGAAGTTCTCAGACTGACCGAGGATCAGGGAACTGACGGCGTTGAAGGATTCCAGCTTACCCATGCCGTTCACTTTGGATAACAGGAAACCAATTCCACGAATCACGAACGGCAGAACGCGGATGTGCTGCAGAATACCGATCAGCGCGGAGATGAAGACGATAGGGCAGAGAACCTTCAGGAAGAAGAACGCCAGACCTTCGTCGTTCATTTTACCGAAGACAAAGTTGGTCCCTTCATTGGCGAACCCGAGCAGTTTTTCGAACATTTCGGAGAAGCCTTTCACGAAGCCGAGGCCTACGTTGGAGTTCAGGAAGAACCACGCAAGTAAAACTTCAATGACCAGCAGTTGGACAACATAACGAATACGAATTTTTTTGCGGTCTGTGCTGACCAGCAATGCGAGTGCAGTAACGACAACAAGTGCCAGGACAAAATGAAGGACGCGGTCCATATTTGCTCCAAATATGAGGCAGGTTTAATTTTCGTGCACATTCTATGTAACAAGCGAAAAGAAAACGAGATCGAGGACACACTATAGTTACATCCTGTGACGAGTCTCAAAAATAGTGATCCACAATACATTTTTGTTATGTTAGGTAAATGAGTGAAAAGTTAAGTTTGTGTGCTAGTCTTCACAAAAGCATGCGCGATTTCAGTTTCAGTTAGATCGCCCCACTTACCCGCCCGTCTATCGTTCAAAGCTATCAGAGAAATCACTGCAAACTTCATAAATGATCTTGATAATCATTCTCATTTTGATAGCATTAAACATAGCAAAGGCTATATTTCAGAGGCAGAAATGACAAACAGTCGCGTAGAGGGTAGCAGTGGCAGAGCAGCGCGCAAGTTGCGGTTCGCATTAATGGGACCTGCGTTCATCGCTGCCATTGGTTATATCGATCCAGGTAACTTTGCGACCAATATTCAGGCCGGGGCCAGCTTCGGCTATAAGCTGCTCTGGGTGGTCGTCTGGGCAAACCTGATGGCGATGCTGATTCAGATGCTCTCCGCAAAGCTGGGGATTGCGACGGGCAAAAACCTGGCGGAGCAAATTCGCGACCATTATCCGCGTCCCGCGGTCTGGCTCTACTGGGTTCAGGCTGAAATCATCGCCATGGCCACTGACCTTGCTGAATTTATTGGCGCAGCGATTGGCTTTAAGCTGATTCTGGGTGTGTCGCTGTTGCAGGGGGCGGTCCTCACCGGGATTGCCACGTTCCTGATCCTGATGCTGCAGCGTCGGGGTCAAAAGCCGCTGGAGAAGGTCATTGGCGGTCTGCTGCTGTTTGTCGCGGCGGCCTATATCGTTGAGCTAATCTTCTCACAGCCGAATCTGGCGCAGCTCGGTAAAGGAATGGCGATCCCAAGCCTGCCGACCTCGGAAGCGGTGTTCCTGGCCGCCGGGGTGCTGGGGGCGACCATCATGCCGCATGTGATCTATCTCCACTCCTCGCTGACTCAGCATCTCCACGGTGGGACGCGTAAAGAACGTTACTCCGCCACCAAGTGGGACGTGGCGATCGCCATGACCATCGCGGGGTTTGTCAATCTGGCGATGATGGCTACTGCAGCCGCAGCTTTCCACTTTAACGGTCATACCGGTATTGCCGATCTCGACCAGGCGTATCTCACGCTGGAGCCGTTGCTGAGCCATGCTGCCGCCACGATATTTGGCCTTAGCCTGGTGGCTGCTGGTCTCTCTTCTACGGTGGTGGGTACGCTGGCAGGCCAGGTGGTGATGCAGGGGTTTGTCCGGTTCCATATTCCGCTGTGGGTTCGTCGTTCCGTCACCATGCTGCCGTCATTTGTGGTGATTCTGATGGGGCTCGACCCAACGCGAATTCTGGTCATGAGCCAGGTGCTGCTGAGTTTTGGTATTGCGCTGGCGCTGGTGCCGCTGCT
Organism: Enterobacter roggenkampii; assembly: GCF_001729805.1. Classification (NCBI taxonomy): domain Bacteria; kingdom Pseudomonadati; phylum Pseudomonadota; class Gammaproteobacteria; order Enterobacterales; family Enterobacteriaceae; genus Enterobacter; species Enterobacter roggenkampii. The sequence continues at coordinate 3,374,497 of NZ_CP017184.1, read as the reverse complement.
GATCTTTACCAGCAACAAAACCCTGATGGGCGAGCTGGTCAACTCAACGCTGGTGAAACGAACCGGGTGGGCCATCGTGGTGGTGGTCGTTGCGCTGAACCTGTGGTTGTTAGTGGGAACCGCGCTGGGTCTTTAACAAAAAAAGGAGCCGTGGAGGCTCCTTTTTGATTAGTGATGATGGCCGTGACCATGACCTTTGCCGCGACCCCAGCCGCCGCGACGGTCGTCACGATCGTTCCAGCCTTCACGGTAACCGCGCTCATAGGCGCTGTCTTTATACCAGCCGCGGTGTCTGCCGTTATCATGTTTCCACCAGCGATCGCCGCGCCACTCATAGTGACGATGCCAGTAATCACGGTCGCGCCAGTAGCCACCGTCCCAGTATCTGCCGTAGTCGTCACGATCGCCAATTTGTAATTTTACTGATGGCAACAGGGTGATTTCGCCCGCAGTGGCGATCAGCGGCGCCGAAGCCAGTAATACCGCTGCAAGAATCAGTGACCTGAACATACTCTTTCTCCTTCACGATCGGGGCCTTTGTTGGGCCTGTTAACGCAATTTTACGAGTTGGTAAAGCGTCGTATCATCGCCTCAACTCCGAATTCCTGGGTGAGAGCACTTTTTGCTAAAAGTGATGTTATATTGAGCTGCCCAGGATCGCGTCTATACGGGCCAACTCTTCCGCAGAGAAATGGCGGTTTGCCAGCATCCCTACGGCGTCATCAATCTGAGCCGCTTTACTTGCCCCAATCAGCACCGACGTCACTTCCTCATGGCGTAATACCCAGGCCAGCGCCATCTGGGACAGCTTCTGGCCGCGGCTTTCTGCCAGGGCATTCAGCTTCCTGACTTTCTCCAGCTTCTCTTCGGTGAGCTGATCGGGTTTAAGGAACTGACTGCCGCTTGCCGCGCGTGAGTCTGCGGGTATGCCGTTCAGATAGCGATTGGTCAGTTGCCCGCCGGCCAGCGGCGAGAAGGGAATACAGCCGACTCCTTTTTCCTGCAACACGTCCAGCAGCCCCGCTTCCGGCGCACGTTCAAAGAGGGAGTATTTCGGCTGGTGGATCAGGCAGGGCGTCCCGAGGTCATTAAGGATATCAATCGCCTGGCGAGCCAGAACAGACGGGTAGTTGGATAATCCGACATACAAAGCCTTCCCCTGACGCACCACATGGTCAAGCGCTTTCATGGTTTCCTGCAGCGGCGTTTCCGGATCTGGCCGGTGATGATAGAAGATATCCACATACTCCAGCCCCGTGCGCTTCAGGCTTTGATCGAGGCTTGCCAGCAGATATTTACGTGACCCCCAGTCGCCGTAAGGCCCCTCCCACATGGTATAACCCGCTTTGGTGGAGATGATTAGCTCGTCGCGCCAGGGCAGGAAATCCTCCTGCAAAATACGTCCGAAATTACGTTCGGCCGATCCGGGGGGCGGGCCATAGTTGTTGGCAAGGTCGAAATGTGTAATGCCCAGATTGAACGCACGCTGTAAAAGTTGACGGCTGTTTTCGATAAGGGCGGTGTCACCAAAGTTATGCCACAGCCCAAGCGAGATGGCAGGCAACCTGAGTCCGCTTCGCCCGCAGCGGCGATACTCCATTGTCCTGTAACGATTTTTGTCCGGCTGATAACCCATTTTCGTGACCTCTGGTGCTGAAGTGAAAAATCAGTGTATGCGTTTACATTTTCGTGAAAAAAAGCAGCATAGCGCAGCCTTTTTTGTAAAGCATTCTTTCCATGCCCTTCTTATCACCAATTCTGGACAGCCATCACGCTTATTTAATACTCAAGGTGAGGTCAACATTAGAAGGATACCTGTTCATGCGTACCCCATACTGCGTCGCCGATTACCTGCTGGACCGTCTTACTGATTGTGGAGCCGATCATCTGTTTGGCGTGCCGGGCGACTATAACCTGCAGTTTCTCGACCATGTGATAGACAGCCCGGATATCTGCTGGGTGGGCTGTGCCAACGAGTTAAACGCTTCTTATGCCGCTGACGGATACGCCCGATGTAAGGGCTTTGCCGCGCTGCTGACGACATTTGGCGTAGGAGAGTTAAGCGCCATGAACGGCATTGCGGGCAGCTTCGCCGAGCACGTTCCGGTCTTGCATATTGTAGGGGCACCGGGTACGGCATCACAGCAAAGAGGGGAGCTGCTGCACCACACGCTTGGCGACGGTGAGTTTCGTCATTTTTATCATATGAGCGAGCCGATCACTGCTGCACAGGCGATCCTGACCGAACAAAACGCCTGTTATGAAATCGACCGGGTGTTAACGACAATGCTCCGGGAGCGTCGCCCCGGCTATCTGATGTTGCCTGCCGACGTGGCAAAAAAGGCCGCCACTCCCCCTGTAAACGCTCTCACGCTCAGGCATCCACATGCCGATAGTGCCTGCCTGAAAGCGTTCCGGGACGCCGCAGAAAACAAGCTTGCCAGGAGCAAGCGTACTGCGCTGCTGGCCGATTTCCTTGTCCTGCGCCACGGCCTGAAGCATGCGCTACAAAAATGGGTCAAAGACGTGCCGATGGCACACGCCACCATGCTTATGGGCAAAGGGATATTTGACGAACGTCACGCCGGATTTTATGGCACCTACAGCGGTTCAGCGAGCGCCGGTGCGGTAAAAGAGGCGATTGAAGGGGCGGATACCGTACTGTGCATCGGCACGCGATTTACCGATACCCTGACCGCCGGCTTCACGCATCAGCTCACCCCGGCACAAACGATAGAAGTTCAGCCTCATGCCTCACGCGTAGGTGATCTTTGGTTTACCGGCATCCCTATGCTTCAGGCAATCGAAACGCTGGTGGAACTGTGCAAACAGCACGTGCACGAGACACCCGCGCAGTCTTCTCAAAGCGCGATGGCCTACCCGCAGCCGGATGGCTCGCTGACGCAGGCGAATTTCTGGCAAACGTTGCAGACATTTATTCGTCCGGGAGACATCATTCTTGCGGATCAGGGCACCTCGGCCTTCGGCGCGATCGACCTTCGTCTGCCGGCTGACGTGAATTTTATCGTCCAGCCGCTGTGGGGATCGATTGGCTATACGCTGGCGGCAGCATTTGGCGCGCAAACGGCCTGCCCGAACCGGCGCGTGATTGTCCTGACGGGGGATGGCGCGGCGCAACTTACTATCCAGGAGCTTGGCTCGATGCTGCGGGATAAACAACACCCCATCATTCTGGTCCTGAACAACGAAGGGTACACGGTGGAAAGAGCGATCCACGGGCCTGAGCAGCGTTACAACGACATTGCGCTATGGAACTGGACGCAAATCCCGCAGGCCCTGAGCCTTGATCCTCAGGCCCAGTGCTGGCGGGTCAGTGAAGCGGAGCAGCTGGCGGACGTCCTTGAGAAAGTGGCACACCACGAGCGGCTCTCACTGATTGAGGTGATGCTGCCGAAAGCCGATATCCCTCCGCTGCTGGGGGCGATCACCAAAGCGCTGGAAGCGCGCAACAGCGCCTGATTATTTGTCGTTTCGCCAGGCCATCATCATCGGTTTGCCCGCCAGCAGGAGCCAGGCGGGCAACATCACGATGCAAAGTAACGGGATGAGGGTGGTATCCGGTACCACCACGGCGGCCATGAAGAGGCTCAGCCAGGCATCGCGCGTGACCACCAGCACCAGCCCCAGAATCGAGCAGGAAACGGTAATCGCAGCCGGAACGGCATCGACATGCTCGTGCAGCATCAGCCCCAGCGCGACGCCGACAAAGACCGCCGGGAAGATGCGTCCACCGCGGAAACCGCAGGCGGCCGCCACCACCAGCGCTGCCAGCTTGATCACGGCAAACAGCAGATAGTCGGAGACGCTGAACACCTGGCTGAAGGCCAGCTGCTGCATCTCGTCCAGTCCTTTAAACAGCGTCACCGGCCCGCCGATCGTACCTAAAATACCCAGAATCAAACCGCCAGCCCCCAGAATCAGCACCGGGTGTTTGAGTCTGTGCATCAGCCGGTGCAGGCGTGGAAGACACCATACTGCCACCATGCCCAGCGCAATGGCGATGGCGGCGACGATGGCACCGCTGAAAATATCGGCGATTTGCATCTGGCCGTAGTGGGGGAGAGAGAGTGAAAAATGGGGATGGAAAAACAGGCTGGTCGTCAACGCTCCGGCGGCTGCGGCCATCAGTGGGGCAAAGAGCTTGTCCCAGAGTGGGACATCGTTGTTACTGCTGAGCGTCTGAGAAAAGATCAGTGCCGCCGCAACGGGCGTGCCGAAGAGCGCCCCGATGGTGCCTGCGGAGGCGAGAATGGTCCAGTCCAGCGCGCCAACGCGGGGCAAAATGCGTGAACCAAGAAAAACCGCCAGGCCAATGTTCACGGCCATAATCGGATGCTCAGGTCCCAGACTAACGCCGCCGGCCAGACCGATAATCAGCGCAATGATTAGCCCTGGCAACGCCGAGGGGGCTACCGGGGCACCGATCAACGGTTCTAGTGCCGGATCGGGGCCGGCATGGCCGGGACTAAAACGGATCACCAGGCCCACCGCAATACCGGTTAACGTCAGCATCCCAACGATCCACGCAGGAGAGTCAGCGGTGACGCCCAGCCCTGCAGGAAGCGCGTTCCATAATAGTGTTTGCAGCACCGACGCGACTTTCATCACGACAATAAGGACCAGACTTGAAACCACGCCTATGATGAGCGCCGGAATTGCCAGCAACAGCATGGTTCTGGCTCGCGGGTGAAGCATGATGATTTCCTTGTACAAAACGGTATTACGTTACTTTGCACATTAAGCCTTATGGCAATAGTGCAAAAGGTGCTGAAACGGTAAAGTTATTCTGTGACGAAGATCGATAATCCATGGGCATTCACCTTCCGGTCGTTGTTGTTATCACGCCTTGAATTTACAGTGTCCCAAAGATTTATTCTGACTTTAGCGGAGCAGTAGAAGAATGACAAAGTATGCTTTGGTAGGCGATGTGGGCGGCACGAATGCGCGCCTTGCATTATGCGATGTAAATAGCGGTGAAATTTCCCGGGCGAAAACCTATTCCGGTCTCGATTATCCAAGCCTTGAGGCCGTTGTCCGCGTCTATCTGGAGGAGCATCAGATAAGCGTCGAAGATGGCTGCATCGCCATTGCCTGCCCGATAACCGGCGACTGGGTCGCCATGACCAACCATACCTGGGCATTCTCCATCGCCGAGATGAAAAAAAACCTCGGCTTTGCGCATCTTGAAATCATCAATGACTTTACCGCGGTGTCCATGGCGATCCCGATGCTGAAGCCTGAGCATCTGATCCAGTTTGGCGGCGCTGAACCGGTCGAAGGCAAGCCGATTGCGGTTTACGGGGCCGGTACCGGGCTGGGCGTTTCACATCTGGTGCATGTCGCTCAGCGCTGGGTGAGCCTGCCGGGTGAAGGTGGTCACGTGGACTTTGCGCCAAACAGCGAAGAAGAGGGCATTATCCTCGAAGAATTACGCGCGGAGATCGGCCACGTCTCCGCCGAGCGCGTGCTGTCAGGACCGGGGCTGGTGAACCTGTACCGGGCGATTGTGAAATCGGACGGTCGTCTGCCGGAAAATCTGCAGCCGAAAGACGTCACCGAACGCGCGCTGGCGGACAGCTGCATTGACTGCCGTCGTGCCCTGTCGCTGTTCTGCGTGATCATGGGGCGCTTCGGCGGCAATCTGGCGCTGACGCTGGGTACCTTCGGAGGCGTTTATATCGCGGGCGGAATTGTGCCGCGCTTCCTGGAGTTCTTTAAAGCCTCCGGCTTCCGCGGCGGGTTTGAGGATAAAGGGCGCTTCAGAAGCTACGTGCAGGACATTCCGGTTTATCTGATCGTGCATGATAATCCAGGCCTGCTGGGGTCGGGTGCCCACCTGCGTCAGGTTCTCGGTCAAATCCTCTGACGCATAGCCCTCTCCCGCAGGAGAGGGCTTTTTCGTTACAAGTGCATGAGCTGGCGGAATTCTTTCACCTTGCTGCGGCTCACCGGCACCTGAAAATCCAGATCCTTCAGACGCAAAATATAGGTGTTGTTAAACCACGGTTCGATCTCGCGGATCTTGTTTAAATTGACGCAGAACGAGCGGTGGCAGCGGAAAAAGTGCGACGCAGGCAGCTTGCTGCAAAACTCGGTGATGTTCATCGCCATCACGTAAGATTCCCGCCGCGTATAGACAAACGTCATCTTTTCATGGGCTTCGGCATAGTAGATATCATTGACCGGCGTCACGATGATGCGCTCATCTTTGACCAGATTAATGGTGTCGTTTTCCCGTACCGTTGGGCTGGCGTTTGCAGGGGCGGTCTGCTGCTGCCACGCGGCCTCCAGCTTTTGCAGCATGCTGACAATCCGCGACTCCTGGTAAGGCTTAAGGATATAGTCAAATGCCTCCAGCTCGAAGGCCTCTACGGCGTGCTCTTTCCAGGCGGTCACGAACACAATAAACGGCTTATGGGCAAACTGATTGATGTTTTGCGCCAGCAATACGCCATCCAGCGACGGAATATTGATGTCCAGGAAGATGGCATCGACCCGGTTATGCTGCAGAAACTTCAGCACGTCCAGACCGTCATCAAAGGTACCCACAATTTCCATCTGGCTGTGGGTGTTGATAAGCCAGGTTAGCTCCTGTTGAGCCAGAATTTCATCTTCTACGATGATGACTTTCATGGGTTACTCCACCTGGGGCAACAGTGATGTTGCCGAATGAACGGGAGAGCGCTCGTTCGGGACGTAAAACGCAATTTCGGTGCCCGGTTCAAGACGCTGAATATTCAGCCCGTCGCCGTAAAGCAGCTTGACCCGGTGGTGCACGTTCAGCAGGCCGATTTTATTTCCGGGCATCTCGTTAGACTCCACCCGCTCAATGACTTTAGGATCAATTCCGTGGCCGGTATCGCGCACGGCAATACGTACGCGGTTGCCGCTTTCGGTGACGCTGATGGTGACGACGCCTTTGCCTTTACACGGCTGAATGCCGTGAACAATCGCGTTTTCGACCAGCGGCTGGATAAGCAGGCTTGGGATCACGCAGTTGACCTCTTCATCAATATCGTAAATGACCGTGAGCTTGTCACCAAAGCGCGCCTGCTCAATCGCGATGTAGTCTTTAATCTGATACAGCTCTTTTTTGATGTCGATCTGCTCGTCATCTTTCAGCTCGATGTTGTAGCGCAGATAGCGCGACAGGTTAAAAATCAGCTGGCGCGCGGTGTCCGGATTAAGACGAATGGACGAGGAGATCGCGTTCAGCGCGTTAAACAGGAAATGGGGATTGATTTTGCTCTGCAGCGCGCGCAGCTCTGCCTTATTTGCCATCTCACGCAGTTGTTCCGCCCGGGATACTTCCAGCTGGGTGGAGATAATCTGCGACAGGCCGATGGCCATCTCCTGCAGCGTGGAGGTGATCTGATGCGCGTGGCAGTAATAAATTTTCAGCGTGCCCGTCACGACGCCTTTCTCCCACAGCGGAATCACCAGCATGGAGTGGATTTCCGGCGTTCGGTGGGCTTCATCATTGTTTTTAATAATGATTTTACCGTAGTTAATGGCCTGTCGGGTGGTTGGGCTGATGGTGTCATCATTATCGCGATAGTTGTGCTCCCCGACGCCAACGTAGGCCAGCACGTGGTCAATATTGGTGATGGCGACGGCGTCAGCGTGGATGTCATGGCGAATGATTTCGCAGACCTGACGCAACGACTCCGCGTTAACGTGGCGGAAGAGAGGCAGCGTTTTGTTGGCGATATCCAGCGCCAGCTTGGCCTGACGGGCGGCGCTGGCCTCTTTTTCCCCTTCAACGCTTTGCACCAGCAGCACGATAAAGCCGATGCACACGCTGCCCAGGATCATCGGAATACCGATTTTCGAGACGATATCCAGCCCAAGTTCGGTGGTCGGGGCCCAGACGACGACCAGGATCATGGTCAGCGTTTCGCACACCATGCCCGCCACGATCCCGGCGCGCCAGCGCTGTTTTTTCGGGATTTTGCGGCTGATCCAGCCGGAGAGCACCCCGGCAATAATGCTGGTGATAAAGCAGGGCACCGCCGTGACGCCTCCGATGTCAATCAGGTAGCGATGGGTTCCGGCAATCACGCCGGTGATGACACCCACCCACGGGCCAAACAAAATTCCGCCGGACATCACGGCGATAATGCGCACGTTAACCAGCGAACCCTCTACCGGCACGCCAGACCAGGTGCTGAACAGGGCGAACAGCGAAAAGATGGCGGTAACGGCCAGCAGCTCTTTTGGCGAGTGTGCGGATTTGTGCAATAGCTCGCGAAACAGGCGAATGCGAATGAGGAAAAACAGGCAAATCAGCATTAATGCCGCACGGTCAAAAACCGCCAGCAGCATAGTGAATATTTCGTGCACGAGTAGACCTGGGAAAACGGGAAAGAACCATGATAAAAAACCTGACGCGTGTTGACCAGCTATCCGTCAGGTTTATCAAATGAGGAAAAACCATAATTTCTAAAGGGGATTGTCTGTCGGTAACGGACACGTCCTGATTTTTTATAGCCTGCGTATCGTCAGGTAACTGTTTTGATATCATCCTGTTAAATAACAGCTATCAGAAAGCCAATCCTGAAACAAGGGCTTCCGCTTTTCGGCACCGCCGGGTTCCGGTTTTCAGGCGATCGCTTTTTTTTTCACTTCCCTCTCGACAGCGTGATTTTTTTCAGGTTATTTTCTAAGCACGCCACATCGGTGGCAGCGTCGCTCGGACGGTCCGGGCGCTAACGTTAATCTGAGGAATCTATGGCTGAATTCAGTCCTGAACGCCGTTTTACGCGTATCGATCGTCTCCCCCCTTATGTTTTCAATATCACCGCTGAACTGAAGATGGCTGCGCGTCGGCGCGGCGAAGATATTATTGATTTCAGCATGGGTAACCCTGACGGCCCAACGCCACCGCATATCGTTGAAAAACTCTGCACGGTTGCCCAGCGTCCGGATACGCACGGCTACTCGACCTCCCGCGGTATTCCCAGATTACGTCGCGCGATCTCGCGCTGGTATCAGGATCGCTATCAGGTTGATATCGATCCGGAAAGTGAAGCGATTGTCACCATCGGCTCGAAAGAGGGGCTGGCACACCTGATGCTGGCTACGCTGGATCATGGCGATACGGTGCTGGTACCGAATCCCAGCTACCCAATCCACATCTACGGTGCGGTGATTGCCGGGGCGCAGGTCCGTTCGGTTCCGCTGGTGGAAGGGGTCGATTTCTTTAACGAACTGGAACGTGCGATTCGCGAAAGCTATCCGAAACCGAAGATGATGATCCTCGGTTTCCCGTCGAACCCAACGGCCCAGTGCGTGGAGCTCGATTTCTTCGAGAAAGTGGTCGCGCTGGCGAAGCGTTATGACGTGCTGGTGGTTCACGATTTAGCCTATGCCGACATCGTGTATGATGGCTGGAAAGCGCCATCTATTATGCAGGTCCCGGGCGCGCGTGACGTGGCGGTAGAGTTCTTCACCCTGTCGAAAAGCTACAACATGGCGGGCTGGCGTATTGGCTTTATGGTGGGTAACAAAACGCTGGTGAGCGCACTGGCGCGCATTAAGAGTTACCACGACTACGGCACCTTCACGCCGCTGCAGGTTGCGGCTATCGCTGCTCTTGAGGGCGACCAGCAGTGCGTCCACGAGATTGCCGCTCAGTATAAGCGCCGTCGCGACGTGCTGGTAAAAGGCTTGCATGAAGCGGGCTGGATGGTGGAAATGCCGAAGGCGTCCATGTACGTCTGGGCGAAAATTCCGGAACCATACGCGGCGATGGGATCCCTGGAGTTTGCCAAAAAGCTGCTCCAGGATGCGAAGGTGTGCGTATCACCGGGCATTGGCTTTGGTGATTATGGCGACACCCATGTGCGATTTGCCCTGATTGAAAATAGCGACCGCATTCGTCAGGCGGTGAGGGGCATCAAGAGTATGTTCCGGGCCGACGGGCTTCTCTCCTCGAAGAGCGTGGCTGAAAATCCCGCGTCATCATGACATAAAAAAACAGGAGCCAATGGCTCCTGTTTTTTTGACTGCATGTTCTTCACTAGATCATCAGGGCAAAGGTTCCGGCCCAGACTAAAACAATCACCGAAATGCCCATAAAGAAATATTTCACGTTTCATCGCTCCGCGTATCTTGTGGTACGCATTTAAAAACAGAGTCCACCTGATTATAGAGAACTGAAATCCGGTCAAAGCGGAAATGAGAATTTTCCCGTTTCGCCGCTGACTCCAGCTCAGAATTCTGTGCTTTCCTGTTGCCAGACGGCGCTAATGTACGCCTAAAAATGAGGGGTGACAAGAGGGATTTTTTTAAATAATTTCCGTCACTTACGAGTGTCGTGGAACGGCGACAGTTTGATTTCGCATCGCAATAAATTCACTTTGGGCGACGCAATGAAAAACGGTTTCATAACGGATGACAGGTGATTGAAAAGGTTAGTTTCTTAGCGAAACTAACCTTTCTGAAGAGCTTAAATATAGAGCGAGGCTTCGCCAATAGGGCGGGTTTTGAAACGACGATGCATCCACAGATACTGCTCTGGCGCACGCATGATTTCAGTTTCGATGACTTTATTGATAAACGCCGCGGCTTCGCACTCGTTTTCAGGATAGTTAGCCATCTCAGGAGAGATGTGCAGACGATAGCCTGATTTATCTGCTTTTCTCACCATCGTCACGGTCAGCATGGAAGCGCCCGACAAACGAGAAATGACAAAGGTGCCGTTGGTCGTCGCAACATCTTTAACCGCAAAGAAAGGCGCAAAGCTGCTGCCTTTACGTCCATAATCCTGATCGGGGGCAAACCAGACGGCTTCACCTTTCTTCAGAGCCCCGACCATACCGCGCAGGTTATTACGGCTGATCATCGCCTTATTCGAACGCATGCGGCCACGCGTTTGTACCCACTCCATCAGCGGACTGTTGTGTGGTCGATAGGTCGCCATCATTGGCTGGCACAGACCCATCACGCGGCCACCCAGTTCCAGCGACATAAAGTGAACGCCGACGACCATCACGCCGCGTTTTTGCATCTGCGCGCGTTTAAGGTTATCCAGCCCTTCCACGTCAAACCACTTGCGGACGCGCTCATCCGGCCAGAACCAGGCCATGCCGGTTTCAAGCAGTGCCATGCCGATAGACTTGAAGTTTTCAGCGATGAGTTTCTCGCGCTCTTCGGCATTGTAATGCGGAAAGCAAAGCTCAATATTTTTACGCGCGATGGATTCGCGGCGTTTCAGGAAGAAGCGGGAAGCGCTGCCCAGTTTCGACCCCAGCAAACGCAGGACAGGGTACGGAAGTTGAACCAGCAGCCAGAGAACGCCAAGACCAAACCATGTAAACCAGTAACGCGGGTGTAAAAACGCGCGTTGAAATTTGGATTGAGACAAAATAGTAAAACCTATGTGAAGCCTGTAAAGGTAGCGCAGAGTTTGCGATACGACGTGCCGATAAGACCGTTCTTCAAGGTGATGGTTGCAGGCTTTACCGAACTTTACGGCGTTGCCTGGCCACTGCTGATTTGGGCGGGCGGCGTAATGTAGCACCGTTATACGATATGTGCTATTACTCGTTTTTGATTAAAAAAGCGGCAGTTAAGGAGGTGCTTGATTTTACAGATTTTATAGAAAGTCGCATTGAAAGCGTTTTTCCTGACTGAGCGGAGAGCAGAAGCCCTGGCGATCGGATGGAAGACGTAACGAAAAAGAATGGCATTGTTGAGTTACGGCAAATTAATTATTTCTCGTTTATTTCTTCCTTACCTAATAAATAAGAATTTTCTTTGTGAAAAATCTTATTTATTATTCATATCCTCAATGGAATAGTCGTCTTTTATCACCCACTTTTCTCTTCTTTTAATCGTACTGCAATAAAATATTGCAGTTCTTTCTTGTTTTTTGACATAGTGCCGTGATGCAAATCAAAATAAGATGTTTTTATTAACATCTCTCTGGCTGCAATCCCTTCGGCGATACAAATATTCGATTTGTGAGAAAAGAGTAGTTTCTTTTTCTGAGTTGATTGAGCAATTTGCGATAATGTCTTAGTGGAAAATTCTTAAGAAAATTCTTGTGTCGGATAAATGATCTGTGTATTTGATTTTGTTCCGATCATTATTCTATTATTGCGCATCAAGAACGATACCGTGAAGTTGGCATAGCAAAACAAAGAGGGATGATTAGATGGCTGACAGTTTTCAGAACGAGGTGCCTAAGGCACGTATTAACCTGAAGCTTGACCTGCATACTGGCGGAGCAAGCAAGAAAATGGAATTACCCTTGAAATTGCTTGTTACGGGTGATTTCAGCAACGGGCAGGAATCTGCGACAATATCTGAGCGTGAAAAGATTAACATCACCAAAAATAATTTTGATAGCGTTCTTTCCGAATATTCCCCAAAAGTTAACCTGGCCGTAAAAAATACACTGTCTGACGATGGTGGTGAAGACAACATTCAGCTGACTTTCCAGAGCATGAAAGATTTCACGCCAGAGCAGGTGGCTGCCCAAATTCCGCAGCTGAAGGCGATGCTGGCGATGCGCAACTTGCTTCGCGATCTCAAAGCTAACCTGTTGGATAACCAGACTTTCCGAAAAGAGCTGGAAAAAATCGTTGTTGACCAGTCGCTTAGTGCTGAGTTGCGAAATGAACTGTCCGCACTGGCTTCAAAACAACCTTAACCATCATGCTGTTTTAACGGATTAATCAAGGAATGCTCATGTCTGTACAAAATAATATTGCTGGCGGGGAAAGCGTGGTGCTGGAACGTCCTGCTGTGGGTGGTGTATACGCCTCACTGTTTGAGAAAATCAATCTGAATCCTGTCTCCGAGCTGAGTGCGCTGGACATCTGGCAAGATGCACAGGCGATGTCCGATGCGACCGCTGACGAGCGTCTGACAGCAGGTATGCAGGTCTTTCTGGAATGCCTGACCAAGGCAGGCTCGAAAGTCGAAAAACTGGATAAAAGCCTGATCGATCATCACATCGCTGAGCTCGATTACCAGATAAGCCGCCAGCTCGACGCCGTTATGCACCATGAAGAGTTTCAGGCGGTTGAGAGCCTGTGGCGCGGCGTGAAGTCGCTGGTTGATAAAACGGATTTTCGCCAGAACGTGAAAATTGAGCTTCTGAGCATGTCTAAAGAAGAGCTGCGCCAGGACTTTGAAGACAGCCCGGAAATCATCCAGAGTGGCCTGTATAAACACGCCTATATTGATGAATATGATACCCCTGGCGGCGAGCCGATTGCGGCGCTGATTTCCGCTTATGAGTTCGATGCTTCAGCGCAGGATGTCGCTCTGCTGCGCAACATCTCAAAAGTATCCGCAGCTGCACATATGCCGTTTATCGGCTCAGCAGGCCCGAAATTCTTCCTCAAGGAGTCAATGGAAGACGTCGCTGCGATTAAAGATATTGGCAACTATTTTGATCGCGCCGAGTACATCAAGTGGAAATCGTTCCGCGATACGGACGACGCTCGCTACATCGGTCTGGTGATGCCCCGCGTACTGGGACGCCTGCCATATGGCCCGGATACCGTTCCGGTTCGCAGCTTCAACTATGTCGAAGAAGTCAAAGGTCCGGATCACGACAAATACCTGTGGACGAATGCGTCGTTTGCCTTCGCGTCCAACATGGTGCGTAGCTTTATCAATAATGGCTGGTGTGTACAGATCCGTGGCCCGCAGGCCGGCGGTGCGGTTCAGGATCTGCCTATCCATCTGTATGACCTGGGTACCGGCAATCAGGTAAAAATCCCGTCTGAGGTCATGATCCCTGAAACGCGCGAATTCGAATTCGCGAATCTGGGCTTTATTCCGTTGTCCTACTACAAAAACCGCGACTACGCCTGCTTCTTCTCAGCCAACTCCGCCCAGAAACCGGCGCTGTATGACACCGCAGATGCAACGGCCAACAGCCGCATCAACGCGCGTCTGCCGTACATCTTCCTGCTGTCGCGTATCGCCCACTACCTGAAGCTGATTCAGCGCGAGAACATCGGTACCACCAAGGATCGTCGACTGCTGGAGCTGGAGCTGAACACCTGGGTCCGCACTCTGGTAACCGAAATGACCGATCCGGGTGACGAACTGCAGGCGTCTCATCCACTGCGTGATGCAAAAGTGGTGGTGGAAGATATTGAAGATAACCCGGGCTTCTTCCGCGTGAAATTGTATGCGATTCCGCACTTCCAGGTGGAAGGGATGGACGTCAACCTGTCGCTGGTTTCCCAGATGCCGAAAGCGAAATCGTAAGGCGAGGGCAGGGATGAAAATTTATCGTCCACTGTGGAACGAGGGGGCTTTACTGTCCCCTCAACAGTTCCAGCAGCAGGCTGAATGGGAGTCTTTTCGCAGTGCTGGTATATCAGCGCTGGCATCCCCATTCCCTTGGGGTGTGGAAAAGATTGAGTTTAATGACGATCTTCTATCGTCCGGTCTGATCCAGATTACGCAGTTACGCCTCTGGCTGGAAGATGGCTCACTGATTGATGCGCAAACGAGCGATCTGCCTCCGGCGCCGCGTGAGTTAGATGCCAGCCAACTGGCAGGTCGTGATGCGGTAACTGTCGTCATTGCACTTCCCCATATGCAGCCAGGGGTGGTTAATGTTGAACAGGAGGGGGTCAGTGCAGACAGGCCACTTCGCTATCGGGAAGAGTGGGTAACATTGCAGGATGCCTTTGGCTCTGAAGAAGAGTCCGTGGCAGTTGCCAGGTTTAATTTCACTATCCGGTTTGCCCATGAAAGCAATGATTCCTGGAAAGTGTGCTCGGTAGCAAGACTGATCCGGGATGGGCAAAATGCGTGGCGACAGGATCCGTCTTTTATTCCTCCAGTGGCGTCATTTGGGGCAAGCTCAGTCCTGCGCGAACGTCTGATGCTGCTCAATCGTCAGTTACGGTCCCGACGCCAGCGTCTGATGACGATGCGTCGTGAGAGCAACGAAAGGCTCGCCGATTTTGCTGTCGCCGATGTTTCCCTTTTCTGGTTGCTGAATGCACTGAATTCTCACGCCAGAGTGTTGACAGAATACGAACGTTTTCCTTCCCGTCCGCCTGAACAGGTTTGGGCGGAGCTTGCACGTCTGGCAGGCAGTATGCTGACTTTTTCACTGGACCATGATCTTGACGCCATCCCGGGTTATGACCATGAGGAACCGGCCAATGCGTTTCCCCCGCTGTTTGACCTGATCACAGGTTTGCTGGAGGCCAGTCTGCCATCACGTGTCATTGCTCTGGAAATGTCCCGCCCGGACGGACAGACCTGGAAGGCCAACCTCCACGATATCCGTCTGCGTGAAGAGGCCGACCTTTATCTCTCTGTGCGCTCTGATATCCCGGCCTGGCAGGTTGCCGAGAAATTCCCTGCTCTCTGCCAGGCGGGTTCACCTGATGATGTCCGCGAGATCTATGGCGCTGCGCTGAAGGGGATCCCTTTGATTCCCGTCAGCAGAGTCCCGGCAGCGTTGCCTGTACGTATGGAAAACCAGTACTTCGCGCTTGATATGGAAAGCCCCGCAGCGCATGAAATGCAGGAGCAGGGCGTGTGTATGTTCTATGTGCCTGAATTACTTGGCGCTCTGGAACTTGAACTGTTTGCGGTATTGCGCTCATGAGAAAGGATATCGATATCGACCAGCTGATGGCGGAGACCTGGCTTACCGTCACTATGCTTAAGAAAGGCGCCGTCACGCTTAATGGCGCTGCGCTTTACAACAAATGCGTTAAACAGGTTGAAAGTGTGCGGGAAGCGCTGGAACGTGCCGGTTATGACGATGCCAGTGTCGAGCATATTTCCTACGCACAATGTGCTCTGCTGGACGAGACAGTGATGAGCCGTAAGCCTGAAAAAAGTGAGGAAGATGAGGAGCCGAAAGTTGATGATGGTCAGGCCGCCTGGCGTAAAGCTCCTCTTCAGGCTCGTTTTTTTGGCTCACTTCGTGCAGGTGAAGCGCTGTGGGATCGAATTGCAGAGGTTCTGCGTCAGCCTTCACCGAACCCGGCCGTTTTAACCTGTTATCACCGTGTGATTGCGCTAGGCTTTCAGGGATTATACAGCCTCAAGGCGGTCAGCCAGTCGCAGCGTGATGAGGTAGAAAAAGCCCTTTCTGAGCGAGTTTCTCCGCCTGATGCAGACCTGTCTCTGGTTGTTCACCGGATGGGGAAACATCGCTGGAGTCTGATGCGCTCAGTATGGTTCTGGATCGCGCTAGCCGTCGTTCTTACCGGAGTTATCTGGTGGGGGGGCCAATTGTGGCTTCAGGCCCTGTTATCAGCACAAATACCGGAGCTGCATGGCTAATGCGTAGATCAGTCATCATTCCGGTAATCCTGCACACCTTCGTAGCCGTTGGAGCGTTGCTGTGGTTGCTGTGGTATTTCATCCCGACAGGCAACGTGTTTAAAAGCCTGACCACTCTGCTGATTCTCCTGCTGGCAGGCTGGTATGTTTTTAACAACTGTCGGCGTGTAGAGCCTTCATCCGATGCTACCCTGTCGGCTGCTGAACTGCCATTACTCGACTCCCAAGGCCCCGTTGTACTGGTGTGTGGTGACATGCTGGATGCGTTGTTTCAGGGAAACTTTCTGCGTAAAACAGCCCAGGGATGGTGGTTACGGGCTGGTGACATCTGCCGGTTAACTGACATTGTCCGTAGCATACAGACGCAGTTCCCGCGCCATGTCGGTCAGCTATCGGTTATGTACCGCTGCCTGCCAGACCATCACCAGGATGAAGCCGTTCTTCGTTCCACACTGAAAACGCTCCGCCAGCAGTGTAAACAGATTAAATCCCTGACGGGGTTCACTCTGCCGGTTGTGTTGTGTGCCGAATTTTCCGGGCCAGAAACGCCCTGGATAATCGTTCGGGGTGATAAACCGATTGTCTGTCCGGTAAATGATTCGCCGCAGGCATTCATCGACTGGCAGCAGGCGGAAGATAATATCCTGGCACTGCCAGCCGTCAGCGAGGCATTTTCCTTTATCCGTAATACGCTTACTGATGAGCTGGAAAAGCTTGATCGGTTAACGCCTCCAGAACGAACATTCTCTGTGGCAATGCGCCTCGGTACCGTCCTTCCCGGTACAGAGTCAGTCTGGGCCGACTGGCTATATACCCTCACCTGTTTACAGTTTTTTCGAAAACCAGGGCAGACAGCACCGGCAAGTTTGTTTCCGGACGCGGTTCTGCCGCTGCTGGCTCCTTATGCTTCACCTGTGCAGGGGGGCCAGCGTACCCGTCATCTGATCCTGCTGGTGTGGCTGTGTGCCCTGACCGCATTGGGTATTTCTGCGCTCAATAACCGTGACCTGATCCGTCAGGTGAGTGCCGATTTACAGCGCTGGAATGCAATCCCGATGAACCACTATCGCCCTAAGGCAGAATCACTGGCCACCCTGAAGCAGGATGCGCTCCTGCTTGAACGCTGGCAGCGCCAGGGTGAACCTTTGCGTTACAGCCTGGGCTATTACCCGGGCCAACGACTGTGGCTGGCCTTGCAACAGGCTATCGATACCTGGACGCCTCCACCAGCACCTAAACCAAAACCAGTACCGAAAATTGTTCGTCTCGACAGCATGTCGCTGTTTGATTCCGGTAAGTCCGTGCTGAAACCGGGCTCCACCAAAATGCTGGTCAACTCGCTGGTCGGAATCAAGGCCAGACCAGGCTGGCTCATCGTGGTAAGCGGCCACACAGACAATACCGGTGGCGTTCAGCTCAACCAGACCCTGTCTTTACAACGAGCTGAGGCCGTCCGTAACTGGATGCGTGATACCGGGGACGTACCGGAAAGTTGCTTTGCCGTGCAGGGTTACGGTGACAGCCGACCGATTGCATCAAACGACACGCCTGATGGCCGTGCGCATAACCGGCGTGTCGAGATTAGTCTGGTACCGCAGGCTGACGCCTGTCGTTTGCCAGGCGCAAAACACGCGTCACAGGATGTACGTGACGTTTCAACTAAAGAAATGGAGAAGTAAAACATGGCAATCCCAGTTTATCTGTGGCTGAAAGACGATGGCGGCGCTGACATTAAGGGTTCCGTAGATGTGAAAGATCGCGAAGGAAGCATCGAAGTTGTTGCTCAGGAACACAGCCTGTACATCCCGACCGATAACAATACTGGCAAACTGACCGGCACCCGTATTCACACGCCGTTCCTGTTTACCAAAGAAATCGACTCTTCCAGCCCGTACCTCTACAAAGCCGTGACCACGGGCCAGACCCTGAAGTCTGCTGAATTCAAGTGGTACAAAATCAATGACGCAGGCCAGGAAGTTGAGTATTTCAACACCAAGCTGGAAAACGTCAAACTGGTGAAAGTTGCACCAAAAATGCACGACATCAAGGATGCCTCCTTCGAGAAGCATAACCACCTTGAGCAGATCGAACTGCGCTACGAAAAAATCACCTGGACCTACAAAGACGGCAACATCATTCATTCCGATTCCTGGAACGAACGCACCACAGCATAAGACTCTGGCGGGCAGATCCCTTCTGTCCGCCTTTTTGTTTTGCTCCGCACAGCGCCTTTCAGAAGGACGCTTTGCAGAGCAGTCTCACAATTTATCGGCATGAACCTTATGGGCATCGGTTGACGGCCAGGGGCGGTAGCGTGCCTGAACAAGAGGGAACGACATGGAACATCATTCAGCAGTCCTGCTACGACGACTCAACCCTTATTGCGCCAGAGCACTGGAGGGGGCGGCTTCTTTATGCCAGACCCGCGCGCATGCAGAAATCACGCCTGAGCACTGGTTGTTAAAGTTGCTGGAGCAGGGAGAAGGTGATCTGACTGTTCTCGCTCGCCGCTATGAATGGGATATGGATGCCGTCTGGCAGTCACTTCTGAGCTGGCTGGATGCACAGCCTCGTTCAGTTCGTACACGCCCAGAGCTTTCTGCTTCCCTCCAGACCCTGCTGAAACAGGCCTGGCTTGCCGCCACGCTCGCGGGAGATGAGCAGATCCGCAGCATTCATTTGCTTACGGCCATGGTTGAAACGTCCGGGTTGACACGCTGTGATGGCCTCTGGCCTTTAATGACGCTAACCACCAGCCAACTGGAAAGGTTACGTCCCCTGCTGGAAGCCCAGTCGGATGAGCGGGCTGATGCTACGCTCAGCGAGCGGCCTGGCAATGTCAGCATTATTGGCCGGGCTGCACCGTTACAGCATGAGGCACAATATCAGGCTGAGGGCGGAAGTGCGCAGCCTGCCGTTTCACAGGAAGAGTCCGTTCTCAATCGTTTTACAGTTGATGTGACTGCCCGTGCCCGGGAAGGAAAGATTGACCCGGTCTTTGGGCGCGATAACGAAATCCGTCAGATGGTGGATATTCTCTCCAGACGCAGGAAGAACAACCCGATCCTTGTTGGTGAACCCGGCGTTGGCAAAACGGCCCTGGTTGAAGGCCTGGCGCTACGTATTGCCGAGGGCAATGTGCCCGAAAGTCTTAAGCCTGTCATCGTCAGGACACTGGATCTGGGTTTGCTTCAGGCAGGTGCCGGTGTGAAGGGGGAATTTGAGCAGCGTCTGAAAAATATCATCGATGCGGTACAGCAATCCCCTGTACCGGTGCTGCTGTTTATTGATGAGGCGCACACCATTATCGGGGCGGGTAATCAAGCTGGCGGGGCAGATGCGGCTAATCTGCTGAAACCGGCGCTGGCGCGTGGCGAACTGCGTACCATCGCCGCCACTACCTGGAGTGAATACAAGCAGTATTTCGAACGTGACGCTGCTCTGGAGCGTCGCTTCCAGATGGTCAAGGTTGATGAGCCCGATGATGACACAGCCTGCCTGATGCTGCGCGGTCTTAAATCCCGCTACGCCGAACATCACGGCGTGCATATTACCGGTGAGGCCGTCCGGGCAGCGGTGACTCTCTCCCGCCGCTACCTGACAGGTCGCCAGTTGCCTGATAAAGCGGTGGATTTACTAGATACCGCTGCGGCCCGGGTGCGGATGAGCCTGGACACACTACCAGAACAGCTTACCCGGCTGCAGGCCCAACTGACATCGCTGGCAATAGAACAACAGGAGTTACTGGAGGATATTGCTCTGGGTAACGCTATTGATACCAGCCGTCTGCCGCAGATCGAACAACTTACTCTTAATCTTAACCAACAGAAAACAGCCCTTCAGTCACAGTATGAAACTGAAAAGCAGCTCACCGACTCGCTGAAAGCCTGCCGTGAAGACATCAGTCGTCAGAAGGAGATCTCTGCCTTCCAGCAGGAATTGGCACTGGTACAGAATAACAGCCCATTACTGGGTCTGGATGTTGATGTCCGCACCGTTGCGACCGTTATCGCCGACTGGACAGGGGTTCCTCTCTCGTCGCTGATGAAAGATGAGCAAACCGAATTGCTGACGCTGGAAGATCAGCTGGCAATTCGTGTAGTCGGCCAGAGCCCTGCCCTTAATGCCATCGCCCAGCGTCTGAGGGCTTCAAAAACCGGCCTGACGCCGGAAAACGGACCTCAGGGTGTATTTTTACTGGTGGGCCCAAGCGGAGTGGGCAAAACGGAAACCGCGCTGGCGCTTGCTGACGTTATGTATGGTGGTGAGAAGTCGCTCATTACCATCAACCTGTCTGAATACCAGGAGCCGCACACGGTCTCGCAGTTGAAAGGCTCACCTCCGGGCTATGTAGGATATGGTCAGGGGGGAATACTCACCGAGGCAGTCCGTAAGCGGCCTTACAGCGTGGTGCTGCTCGATGAAGTGGAGAAGGCTCATCGGGATGTGATGAACCTGTTTTATCAGGTCTTTGACCGGGGCTTTATGCGGGACGGGGAAGGGCGTGAAATTGATTTCCGCAACACCGTGATCCTGATGACGTCCAACCTGGGCAGTGATCCGCTTATGCAGTTGCTGGATGAGCAGCCAGAGGCCACTGAGAGCGATCTGCATGAGTTGTTACGCCCGATCCTGCGCGATCATTTCCAGCCAGCGCTGCTTGCTCGCTTCCAGACGGTGATATACCGCCCGCTGGTAATGGATGCCATGCGCACCATCGTCGGCATGAAGCTCGCACAGGTGAGCACGCGTCTGCAACGTCACTACGGCATTTCCACGCATATTGGCGAAAGCCTCATCGACAAGCTGACGAAGGCGTGTTTGCTGCCGGATACCGGTGCCCGCAATGTGGACAGCCTGCTTAATCAGCAGATCCTGCCGGTTCTGAGCCAGCAGTTATTAAGCCATATGGCGGTCAAACAAAAGCCGTCCTCGCTACAGCTGACCTGGAATGAGGAAGAGGGCATTGTGCTGGCGTTTGACGCACAGGCAGAAGGAGAACCGTTATGAGCGGTTCGCTGATCAATAAGGCGACCGACAGGGTGCAACCGCTTTTAGGGCAGTCACGGTATCGTGTTGACGTTCATGGATGCAGCCATTTCCTCGATGTTCTGCGTTACAGCGCGGTGGAGTCTCTCAGTCAGCCCTGGCGGTATGACGTGGCGGTCACCTGCTCCTCGGCGGATATTGCCTGCGACACGTTGCTGCTGAAGCTGGCGTCATTTACCTTCCAGACCCCGGTGTTTGACGGAACACCGCCGCTGCCGGTCCGGACGGTTTATGGGGTGGTGGAGTCATTTCGCCGGATATCCACATCCGGTGAGGATACCCGTTACGCACTGACGCTGGTTCCCCGTATCGCCCTTCTTGGCTTTACAAAGGGCAGCCAGATTTATCTCAACCTGTCGGTCACGGAAGTCGTTGAACAGGTACTGCGTAAACACGGTCTGGAAGGACAGGACTTTGAGTTCCGGCTCTCCCGCGAATACCCGTCCCGGGAGCTCATCACCCAGTGGCGGGAAACTGACCTTGCCTTTATCCAGCGCCTGCTTGCCGAAGTGGGCATTTACTGGCGTTATGAAATGGACAGCCGTCTTGAACAGGACGTGGTGATTTTTCAGGACAGTCAGCAGCAGTATGAATTTGGCATCACGCTGCCATTACGCAACCAGGCCGGGATGAGTGACAGCGGGCAGGAGAGCATCTGGGATATTCAGACCGCATACAATGTCGTGAGTGGAAGTGTGGCCACCCGGGACTACAACTACCGTGAAGCGCTGACGCCTCAGGACAGCGCCGAAAGTATTTTTAGCAAAGAAGGCATCACCACCGGAGAAACGTACCATTATGCGGAACCCTTCCTGACCGCTGGCGACGCTGAAAGCCCGGAGACCGGGGCGAATTTCGCCCGTCTGCGTCACGAACGTATGCTGAACGCGCAGTATCGCGTCAGCGGGCATTCCTCCAGCCCTCATCTGGCTCCGGGTCAGGTACTGGAAACGGACGGAACGCTCCCCGATGCCGTCAGGGAAGGCATCGTCATCACCAAGGTGCGCACCAGTGGTTCGCGCAAAAGTAGCTTTACGCTGACGTTTGAGGGTATCCCCTACAGTGAAACCGTCTGTTATCGTCCGGCACTGCTCAGTCGCCCGGTGATATCCGGCTCGCTGCCTGCCCGGGTGGAAAGCACACAGAAAGGCGACACCTATTCCTGGCTCGATGCACAGGGCCGCTACCGGGTGAAGCTGGACTTTGACCGCAGCAGTGCTGAACAGGGTTATGCGTATCTGTGGCTGCGGCTGGCTAAACCGTATGCCGGTGATACGTACGGATTCCACTCACCGCTTCTCGACGGAACGGAAGTGGCCGTCGTATTTGACGGCGGAGACCCGGATCGTCCCTACATCGCTTATGCCCTGCATGATTCAGAACACCCGGACCACGTCACCAGTGACAACCATACGCGGAATGTGTGGCGCACGCCGGCGAACAATAAGCTGCGGATGGAGGACAAGCGCCAGGAAGAGCATATCAAACTCGCGACGGAATACGGCAAAACGCAGCTGAACATGGGACACCTGGTCAATGGCCAGCGTGAAAAGCGCGGCGCCGGTTTTGAACTGCGTACGGACGAGCATGGCGCAGTGCGTGCGGCAAAAGGGCTGTTCCTGACGGCGGATGCCCAGGCCAAAGCCCAGGGACCGGTACTGGAAATGGCGCCTGCGATAAGTCAGATTAACCAGGCCAACAGCCAGATGCAGGCCCTGAACAGCGCCGCTGAAGCCGCCGGAGCGCTGGCGAATGACATCAATACCCAGATAAATTTTGTGACTGACAAAATCAAAGACCTCCAGTCTGCGGTCCTGCTGGGGAGTGCGCCGCAGGGGGTGGCACTGACCTCAGGTGAACACCTTCAGCTCAGCAGCACCCGCAATACCATGATCAATGCAGGCCAGCATCTTGATGTCGGTGCGATGAAAAATCTGTCCGTGAGCGTTGAAAAAGCGCTGGGGTTGTTTGTGCATAAAGACGGGGCGAAGCTGGTTGCTAACCAGGGAGACATCGAGATTCAGGCTCAGCATAATACGATGGCACTGTTTTCTGAAAAACAGCTGACGGTGACCAGTAGTGAAGACGAAATTATTATCAGCACCCCGGAAACACTGACGCTTAATGGTGGCGGGTCTTATCTGATGCTGAGTAAGAACGGCATTGAACACGGCTCATCTGGTGAGTTCATTATGAAGACGTCTGACTATCTGGTACCAGGCTCAGGCGCAAACCTTCCCAACGAAACACCCAATTTCAGCCTGACGGATATCACTCAGGAAAGCAAAATCAGCAGCAAGTCATTTAATGATTGAGCAGAAAACCATTTAGTGGTCGATTTCTTAAACACTCTGAAGTGAAGCCGTTCATAACAAGGAAAGACGAATACAATGAAAACCAATTTAAAATTAACGTCGATATTCTATGCCTTACTTTTATTCATTTTTTCATGCTTTAGTTTCGGAAATGTGTCCGGGGCGATGAAAATTGAAAGTTCACCAGAATCTGTTGTTCAGCATTTTTATGCTGACTATCTGACAGCCTGGAATGACCCGGACGTTGGGCATGGTCTCGAAAAAAGCCAGAGCGCTATAGACAGCTTTACAACAAAACATCTTCAGAAACTCAAAAGTGAGGATGACTCAGGGGCTGACTACTTCACGAATGTTCAGGATATTTGCCCTGAGTGGGTGAGTGAAATTTATACGAATGCTTCATCTTTGGATAAAGACAAAGCCGTTATAGAATTGATGCTGGGTCACAGCGAAAGTGAGTCAAAATATACAATCAACCTTGTCCGAGCTAATGGTAAATGGCTCATAGACTCAGTCTTATTTGTATCCAACGCGACTGGCCATTGTAACGATAATTAACGGTGACGACATGTTCAACAAAGTAAGTGCCATTACTACTCTGAATTCGAATGCAGCGGTCATCGCCAGAAATAATGAAAATCGCTTCAAGCGTGGTCTGGATGACCACCTGAAATATGGTCAGTCGCAGTGCGCTCATTATGTCAAAATTGCGTTAATTCAGGGCGGCGCGTCCTCCAGCCATTCAGGCATTAACTCGGCTAAAGACTACGGTCCGTGGCTTGAGGAAAATAATTTCAAGGTCGTGGACGGCGCAACAACCGTCCATGCAGGGAATGTATTTTCCATCTCAGGGCAGCAAGCAGGGGATGTTGTTGTTATTCAGGCCGCACCGGGCCATGAACATGGTCACATGGCTATGTTTAATGGGACAAAATGGGTCTCCGATTTTGTCCAGGACAAAGGCTTTTACCCGGCACAAGCCTATCGAACCAACAACATTGCTTATAAGCTTTACCGTTACTCTGACAACAGTAGCCCTGCTCCGGAGGCATCGGCTTCCCAAAAAGGAAAAATCAAAATTGTCTGGCCGATCCCTTCCAATAACCGGGGAAGTGAGTTCGATAATCAGGAAGAGATCCTCTCTCATGTCGGGGGAGAATCCACTGGGCAGTATATGATTGGCCGCAGTGGCATGTGGCATGGCGGGATCCATATCACTGAAGCCACGACCCCGTGGTGTGCTCTTAGTGGAAAGTCTCCTCTTGAAGCACTGGATTTCCCGGTCCCCTTTAAAGGTGAACAGGCAGTGCGATGCATGGCTGACGGCGAAGTGGTCGCTTACCGTGTCTGCAAGGATTATCTCACGCTTGGATGGGAATCCGGCCCGCTTAGCTTTTCCGGTTCGTTAGTTCTGGTTAAACACTTTATTCAACTGGGGGAGAAGGAATCCAGCGGTCTACATTTCTATACCCTGTATATGCACCTGGCCCCCTATTCAGCCTATAGTGTCAATCCGGCGGAAACAAAGTGGACAGTCCAGGATACGCTTACTGCCTACGATCCAGAATGGGTCATGACCGCCAGTACCAATAATAAAAGTACCAGCGAAAGCTACCGAAAAGGTACGATACCAAAAGGGTCCATTGTCGAGTGGGATAAAACAGACAGCGGCCTCCATACCGTTGCATTTAATAAGCGAGAGTATGGCCTTGTTACCTTTGTTAGCCTCTCAGAACAGGCGTTGAAAAAGGGCAAGAAAACATCCCTGAAGCCAGGGCAGCAATACTGGATGCTTGTGGACAAAAACAACCTGTCTCCTGGTACTGATGGGGTGGTACAGCCTTCCTGGTGGCAGAAACTCATGCCGCCAGCAAAAGAAGCGATGAAATTTGACCAGGTAGTATGCCCGACTCCCTTTGCTATCAGTGCAGGTGATCCTGTTGGTCATATGGGATATTATCAGGCACCTAAGGATGGCGGATATGAAGCGCGATACCAGGTTCATATCGAATGCACGAGTATGGATGATAACCTGGAAACGTTCCTGACCAACCCTGAGCAGGTGGGAGAAAAGAATCCACTCTGGCTGAAGTACGCTCCGGGCCTTAAGTTGTACAAAAAAGATGTTGCAACAGGAACATTCACAGTAGATACAAGGGCAACAACCAGGGGGGGGATCCTTCCACTGAGTCAGGTGCAAACGGAAGTTGATAAGTCGACCAAACAGGAATACTGGCACTTGCGACCAGAAAATGCCTATGTCCCCAAAGGCCAGGCGGAACCTCAACTTTTGTCGCAGTTTGATCTGGCCAAGCTGGGCTTCAGAACTGAAACCGCAGAACCTGCCAGCTTTGATTACCTGGATGGAAAAAACCAGCCCACTGGATTCTTCCGTAACCTCATCGATTCGCTCTACCAGGCCGCGACCAATGATACGCGAACCAGTCATGCTCTCGTGAAGCATAATTATCAGCGCCTGCTGGATAAAATTGACAGCGGAAGTGACCGATATTCTCCAATGGAGTACTGGAGGGCGCTTCATAATCCCGACTATCGTGACGTTATTCAGAAAATAATCGTAAAACATCCAAGCGACTGGTATTTCAAAAAGGGCGATGCTATCTGGCAACCGTTTCTCAATGCGCTGAAAAAAGATGCCCCAGAATGGAAGAAGTACGGTGAAGATTTTATCGATAAAATTGCATGGATGCAGGATGTTACAAATGGGAAACTAGGGCCTTCATTGTGGCATATGCACCCCTTAAAATTTTTAGCCTCTCTAATTCAGACTGATTTAAATATTAGAATACTTCGTTTGCGTGCATTTCTACGAATGATCCGCATTGGTGAGGGGACTATCCAGGAAGACGGATACAGAACGATGTTTACTGGTGCAAAATTTACAGATTTTAGTAAACATCCCAATACCAGGCATGAAGCTAATGGTGTTGTTTCGACTGCTGCTGGAGCTTATCAATTTTTATACGGGACATGGAGAAATCTGCAACGTAGATATTCTTTCTCAGATTTCAGTCAGAGTAATCAAGACCTCGGTTGTATAGCGCTCATTGCAGGTCGAAAAGCATTAGACGCAGTAATGCAAGACAAGATTAGCGAAGCAATACATTTATGTCGTATTGAGTGGGCCAGTTTACCTGGTTCACCGCATGGTCAACCAACTGCAAATAAAAAAATGATCATGGAAAAATATGAAGTCTACTTAGCTGAAGAAAAGCAAGGTGAAACAAGTTTACATGCCACTTCAGAAGAAATAACGAAGTTTATTGAAGATAATTATCCGGAGTATTTATGAAAAAAATCATTTTCCTTCTGCTAATTCCAGCATTTTGTAATGCAAACACTCCTACTGTTTTTAAATCTTCTTGTGGTGGTATTCAATATAGTATCGAATCATTTTGTAGTGTAAATAACCTTAAGGGTGACCAGGATAAACTTGACATACCAATTTGCAGCAAGCAAATTTTCGTCCTTGGTAAGGAAAACCATGATCTATCAAAGTCTACAGGTCTTGTAGAACGCATTAACAGCAAAGACGAAAAAATAAAAATGATGAATTTCGTCTTCTACGGAGCCTCATGTAAAAATGACATAATTATTTTATCCGGCACAGGTGGTTGCAATTCATGTGGTGAAACGTTCAAGACATTTAATCTATCAGGGAAACAAATAAATGAGAAATCTACCACGCTAGATTTGGAGCCTATGCAGGATATTATCCCCGACCTTTATTAATTTGATAGTCATTAATTTCAATAATGATTTAGTAAAACCGATTTATTGTCAGGCTCTATGGTTTTTGCTTTGATGGATTCAAAAATACAATGCTTCTGGTAGATAAAATCAAACATTCTGCGGAAAGTTTTTTAGAACGACTTAATGCAGGAGAGATATCTTGAACAAAAAAAATAGCTTTGTTAGTTTTACTAATCGCCCCGTCATTATATGATAAAGATAATAGATGTGGATGGTTAGAAAATCCAACTCCAGGAAACTACTGGTTGACGGATAAAGATGGCGACTGGACAATTTCAACCCAAGGAAAAGAAGGGCCAAAGGGAATGGAATATTTAGTTGGCTTTCCTTCTAAAGAATTTATTAACACAAATAATCGCTATGGGTACGGTTGTTGTTACATACAGTCTGAGGCATCAAAGGAATCAAAAGAAATAACCAGAATATTCAACTTCAAGGCACTCCCTCTTCGCGTATGCAAAAAGGACCCATCACTTAGAGAAAAAACAGAAGAAATTGAAAATGTAATGAATGATAATTAGTGTTGTTCACATGTGGATAAACTTGTTAGATTCTTACAAAAATCGGAGTTTTGTCATACAAAAAGCCTCAGCATTTCAAATCTTAAGATTACTTAGCTTAAATTGGGGCTAAAGGGTGAAAATCATATTATTCGCATTATCCATTAGCTTGCCAGTAATTTCTTTTGTAATATTATCACAAGTTTGCAATTCCTCGATGCGATCTTATCCGGATATGATCGACTGCATACAAACCAGCACAAAAAACAGAGGTCTCCATTAAAGATATTATTACCAAATCTGGCAAGGAGTATTCAATTGATATGGTGTTTTATAATAGTCAACGGAAGTATATTTCTGAACGATGCAGCTTATATAACTCGATGGAAGGCCAACGAACAGATTTGATAGAAAACCAATGCGAATATAATGGTGTAGAGCAACTAAATGATTTTATTAAAACCTATATGAAGAAGGTTGATAATTATTAAAATGAACATAAAATTCTCTTTAGCTATGTTAATTTTAATGGCATCGGCAACATATGCTCAATGTTCTCAAACCAAAGATGTTGATATGCTGGTAACGGCAAGTAAGGTTAAAAACTCTGGTTTTGTCGATGGGCAAACAGGTCGCGTTACTACTGACTTAAATGGTGACGGTGAAAAAGATATCATCGAGTATACGTTTCTGAGTTCAACACCACCAGGTACTTGTGATCAATCGGACTGGATGTCTAATCTCGACAACTCTCCTACTTTAACATTCGAAATCACAATGCATGATGGAAAATCAATAGATGCAGCATATATGTGTACATCCATTGGAATATCAAAAAAATCACACAAAGGGCTAAAAGATATTTTTTGCGGACCTAAATATATCTTGCGATGGAATGGTGACGAGTATGATACAGAATAACTATTCAAAAGCATATACATGCCATTGAGTCCAGAATGGGTCTCTTTAATTGTAGAGCCTGGCACTTATAGGTAAGTTAAATTACCAGTGCCTCTACTGGATTGTTCAAATTAAATGAATATTAAGAACAAAGCACTGACTTTACTTCTAATACTCCCTTGCATTTCACATGCCGTACTAACCGACTATTCCAGGATTGAAACTGATTGTCGTAAAATGAATCAAGATATAAATAACTCTGTTGTAATGGGCTGTGCCGACCAAGCATCAGACGCCGTAAAGAAAGACATGAACATTGTTTACCAGAAAATATACAGAATAATTAAAGCGCGTGGAATACCTGACATTACAAGTAAATTCGAGTCGGCGCAAAAAAAACTGGATTGCTTCACGTGAAAATTGGTGTGATGTTCAAGGATTTATAATCGGTTCGCCAATGTACAGCGTATGCCGAATGGACATGAATGTTTCAAGAGTGAATGAGTTAAATGACTTACTGGAACAGATTCAGGATTAATATGTCTGGAGGCTAGTTACTTTAACCTAATGATAATTATTAACTCGCAGAGGTCCTTATTAATGCTCCAGATTATCCGCAAAGGCGATAAAACCACCCACGGTGGTTCAGTACTGACCGCCTCAGAAACGATGAAATTCGGCGGTATTGGCGTTGCCCGTAAAGGTGACAAAGTGTCCTGCCCGGTTCCGGGACATGGCCCTACAACCATCGTAGAAGGCAACCCTGATTACCTTGATCATGGTATCCCGGTTGCCTTTCACGGCCACAAATGTGCCTGTGGTTGCACATTGATCAGTTCATTTTCCGCTGCAAAGGTTGCCTGATTATGCCCGTCTGGCTGGATGCCATCCCTGAAAAGGCACCTAAGATAGTGCGCCCCAGTACCGGGCGTTGGCTGCTCTTCCTCGCGTTTGTCATGCTGGGGGGCATAGCGCTCACGCTATGGTGCTGGACGTCAGAGCGAACCGGATTTGTCTTCTGGTTCACCGCGCTGGGCCTCCCGTTTTGCACCTGGGGGCTTATTTTCGGCTTACGCCGGTTTGCCTACAAAGCCGAACAGGTGGGGGCCGAGTCCCGTAATGTCGAGCGAGAAGCGCTTATTGACAGTGAAATTCTGCGCGGTCAGCGCTGCGCCTGGATCCTCGGTACGCACATCCAGGCTCCGGCCGGAAACAAAGCCGATGACCTGCTGAAGGCAATGAAAGTCGCAGCTCCCGTTATCGACTTCTCTTGCCCACGAGGATGTGACAAACCGGTCAGATACGCGGCATTACCAGAATATCAGACCGATTTAATGAAGGCCCTAAAAGCAGCGGTTAATAAACTGACCACGCGTGTAGAGGGGATAGTTAAGCCGCTTCCGCCCGAGCTGCCATGCTGGCTGGTGTTGGATTGTGATAACGATCTGTATCCCCTGTTTGGAGAGCAGCTTAAAGCCGATCTCTCACTCAAGACGGGCAGGATTTTTCGCCTGATGGCCGGAAAAGGGCTGGGGGCGTTTGATGCCTGGCTGGACAAACGATGGGACACCCCGGGCATTTTGGTTGCCATCACGCTGTCGTTACCGGCGTCTCCCCGGGAAGAAGATGCTGATGCTGTCTCAATGGTGGTATTGAGCAACCGCAAAGCCCATGCCTGGCCGGATGCGCTTCGCCTTCATCGCCCCGAAAGGGGAACAGAAACAACGCTCACAAAGACACTTACCCGGGCGCTGCTCTGGTCGAAGACCCTGCCCAATGAACTCAAAGGAAGCTGGATCTCCGGTCCCACATTGACGTCGGGCAGCGGCTGGAATAATGCCTGCGAAGAGAGTGAAGTGGAATTTAGTCTTTCAGAAGACAATTCCAGTATCGATCCCGTGCTGGGATATACCGGCCATGCTGCTCCATGGCTGGCCATCACGCTTGCTAATGCTGGCGTTGAACAACGAGGGTCGCAGGTTATCGCCGCACAACCCGCCGCTGACAAGGACGACATCTGGGTCGCCGTCATCACCAAAGAAGAAGTTCGCAAGGAATCGCCTAAGAATGTCTAAGGTAAAAGTTAAAACACTCATCGGCTCCGTTGTGACTGTCGCTTTTTTTCTGACAGCCATCGTGGCATTTCTGTTTTATGCCTTTCCGGAAAACGTGGCCTCGGCCACCGGATTTGGACCGTATGACGGCCAGCGCATACTCACTTTCTGCGCCATTATGGTTGCCGCGATGTTTTTACTCGGCTGGCTGACAGAGAAGGCTTTCGACTTCGCCGGTAAATCCGGGTTGTATTTCCAGTGGGGCCAGAAAAAGGCTGAGAGTATCACTCCGGTGACGAACACCATTCTCAGTGAAGAAGATGACGACGAACCGGTCTTCAGCGAAGACGCCGTGTCCGAACACCTGCGCTTTCGCTATGGACGCCGATGGCAGCGTAAGGTGCGACTCCTGCTGGTGATGGGCAACCCGGACGACGTCCATAAAGCAGCCCCGGGTCTGTGCCATGACCTCTGGCAGGAAGGTGACGGCAACGTACTGATTTATGGCGGTGATGCGCAGTCACTCCCGGATGAGATCTTCCTTTCAAAACTGAAGCGTCTGCGATCCGGCCAGCCGGTTGATGGCATTATTCAGGTGATGAGTACTTCAGCCCTCCCGACGGATAGCGAACGGGATGCTTTCTTGCGTTGCCGCCAGAAAGCCGATCATCAGCTGGGCTGGCAGGCACCTGTCTGGCTGTGGCTGACTGATAAAGCCAAAGGCGCTCAGCAGGACGCGGACACGGCTGCGACAGGGATGATATTCGGACCGGAAGGCACTATAAAAGAGGCGGATAAGGCATTGACTACGCTGTCTCAGCGCCTGCAAAAAGCCGGTATGGCGCAGATACTGAATAACCCGGCTCATAACGGCCTGCTCCAGTTATCTTCCCGTCTGCAACACGAACTGAAAGCCAGTCTGACTGTTTTGCTCTGTGGGTTGATGCAGGGATCTGCGGCCTGGCGTTTACGCGGTGTCATGTTCAGCCCTGAACTGGCCGTTGCCGGAACGGTACCTAACACGCGCCTCGACACACCTACATGGAAAGCCGTCATTGATGACTGTGATGCCATCAGCGGCAGGAAGCTGGGCTTCGACTGGCAGAAGATGCTGAGATTTATTCTGCTTTCCCTGATTGTCCTGTGGGGGACCGGTACATTGCTGTCCCTGATCGTTAACCGTACCCAGATTTATGAGGCACAGGAAACGGCGAGGCAGGCAGCGGATACCGCAAAACCACTTGCTGAACGCCTGCACAACCAGCTCGTACTCCAGCAAGCGATTGCCCGTCTGCAGCATCGTGAGGCGACCGGCGCTCCATGGTACACCCGTTTTGGTCTTAATCAGGACAGCGATACGCTGGCCGCACTCTGGCCACTGTATGCGAAAAATAACGTACAGCTGATGAGGGATACCACAGCAGACCATCTCAGACAGCAGCTGAATGCGTTTGTGCAACTTCCTCCTGCCAGTGATGCCCGAACGCAGGGCACACAGCATACCTACGACGTGCTCAAAAGTTATCTGATGCTGGCCCGTCCTGACAAAGTAGACGCAGACTGGCTGGCAAAAAACGTCCTGAAAGCCTTACCGAAACGCCAGAATGTGCCGGATGGCACATGGCAGGACCTGGCACCGAAACTGCTGGGCTTTTATGCGCAGAACCTCCCGGCTCATCCGGAATGGAAAATTAAGCCTGACGCTGAATTAATAAGCACGGTCCGTCAGATCCTGCTCAAGCAGATTGGCCAGCGGAACGCTGAGTCCGGGTTATATCAGGACATGCTTAAGCGCGTGGCCAGCAACTGGCCTGATTTAACGCTTGCCGATATGACCGGCGACACCGATGCCACTACGGTATTCAGCACTGACGAAGTCGTCCCGGGTATGTTTACGCGTCAGGCCTGGGAAGAGCAGGTTCAGGATGCGATTAACGAGGTCGTCAAGACACGCCGCGATGAAATTGACTGGGTACTGACGGATAAGATGCACCAGACAGGGAGCGATATCTCCCCGGAGGCGCTGAAGGCCCGCCTGACTGAACGCTATTTTACCGATTTTGGTAATGCCTGGCTGAATATGGTCAACAGCATACAGTGGCAGGAGGCTACGTCACTTTCCGAAGCGATTGCCCAGCTCAGTCTGATAGGCGATGTCCGCCAGTCCCCGCTGGTTGCACTGATGAACACGCTGGCCTGGCAGGGAAAAACGGGGCAGAAGGGTGAGGCGCTGGCCGACTCGATAGTGGACTCAGCGAAAAAGCTAATTGGTCAGAAAAAAAATGCAAAACAATTTATAGAGCAGGCTCAGGGCCCTGAAGGTCCGCTTGATGGAGTGTTCGGTCCGCTAATGGGGCTGATGGAAGGTAAAGAGGGCACCGGTACCAACGGTAACCTCAGCTTCCAGTCCTGGCTGGCCCGCGTTACCCAGGTGCGGCTGAAGCTTCAGCAGGTCACCAGCGCCCCGGATCCGCAGGCTATGTCGCAGATGCTGGCCCAGACCGTGTTCCAGGGCAAAGCCATCGATCTGACCGATACCCGCGATTACGGCAGTCTGGTTGCGGCAAGCCTGGGGCAGGAGTGGAATGGATTTGGTCAGTCGTTATTTGTGCAGCCGCTGGATCTGGCCTGGCGGCAGGTACTTGCCCCGGCTGCGGGGAGCCTCAATGCCCGCTGGCAGACGACCATTGTCGATCAGTGGAATAAGGCCTTTGCGGGACGGTACCCGTTTAAAGCCACCGGCAGCGATGCTTCCCTGCCGCTACTGGCTCAGTTCCTGCGTAGCGACTCGGGTCGAATCACGACCTTCCTGAAAACGAATCTCGGCGGGATCCTCCACCAGGAAGGAAACCGCTGGGTCGTTGACCCTTCCGCAAGTCAGGGGATGGTTGTCAGTCCGGATTTCCTTCTGGCGATAAATCAGCTGGCGGAACTGTCCGATATCGTATTCTCGCAGGGGGATGCGGGTGTTCACTTCGAGCTGATGGCGCGTCCTTCACGGGATGTTGCCAGAGTGCAGTTGACTCTTGATGAGCAGAATCTTGACTACTTCAATCAGACGGAAAGCTGGCAGAGTTTTACCTGGCCGGGAAACACATATTATCCGGGCGTAAATTTAAGCTGGCGCAGCGTCAACAGTGGCATGCAACTCTATGCCAGTAACCAGGGTAACTGGGGGCTCATTCGCCTGCTGGATAAAGCCCTTATTACGCCTCTTGATGCGAGCCGCACGCAACTGGTGTGGATCACGCCCGACGGGAATCCGCTGAAGTTTGTGATGCGCAGTGAGTTAGGTGATGGTCCGCTTGCGTTACTGAAGCTCCAGGGATTCACGCTGCCCGACAGTATTTTCAGCGTCGCTGCTGACGAAGAAGAGCTTCAGTGACGAGATCAAAAACTGTCGTGAGATTTATGAAAGAGATTAAAAACGGGAAAAAGAATGAGTTCATCGGAAGATTTGTTAACCACCTGTGCCACAAGCAAGGAAGAAAGGCAGCGTCTCATCTCCCGGGCACATGATGCCCTGCCACTCTGGGATAACTGGCTAAAACCAATCAATCCAGAAAATGCAACCGGAGACGATCCCGCATACGACGATAATTTTCAGCTGATGCGTGAAGAGATTAATAAGCTTTCAGGTACAGATTCGGCTCTGTTGTGTGACCTGGCCCCGAAGTGTCTTTGTGAATGTGCCAAAGATATTCGTGTGGTGACCTGGTACGTGCTGGCCCGACTCAGCCGCGACGGTGAAAAAGGGCTGTCCGAAGGTTTACTGCTTCTTGCCGCGATGCTGATCCGCTACGGACAGGCATGTCATCCACGACGCCCGGTGGCCCGTAAAGCTGCTCTGGAATGGCTCAACAGTGCAAAAATTATTGATGCCCTGCAGTTATGGCCTGAGGTGGACAGCAATGATGCTGGTTTGACGGTTGGTGCCATAAACCTGATTCAATCCGCCGTGTCCGTCTGGTCGGAAGCTGAAAAACCGTCTTTTGCAGGGTTTTGTACCGCACTTGAAAACCGCCTTGCACGTTCAGGTGGTATGGAAGCTCTGGTCCCCCAGAACAGCAGTGCTCAGGAGCACGGGCGTGAAGCTGCCCACTCGGATTCACCGAAGCTGTCAGCCGTGAAATCAGGCCGCGATTTACTCGACCAGGCAAAGCTACTTTCCTGCTGGTTGAGTGAGCAACCGCTGGGGTGGCTTGCCTCCCACCGGCTGATAAAAACCGTGCGGTGGGATACGGTCGATCAGCTTCCTCCGCTGGACAGTAGCGGACGTACCCGCTTGATCCCCCCAAAACCTGAGTATCGCGCGCAGCTCAAACGACTATATCTTCAGAAAAACTGGACTGAGCTGGTTGAGCAGGCCAGCCAGATGTATTGCGAAGGGGTCAACCATTTCTGGCTCGATCTTCAGTGGTACCTCTGGCAGGGGCTCAGCCATGCCGGTCATCCCTGGGATGCCTGGACAGACTCCGTCCTGTTCGATCTGCGGCTGCTGCTTATACGCCTCCCGGGTCTTGAAGGGCTGGCATGGAATGATGGTACCCCTTTTGCCGACGAAGTTACCACCGCCTGGATTGCTGAAAAAGTGAATGAAGAAGGCCGGATCTACGGTGATGAACCCGCTAACGTCGTTAATGGTCAAGCTGATGATGTGCTGCTCCTTGAGTCCGAAGCCATGGAAAAGGGAGACACGGAAGGGCCCGAAGCGGCGCTTGCCTGGCTTCAGTCCCGACCGGGGATGGACACACCACGCCATCGCTGGCTGATACGTCTGCTGATGGCCCGTGTGGCAGAGCAGTATGGCCGAAACGAAATGGCGCTTCATCTGCTTGGCGAACTGACCACCAGTGCACCACAGCTGACGCTTGAAGACTGGGAGCCCACTCTGTTGTTTGAAGTTCAGGCCCGTCGCCTGAAGCTGCTACGTATGAAAGCCGGTCGCAGCGAATCTGATAAATCCCGTCTGATGCCTGAGATGGAGTCCTTACTTGCCGGACTTATTGCCATTGACCCAGCCCGTGCCATGGTGCTCTGTGTCTAATGTTTTCTTTAATAATTTTCAGGAATGCCGTGCATGGATGATTTAACCCTGCGCTATTACGAAGCAGAGATGCGTTACCTGCGAGAAGCCGGTAAAGAGTTTGCCCGTGCCCATCCGGATCGGGCAGCAATGCTTAATCTGGATAAACCCGGCGCCCGCGATCCCTACGTGGAACGCCTGTTTGAAGGTTTTGCCTTCCTGATGGGCCGTTTGCGTGAAAAGCTGGATGATGATCTGCCGGAGCTCACCGAAGGGCTGGTGAGTCTGCTGTGGCCGCACTATATGCGGACTATCCCGTCGCTGGCCATCGTTGAGTTCTCCCCTGACTGGCGTAGTCTGCGTCAGGCTGAAATGCTCGCGGAAGGCTTCTCCATTCTTTCACGTCCTGTCGGGCCGCATAAAACCGCCTGTCAGTATCGGACGACCCGCGATGTTCCCCTGCAACCACTGCACCTTGCGGACGCCCGCCTGCATACGGAAACCGATGGCCGCTCCGCTATTCGTCTGCGCTTCGAATGCCCTGAAAAAGTGGACTGGAGTAAAGCCGAAATCGACAAAGTCGCCATTTTTCTTAATGCGGAGAGTCCAATTAGCTCAGCGCTGCATCTGGCAATGACCCGTCGTGTACATGCCATGTATGCCCGTCATGCCGGGACGTACACCGAACGTCATCAGTTTGACGGCTGGTGTAAACCCATGGGCTTTGATGACAATGATGGCCTGTGGAAGAAAGCCAATACCGCCTTCAGCGGTTACCAGTTGCTGCTGGAGTATTTCAGCTTCCGTCCTAAATTTATGTTTGTTGAGCTACGCGGCCTCGACTCCATCGGGCTCACTGAGTCCAGCACCTGGTTTGAAATCGACATTGTGCTCAGTGAAGCCTGGTCATCCGATCTGCCTTTTGAGACAGAAAACTTCCGGCTGCACTGTGCGCCGGTCATCAATCTCTTTACCCTTGAAGCCGACCCGCTGACGCTTAACCCGCTGGAAAACGAATATTTGCTCAGGCCGCTGCGTCTTCAGGATGGTCACACAGAGATTTATAGCGTCGATAACATCCACGGCGCGGTGAAGAATGGCAAACACCCCTATGTGCCCTTTACCAGTTTC
Source organism: Enterobacter roggenkampii (assembly GCF_001729805.1). Classification (NCBI taxonomy): domain Bacteria; kingdom Pseudomonadati; phylum Pseudomonadota; class Gammaproteobacteria; order Enterobacterales; family Enterobacteriaceae; genus Enterobacter; species Enterobacter roggenkampii. The sequence goes on along the minus strand of NZ_CP017184.1, from coordinate 3,337,443 downwards.
CGGCACCGGGGCGGTATGATGCGCCACGATGCCCCTGAACGTTATTACCACACCCGCGTGAAACGTGGCCCCTCAGGCCTGTATGACACCTGGTTAATTCTCGGGGGCCGCTCGTTCGAACTGGAGCAGCTGTCCGATAAACCGGAGTCCCTCTCGATGCGAATAACCGGCACCAACGGCCAGCTTCCGCGCAAAGCACTGGAAAGTACGTTGCTGGACAGGGTGGTCAAAACCGGCAAAGTGCCCGTCAGGGTCCTGAATGTCACAGCACCAACGATGCCGCTGTACCCCCCGGCAAACGATCGCTTCCACTGGCGGGTGATGAGCCATCTCGGCTCAAACTTCCTCAGTATGATGGACAATCCGGAGGTCCTGCGGGGAACGCTGGCGCTCTATGACTGGACTGACGATGAGATGAACCGCCGTCGTCTTGAAGCGATAGTTGCCGTGAAGCACACCCTGATCCGCCGTTTTGAGAAGGGCTTTATGCTCCGGGGTGTGGATATTGAGGTCACGCTGAATATGGACAATTTTGCAGGCGAGGGGGATGTGAATCTCTTTGGGGAGATGCTGCACCGGTTCTTCGCGCTCTATGCCGATGTTCACCTCTTTAACCAGCTCACGCTGGTACTGCAACCGACAGGAAAACGACTGAGATGGCGCGAGAATCACAGCCAGCACGTACCGGGCTGACGTTAGCCCTAAATTATAAAATGGAGTCAGCTTATGCCTAAGAGTTTGAATACACATATTGATGCAGACATAGCTTGTGAAGAGGACGAGAACCCAGGTCCAGCTAAAGATTAACCTGATTCGTTAACAGCGGAAGATTTATTGTCGGTTTTCGACCTGGCTGAGATCATGAATGTCAATCAGGTCGTCTGTAAATCGTTTAGTGACTGACAGGGAGTGTGAATCGTGTCTGTGTTACCCAAAATTGTCTGGCCAATTCCCTCTAACAACCGGGGGAAGGAATTTAGTAACCAGGAAGATATTCTCTCCCATTTAGCGGGGGAGTCTACCGGACAATATGCGATAGGCCGCAGTGGAATGTGGCATGGCGGGATCCATATCACCGAAGCCACGACCCCGTGGTGCGCACTCAGTGGTAAATCTCCTCTTGAAGCGATGGATTTCCCGGTTCCCTTTAAAGGTGAGCAGGCGATTCGATGCATGGCTGACGGGGAAGTGGTTGCTTATCGTATCTGCAAGGATTATCAGACGATTGCATGGGAATCCGGACCGCTGAGTTTCTCCGGTTCATTCGTCCTGGTAAAACACTACATTCAGCCGGGTGAAACGGAATCCAGCGGGCTTCATTTCTATACCCTGTATATGCACCTGGCTCCGTATTCTGCTTATGAGTCGGAATCGGAAAATCAGTGGATTACTCAGGATACACTTAAAGCGTTTTCTGAAATGGACTGGCTCACGGCAAAACTGACTTCTGAACAACTTCAGCCTCAGATTGCAGGGTATATGCCTGTGGGGGCAGGCGTTGAATGGGACTCCTCTGATACCAGTCTTAACGCGGCGGGGTATAACCAGCGCCGGTATGGTCTTGTGACGTTGAAAAGTTTACCTGATGCCGATGGTAATACAGATGATAAGCAAAAGGTCAGTACCTCATTGATCCTCGGTAAACGTTACTGGGTGGTAGTGGATAATAATAATATTAAACCCGCTCCCGGCGCTGGTCCGTCATGGTGGCGCAAGCTTATGCCTCCAGCCAAAGAGGCCATGAAATTTGACCAGGTTGTGTGTCCGTCTCCGTTCTCCATCACTGCCGGTGATCCTGTTGGTCATATGGGATATTATCAGGCACCTAAGGACGGGGGATATGAGGCCCGATACCAGGTACATATTGAATGCACGAGCATGGATTACAATCTGGAAAAGTTTCTGACCAATCCCGAACAGGCGGGAGAAAAGAATCCGCTCTGGCTGAAATACACTCCTGGCCTGGCGCTGTACAAAAAGGATGTTGCAACCGGTACATTCACAAAGGATACCAGAGTGGCGACCAGAACAGGGATCCTGCCACTGAAACAGGTGCAGACAGAAGTCGATAAATCGACCAGACAGGAATACTGGCAGTTGCGACCAGAGAATGCCTACGTACCCAAAGGCCAGGCAGAACCGCAGCTTCTGTCACAGTATGATCTGGCAAAGCTTGGTTTCAGAACTGAAACCGCAGAACCGACCAGCTTTGATTACCTTGATGGAAAGAATCAGCCTGTTGGATTCTTCCGCAGCCTTATCAACTCACTTTACGAGGCCGCGACCGGTGATACGCAAACCAGTCACGCCCTGGTAAAGCATAATTATCAGCGCCTTCTTGATAAAATAGACAGTGGAAGCGATCGTTATTCTCCAATGGAATACTGGAGAGGTCTACATAATCCTGACTATCGTGAGGTCATTCAGAAAACTATCGTAAAACATCCCAGCGACTGGTACTTCAAAAAAGGCGATGCTATCTGGCAACCGTTCCTGAATGCGCTGAAGAAAGAAGCGCCGGAATGGAAGAAGTACAGCGAAGATTTTCTCGATAAGATGGTATGGATGCAGGATGTCACGACTGAGAAACTGGGACCCGAACTTTGGCATATGCACCCAATAATGTTTTTGGGGGCGATTATTAACATAAAAAAACAACATGCGGGACTTTTTACTGTACAAGACGGGAAAGATGCTTTACGTAAGATATATGATAAATATGGTAAAGACATGTCTGTAATAGTTGAAAGAATGTTTCGCATTGAGACGACACATTTTACTTCTGGTCAATACCAGCATTGTAGTGCTCCAGGAATGGAAGTACATGGCACTCCGCCAGCATATGGATGGAGTTCTGATTTTTTTTGCGCAGCACCCAGAATATCAGCCAACGGGGATTTGGAGTAAAAAAGAAGGAAAAGGATTAAGTGGACAGGGAGGTAATACCCAAGTCACGGATAAACCAAAGCAATTTGTAGTATTCGATTCCGTTGAAAGCTCTATGGAATATATTGTGTATTACATCAATAAGCACGACGGAAACTATGCTCGGTGGTATTCAACCCAAGACTCAGCACAAAAGTTATATAGAAAAGAATGTGGGGCGATTATACCTAAATTTACTAACGAATTTTCCGAGGCTAAACAATGATCAAGTTTAAAATATTTCCTCTATTGTTACTAACATACTCTATCTCAGCATTTTCAGGTGTTACTGATGATGATTTTGATAATTGCTCGAAATATCTAGATAAAATAGTTGCTTCCAGCGATGCAAATCTGATAAATGAATTGAAAGTGGACAGAGATCTGATTACAGCAGACATCGACCGTGTCAGTAATGATAATATATATGCTAAAGTTCAATTCAATAACAAGCAATCCGTCGACACTCCGGGCGAAGGTTTTCTTTTATGGATGAAGTATGATTATCTCAAATTCAGTTTGGAAGACATTACTATTGACCCAGATAAACCAGAAAAATTAAAATTTGATGAAAGATATGCTTCAGTATATTTTAACTGCTTAAACAAAAAAACAGTCTACAAAGTTATTGGTACTGCTCGATTGCAGTTCTATAAAGATGATAAGTTATTTATTCCAAGTCAAGGTTTATTCATTTTGCCAGGGGAGTATGTAGAGGTCGAAGACAACTCAGGGAGTGCTTCGCATATTAAATATCAAGCAAAGAACGGGACAATTTACTCCTCTTGGATAGACTCCAGTCGCATACAGGAAATAACGCTTGGTACAAGAGAAAAATAAATGGTTATTCACCATTGTCAATAAAACCACATCAAGCCCCAACTTTAAAATGATTATTAATCTTACGACTAACATGGATAATTTTACAGGCGAGGGCGATGTGAATCTCTTCGGCGAGATGCTGCACCGATTCTTCGCGCTCTATGCCGATGTTCACCTCTTTAACCAGCTCACGCTGGTACTGCAACCGACAGGAAAACGACTGAGATGGCGCGAGAATCACAGCCAGCACGTACCGGGCTGACGTTAGCCCTTAACAAAGATATCTGGCGGGCCAATTTTTATCGTTTCTGCCAACTGCTGGAGCAGGAAAATCCGGACGCGCCGAAACTGGGCACCACCAGCCATCCGGGCGACGATCCGGTACGGTTCAGGCCCTGGCCTGGTATGGGATTCCCGGTCAGTACCCTGAAAGCGGTGGAGATCGACGAAGACAACCCGACATTACCCCCAACGGTCCGCACGACATTTCTCGGGGTGTATGGCGTGGACTCCCCTCTGCCAACGTCCTATCTGGACGACATTGCGCAGCGCCGCGAAGGGCACGAGGCGGTCACCTCGTTTCTGGATATTTTCAGCCACCGCATCACCACCCAGTATTACCGGATCTGGCGAAAATACGCCTATCCGGCCACCTTCGAGGCAGGTGGCCGCGATGCCACATCTCAGTGTCTGCTGGGGCTGGTGGGACTCGGTATACCGGGAACGGCTGAGCAGGTGGCGACGCCGGTTTCCCGCTTTCTGGCCCTGCTGGGCACCATGCGATTACCCACCCGCAATGCAGAAGGCATCCGGGCCCTGGTGAGCCTGCTGGCACCGAATACCCGGGCAATTATCACCGAACCGGATCCGGTGAAGGTCCATATCGATAACCGTAGCGGGCTGGGTGCAGGGAACCGCATCCGTCTTTCTCAGCGGGCCACGCTGGGTAAAACGGGCAGGGAAGCCTGTAGCAGAGTGCTGGTGACACTGGTCACGGAAGATCCCGGCGAAGCCGAAGGCTGGTTACCCGGTGGCATCCTCCATACCGATTTACTGGTCCTGCTGCGCGTCTATCTCGGCTACCGAAGTGATGCCCGACTGCGCCTCACGGTACCCGTGCGGCTGTTGCCTGAACCGCGCCTTGGTAAAGGCAGGCGTATCCAGCTGGGCCGGACCGGTTTACTGGGTCTCAAAGAAGGCAAGCTCAGCAATGACCGGGAAACTCTGACCGTCAGTCTGGGCCGCTATGAAGGGTTGCAATGTTCTGCTTTCTCCCCCGCTGAAGACGGACATTATCGCTTCGACTAATCACGTATTCCCACTTTCAATTAAGGAATTTTTGAATGGCAACAGTAACCCGCTGTTGGGCGTTGACGCTTATTGCCTGTAGCCTGCTCGCTGGCTGCGGTCTGACTCAGACCGTTACGGACGGTACGGTCAGCATCACGAAATCCATCTTCTACAAGAAAATTAAAACACTGCATCTGGATTTTACCCCGCGCAAGGCCATCAACGCCGATGGCGCACAGACGCCGCTGGCGACCATGGTGCGGGTTTATCAGCTCCGGGATCGTAAGGCGGTTGATGCCGCTGATTACCAGACGCTGCTGCGCAAGGCCGATACGGTACTTAAGGACGACGTGCTGGCATCAAAAGAGCTGCTGGTGATGCCCGAAGGCAGCGTGACGCTCAATATGCCCATGGATGAGGACACTCAGTTCGTGGCGGTGGTGGGGCTGTTTAACCGACCGGATCAGAAGGAGAACCGCTGGCGTCTGGTGCTGACCCGTGATGACCTCGACCCGGACAAACCCCGCACGATTGAACTGGGTGATGGCTGGCTCAGCCTTGTGCCGGTAAAGGAATGACGTGATGGATAACTGGTTAGCGCTTTTTGACGGACAGACCTGTTACTTTCTGGATATTAATGACAGTCCAGTGAAGCCGGATGTTTTGCGCTTTCGCGGCAGGGAAGCCCTGAGTGAGCCGTTCCGGTGGGATATTGAGTTCACCTGCCTGCAGGCGAACATCCCCCCGGAACAGGTGCTGATGAAATATGCCACCTTCCGGATGCGAAGCGGCAAAAATGTCCACGGCAGGGTGACCCGCCTGGAATGGCTGTCCACATCCAGGGACCAGTCTCACTACCGGCTTACGCTCAGTTCCCGCCTGGCGCTGCTGGGATACACCCGGCAGTGCGCGGTATATCAGAACCAGTCCGTCCCGGAGGTGGTGGAGCAGGTGCTGCGCAGACACGGGCTGGAGGGACCTGATTTTGAATTCAGGCTGGAGCGCACCTACCCGCCGCGTGAAATTATCACCCAGTGGCGGGAAACGGACCTGGAGTTTATCCGGCGCATTCTGTCCGAGGTGGGCATTTACTGGCGTACGGAGATGGACGACGTGCGCGGTCTGGATACGTACATATTTGCCGACAGCCAGCTTAACTACCGGTTTGACGTGCGCCTGCCGTACAGCGAGCCATCGGGCCTGTTTGACGGCGCGGCAGAATCGGTCTGGGATGTGCGGACCTGGCACAGGGTTGCCACCGGCTCTGTCGCCACGCGGGATTACAACTACCGGACTGCCTCCACGCCGATGGATGCGACGGTCAGTGTACGTAACGATGCGGTCACCACCGGGGAACATTACCGCTACGCAGCGCCTTACCGTGACGCAGGTGACGACACCAGCCCGGAGCCGGAAACCGAATCCGGCGCCTTTTATGCCCGCATCCATCACGAGCGGGAACTGAACAAATCAGCCCGCATCCACCTGTTCAGCAATGCTGCCCACCTCACGCCCGGGCAGGTGCTGGAGCCACAGGGCGACGTCATTACGGCCCTGAAAGAGGGTGTTGTCCTCACGCTTGTGACCTTCCGGGGAGCCCGTGATTTCCGCCTGCACGTGTCGGTGTGGGGCATGCCCTACACCGAGCGTTACTGTTTCCGCCCGGCGGACATCCCGCGCCCGGAAATCCACGGCACGCTTCCGGCCCGGGTCGAGAGCCGGGAGAAAAATGATATTTACGCCCACCTTGACGAACAGGGGCGCTACCGGGTGAAGCTCGACTTCGACCGGGAGGGGACGGAACCCGGGTACGGCTACCTGTGGCTGCGGATGGCAAAGCCTTATGCCGGAGACACGCTGGGGTGGCACACACCGCTCACCGACGGGACCGAAGTGGCGATTGCGTACAGCAACGGCGATATTGACCTGCCGTATATCGCATATGCCCTGCACGATTCTGAACATCCGGACCCTGTCTCCCGCGACAACCACACCCGCAACGTGCTGCGCACCCCGGCGAACAACAAGCTGCGGATGGAGGATAAACGTGGCGAGGAGCATATCAAGCTCGCCACGGAGTACGGCAAAACGCAGCTGAACAGCGGGCATCTGGTGGACGCACAGGGACAGCGTCGCGGTGAAGGCACCGAGCTGCGCACGGATGAACATGGCGTTATTCGTGCCGGTAAAGGGCTGTTTGTCAGCGCGGATGCGCAGGTGAAAGCACAGGGTGAGGTCCTTGACAGGGATGCGGCGCTGAAGGAAATCGACCGGCTGAATCAGCAACTGCAGCAGCTGGAAACCGCGGCGGAGCACGCTCAGGCGCTGAAAGCGGATGTCGACAGCCAGATAGCGATGTTTGAGCAGCGGCTGAAGCCGCTTAATGAGGTGCTGCTGATGTCCGCTCCGGAAGGAATGGCCCTGACCAGCGGGGAGCACCTGCAGATGACAGCCGCGAAGAACGTCGCCATTAATGCGGGCGAGGATATCAGTATCGGAACAATGGGTAACATGACGGCGCTGGCCGGGGAAAAGCTGGGGCTGTTTGCGCGGGAGGGGCAACTGAACCTGAAGGCATCGGAAGGGCCGGTGGATGTCCAGGCGCAAAACGCCAGCCTGCGACTCTTTGCGGAGCAGAAGCTGACGCTGAGCTCGGCGAGTGACATCTCCTTCGCCGGAAAGAAACGTATCACGCTGACTGGGGGCGGAAGCTACCTGCGGCTGGAGGCGGGGAAGATTGAGTACGGCACGACAGCGATGTATCTGCGCAGGGTGAAGCGGACTATGGCGGCGGGAAGCAGTACCCTGGGGCAGGGAACTGCTGAAATGCCCGCTCCATTACCAAATTTATCATGTGGTCCAAATACAGCGTGTTTCAGGGTCCTGGATTCCTTAACAGGTTCTGAAGATATGGAATTTGCATATCAATTACAGACATCTACCGGTACAGTGGTAGGAAGAACTGATTCAGCTCTGACGCATGCAATAAATTCAGATACCGAAGAAAACGTAAACCTGGACTATGTTTTCCAGATCAGAGCGGGGACAAGGTAATGGCAGTTTCATCAACGACTACCACAAAAGAACCGGAGCAGCAGGAAAAGAAAGTCAGTGTAGACTTCTTCCATATTGATATGATCCCTGACGCGATGAGAGAAATGGGATGGGAAATGGCTCCTAAGTTAATGGAGCATTGGTTTGAAATTTCACCAGCATTTATTTTTACTACTGAAAGTAAAAGAAAAAAATTAGATGAAGATGCAAGAAACTTACCATCAACTCAAGTTAGTACTGAAATAGTCAAAATGTCATGGGCACTTAAATTTGAGCAGGTTAGCGCTGGGATTGAAGAGCTTACTGGTCGTTGGAAAAGTATGAAAGGTATTGCTCGATTAAGAAAATTGCTTCAAAATAAAGGTGATTTTAATAAAGGTGCGATATCTCTTGGGTATACTGACGATGTTATGGAATTGGATAACACATCCCAAGTAAATCTAATAACCATAGGAAGTAAATTTGATACGGTAAACGATTGGTATGGTGCAATGGGAAATTCGAATCTTAAAGTATGTGTTCGTGGAATGACGCAAGTCAGGGAGGGAAAAGTATTTTTTATTGTAGATAAGTTGGGCTTTTACCTCAAGGATACTTATGATTTCGTTGATGAAGGAAATGCATCAGAACCTTTAGGGGTTTGGAGTAAAAACCGTATACTAAACAAGGAAGAAACTGGCATTTACATGTCCACTTACTTATCTGGTTTTTGGGGGCATCTGGTGAGGAGTTTTTCAGGATTTGTGCCGATTTTTAACAAAGACTTCCGGAAGTGGCAAAAAAAACATGATTCAGGTGGTGATTACATTGTTTTTTCTGATGTATTATGGGTCTCGCCGAGAGAAACTGACAAGGAAATTCCTCTGTAAATGAAAATCAAAAAAATATATCTTGCATTTTTTTTATTGCTAATCATTTGGGCATTTTTGCCTTCTACTTTGTTTATCAATGAAAAAACAAAGGTGTTTGATATAGTCAGTCCTGATAAACAATATAAGGTAAATATATATCATGCTAAAATAATATCTCCGTTATCACTTTATAAATACCTGAAAGATGAAGATTACTATTTTGTTTTATATGATTCTAATGGGGGTGTGATATTTAAGCCTTCACTATTTTACGGTATGTCTGAAATTGCGGCATATGACTCCATTGAATTTTTGTACGGTAAGGATAAAGAACTTCTTTTTCCTGGTGAATTAGGCTATGACGGATTTGTTTTAAAATAAATCCATGTGTTATATTTTTACTTTGATGCTTATTCAAATGATATTTTCTGTAATGTTTATACTCGATTAACTTGAAGTTGCATGGTGAGATGGCTTATCAGTCGAGTTGTTCCGGGCTTGGCGATGAGTCGCTCATGCATTTTGAGGTTTGTTGGGTATATATTGCGGGCCATTAATTAGTGATTTTAATAACATAATCCGTAATTATTTTTCCCCATGTTGCGAATCTTTTCTGTTAATTATAGTTAGTATTCACTTTAAATATAGCTCGCTGGCGGGCGCTGACGCTTATTGCCTGTGGTTTGCTCGCTGGCTGCGGTCTGACTCAGACCGTTACGGACGGTACGGTCAGCATCACGAAATCCATCTTCTACAAGAAAATCAAAACGCTGCATCTTGATTTTACCCCGCGTACGGCCATTAACGCTGATGGCGCACAGACGCCGCTGGCGACAATGGTACGGATTTATCAGCTCAGGGATCGTAAAGCAGTTGATGCCAGCGATTACCAGACGCTATTGCGCAGGGCTGATACGGTACTTAAATACGACGTACTGGTATCAAAAGAACTGCTGGTGATGCCGTTTTCTTCCCGGGCGAGTTAACTGGAGATGATTTCTTATCAATCAATTACATAGGTAATTGTGTGGATGGGTACTCGATTTCCTCTCAACATAAAAAGTGGTGTAGCCGAATCATTTCTTTAATTCATTAATTCCATAGGCTTAACTTCATGACTATACAATGAAGAGTTCATGACGAGGATGAATAAACGTGCGCAGGGCAATTAAATCGATCTTAAAAATGATGCTCTAATGTATTATATTATTATTTCTTATCCTTTTTTCTATAAAGATGCTGGCTTATATTTAAACCACACCTGGTGAAAAATGTGAAATGAGAACAACACTTGCTATGCCATTACTTACATTCCTAACTACAAACCTTTTGGCGGATTGGGACGGGTATTACGTCTTTTTTCAAATCAACCATTTTTCGCCGTCTATGATAAATCTGGAGGAAAAATAAAAAGTTCAGCTTGGTATTTTTGGGAATATCAGTTCTCAGATCTAGTTGCACCTGAATGGTCAGGAACCGATTTTCTATACCCATCTGACAGCGGGTTTTCAGGCTGGACTTTACCAGGGTGCAAAATCCGTAATCATTGAAATGATAGAGGACATCACATGAAGTCTTCAACATTAATTAAAAATAGAAATCAACCATTTCAGCAAGTTTCCTGAGGTCAAAATGCCAGACAGAAAATCCCCATCTTTATATGAAATTCTTACTGGCAACTTTACAGGGGAGCTTTCCCTTGAAGTTGTAAACGAAGAAGACCAGGTCATTTTATCAGTACTGCATAATATCCAGCGTATTTTAAATGCCCGTACTGGAACCGTAAGCCATTTACCAGATTATGGTTTGCCCGATATGACTAAAATCCTGCAAGGAATGCCTGGAACTGCCCATGAGCTAATCGATACGCTGGCTGGTGTCTTGCTTAAGTATGAACCCCGTGTGCAGTCTCTGAATGTCACTTTACTCGAACAGCAAGTGCCCGGTGAACTCCGCTACGCCATTGATGCTGAATTGAGAGGTATTGGGCTTGTACGGTATGGAACCCAGTTTATGCCCGAAGGTCGCGTTATGCTGCGACACCTTAAGAACCAGCAGCTTCTGGGCTCAGTAGCCCCCCATTAATATCAGGTAATACCATGTCAGCAAAATCACAATTTATGAAAAAACTACAGGCCAGCCAACCCGCACCTGTTCCTGTTGTCAGTAAGAGTCAGGCCGATATTGCAGAGTTTCGCCTGCGAATGGTAAAGCTTCAGGAGCAGATGGATGCGTGGCTGGTGGATACCGGACTCAATATAGAACCGTACACAGCATTCGTCTCGGACCTGCTGGTGGTGGACGGCACTTTTGAAATTTCAGGTATCGTTCTTCGTTACGATGGCCGGGTCGTAAAGTTTACGCCGGTATTTCTGTATGGTAAGGGGGTGACTGGGTGCGTAGAGGCAATTTTCCATGAGGGAGGGCATATGACCTCCCTGGGCCGTTTATTCATGAGATCAGGTGCCGTGAGTGACTGGACCTTTACTCCGCCTGGCGCTTTATCCTGCTCAAGACAGCAATTTGATGAGAGCACATTTTTTGGGCTAATTATCGCGCTTCTTTCATAGCGAAAACGGAATGAGTAATAATTTTTGGGACTGTTGGTTATTCCGTTCTCATCAAAAGAAATAACAAAACTAGCGGGAAGCGGAACTCCAAAATAACAGAGTAAGTAACGAGTATGAAAAAGAGAGAATTAATCTTCCTTTTGGTCTCAGGAATTATTTTGACAACACAGGCCGATGCGGCACGCGGAAGGCAGCCTTGCTCAGGTTCAAAAGGAGGTATAGCGCACTGCACATCGGATGGACGCTTTGTCTGTAATGACGGGACTTTGAGTCAGTCGAAACGATTCTGTTCCGGGTATAGTCCCTCAGAAGGCAGCAATCGTTTAACACCATCAACTTCCTCCCGAAAAAAGCAGATGAAAAAGATAACCACTGCGAAAAAGTAGAAACAGCAACGCGTGACAGAAAACGACGAACCGGCCAGCACAAAAGCCCGACAGTCAACATGCGCACCCCTCTATATGGCCAACAAACCCGGATATACCCGTTTACCGATTTGCTCAGGGAGTCAATATTAATAAGATATAGCAAAGATGCCCTATTTGTTTTAAAGATTTAATAATCAGATTTATATGAAACAAGGAAATAAATAACATATGGCACGAAGGAAAAAAGATGACAATGCCGCAGGGGTTGTTTTGGTTATTATCGGTGTAATTGTCTGGGGTATTTATGTCGCGGTAAGAGCATTAATAAATTTTAATGAGCGATTTATCGAGTCTGTGTCGAATCCAGCAGGAATCATCAGTTTATTCTTTGGCTTACTGATAGCCGTTGCGTTGATAATGCGGGTTTTCATTTACCGGGGCTTCCGTAAGAAAACAGCGGAGCTGGAACAGGCTATGTCGTACCTCATTCAGAAAGAGAAGGCCTTTGAAGAAACCGTCAGTACTGAAGTGGCTCGCGGTCTGTATCAGGAAAAGCAACGCCTTGCCGGTCAGTGGGATGACTTCCACAATGCCAAAAATAAAGCCTCCCGGGCACTGCAGCGTATTGTGGACTCCGCGTACAAATTCAAAGTCAAAACCCTGCTTTCTGGCACCACGGTGAATAACTGGCAAAGCAAGTACGACCAGCTCAGGAAGGAAAGAGAGGCTTACGCTGCTATCAGCGAGAAAATCGCCTTTCTGGAACTGGAAGATAACGCCGACTGGGAAGGCGTAAAACAGCAGTTTCTGGATAAGGTTGCTCTGCTGGAAAAAGCGCAGGAAGAAAAAGAATATCAGGCTGAGCTCAAGCGCCAGATGCGTGAAGAAAAACAGCGTCAGGATGAACTGGAACAGCAGCAGCGCGAAGCGGAAGAGGAGGAGCAACGTCTCGCCGAACAGCAGCGTTTACTGGAAGAAGCCCTGCTTGCCGCTGAAGGTGCTCACAGGGTAGAACTGGAAAGACAGCGCCTGGAGTTGGAGCAGAAAATCCAGGACGTGCATCAGCAGTATGAACGTGCCAAATCCATGGCCCAGCTCACCAAACAGGGATACGTGTATGTCATTTCGAATATCGGCTCCTTCGGTGAAAACGTCTTCAAAATCGGTATGACCCGACGACTGGAGCCCATGGAGCGCGTGAAAGAATTGAGCGGGGCAGCTGTGCCGTTTGATTTTGATGTCCACGCCATGATTTCTTGCGATGATGCCCCTGCGCTAGAAAGGACGTTACATGAACATCTGGAACGCTACCGGATTAACCGAATCAATCTGCGTAAAGAGTTTTTCCGGATCGAGCTTAGCCGAATTATTGAAGAGGTGGAGCGTCACCACGGGCAGATTGAATATATTGCTGACCCGGTAGCGCTACAGTATCTGCAGAGTCTCGAATATGCAGAAAGCGAAGCCGCATAAACAATATCCTTTATTAGCTCCAGATACGTCAAATGGACAATAGGTCATGAATGACATCATCCCACGTAAAATAAAAACCGGCGGCGACCCGCGCACGCTGCCAGATTACGCCGCCCTCCGCGATGAACTCAGTAAGCTGACTCATCCTGCTCGCCCGGATGTGAACTGGCAATATGTCGAAAAACTCGGTCTCTCACTGTTCGAACAGAACGGTGTGGAGTTGCAGACTGCAGCCTGGTACACCCTTGCTCGGACTCATCTGTCGGGGTTAGCTGGCCTGAACGAAGGGCTGGCGATTCTGGAGGCACTGATTAGCCATCAGTGGGACGTTTTTTGGCCGAAGACATTACATGCTCGTATGGAAATTCTTAGCGGCTTGAGCCAGCGCCTGCAGCAGCGCATGCGTATGCTTCCACTCAACAACAGCCATCTCAGTGAGCTTTATAGCGCTGAAGCGTTGCTTACCCGGCTGGGTTCGGTGCTCCAGCGCCTTGAACTGAAGCACCTTAGCCAGTTCGATACATTACGAACGTTGGTACGTTCGAATGCTGAACGGCTGGAAATCCGTAATGACGCATCAGATTTGAATGCGATTAAGCTGCCCGGTCGTGACTTACCTCAGGAGAGGGCGGAATCGGTTGGCGAAGTGAAATGGGTCTATGTTGTGCAGCCGGAAAATCAGCCGAATGCAGAGGATCGTAGGACAGCCCACGGAGCTGCCAGAGCATGGAAACCCTTTGTCGCCGGGATGTGTTCTATGCTGGCGATCGGCGTCGCCGTGGCGTGGGGAGGGGGCTTTCTGTCCAGACCCGATCCCTTAACGACTCAGGCCATTGCCTCGCTGGCGCCGTTACCTGAAGTGCTTACACCTGTTCAGCAAGACGCGTTAGCACAGCAAGGTACTTTACCGTCCACATTTATCACAGAAACGCAGCAGCAGCTTGCCCGACTGGATAAGCTGCCTCCTGACTGGAATATTTCCTACAGCCTTCAGCTGTTAGCGCAACTCCAGATATTGCGGCCGGAGGAGGCGAAGCCGCTCACCTCGCAGTGGCACCAAAAATTTAACGCGGCAGCGTTGCCTGTCGACGCTATGAACAGTTGGTATGAGGGAATGATGAAGCTTCAGCAACTGAGTCATCGGCTGAGCAGTCTGGATGAGCAAAAAGGAAAATATATCACGGTGAGTGAGCTTAAATCGGTGGTTTTTTCGACTATACAGTCATTTAACCAAACAATACCGGCTGAAGAACAACTCCGACGCCTGTCACAGCATCCAGCCGGAGATGCGCTTCCTGAAGCCGAAAAGACCCAGCTGGAGTTGCGCCTAAGACAGCTTGCTGCGCGTTACGCTCAAATAAAACAGGAATCTTCTGCTCAGTGAATTCTGGCGATAAAAAGGTGAATGCGCGTGAAGGTCAAAGTGTCCCCTGCAGGAATCGAACCTGCAACTAGCCCTTAGGAGGGGCTCGTTATATCCATTTAACTAAGGGGACGAGGCGGCACGAGTATAGCGTCATTTACACTTTGCGTTAAGCGCATCGCCGCCTGACTGCTCAAAGAGTCACCATTCAGGACGATTTTTTTGTCGATTTATCATCATTTTCCCGCGCTTTAAGCTCCGCTTTGCGTTTGTTCGACATGTCGTTACGGATTTGGGCATGGCTTAACAGCGCGAAGATAAACGTTCCGCCGCAGATGTTTCCTGCTAGTGTCGGCAGGGCGAACGGCCAGAAAAAGTCGCTCCAGTGAAGCGTACCGTTAAAGACCAGATACAGTATTTCTACGGTACCGACCACAATATGCGTGGTGTCAGCCAGCGCAATCAGCCAGGTCATCAATATGATCACGACAATTTTGGCGCTCCCTGCTGAAGGAAACATCCAGACCATCGTGGCGATGATCCAGCCGGAGATGATGGCATTCGAGAACATCTCGATCGGGGTGTTTTTCATCACATCCATGCCGATTTTTACAAATGCATCCCGTGTAGGTTCATCAAAAATCGGCATATATTCGAACGCCCAGGCCGCGATGCCCGTGCCGATGATATTTCCCAGCAGAACCACGCTCCAGAGCCGCATCAATAAACCGAAATTGCCGAGGGTAGGGTTTTGCATCACCGGCAGAACGGCGGTCACCGTGTTTTCGGTAAACAGCTGCTGGCGGGCCATGATGACAATCACAAAGCCGAAGGTATAGCCGAGATTCTCGAGTAAAAAACCGCCCGGCACACCTTCCAGCTGAACATGAAATATCCCTTTGGCGAGAAGAGATGCGCCCATTGAGAGCCCTGCGGCGATAGCTGACCAGAAGAGGGCCATGGCATCGCGCTCCATCTCTTTTTCACCGTCCTGGCGTATATGCTCATGGATGGCCATCGCGCGGGAAGGGAGGCGATCTTCATCAATTTCTATTTTCTCGCCACGCGCTTTCTCCTCGCTTTCAATTTCAAGTTCCTCATCGCTCTCGCCAATTTTTTCTTCGCCCACTTCTTTCATATCTGCTCCCGGAGGTTGATCTTTCTGTTAAGCGTAGCGGCTTTTATCGGGATGCCTGTGGGGATGCTCTTAAATTGGCGGCAATGACAACAAAGGTGATACATCTCTTTCAAAGACATTATAAAATTGCCAACGAAACGAATTCCAAAAGCCAGGCTATGCTGAGATCAGAGTCACGGTGATTACTGCCCGTAATTGTGCTCATAGACATCGGTAAACGTGCTGTTACAATCGCCTGCACGTTTACAGACGGAGCATCAACGGCTCCGTTACGGATGGCAATCAACGATAGCCATACTGAACAGGGAGATATTTATGAAACTTCGGCTGTCGGCGCTTGCGCTTGGCGCGACGATGCTTGTGGGCTGCGCCAGCTCCGGGGAGCAAACGGGACGCTCCGATCCTCTCGAAGGATTTAACCGCTCCATGTATAACTTCAACTACAACGTGCTGGACCCGTATGTGGTTCGCCCGGTGGCAGTAGCATGGCGCGATTATGTTCCCCAGCCCGCGCGTAACGGGTTAAGTAATTTTACCAGCAACCTCGAAGAGCCTGCGGTAATGGTGAACTACTTCCTGCAGGGCGACCCGTATCAGGGGATGGTGCACTTTACCCGCTTCTTCCTTAACTCTATTCTGGGGATGGGCGGCTTTATTGACGTGGCAGGCATGGCGAACCCGAAACTGCAGCGTGAGCAGCCGCACCGTTTCGGCAGCACAATGGGACATTATGGCGTCGGGTACGGTCCGTACATGCAATTACCGTTCTACGGCAGTTTCACCCTTCGTGATGACGGCGGCGATATGGTTGATACGCTGTATCCGGTTCTGTCGTGGCTGACCTGGCCGCTGTCGGTGGGTAAATGGACGGTGGAAGGGATTGAAACCCGTGCGCAACTGCTCGACTCTGATGGCTTACTGCGCCAGTCTTCTGACCCGTATATTATGGTGCGAGAAGCGTACTTCCAGAATCATGACTTTATTGCTAACGGCGGTAAGCTGAAACCGGAAGAGAATCCAAACGCGAAGGCGATCGAGAACGAACTAAAAGATATCGATTCGGAGTAAATAAAAAAGGTGAGCAATGCTCACCTTTTTCAATTCCTGCGCGATTAGAACGCGTAGTTGAAGTTCGTACCGAACAGCCAGGCTTTACCTTCAGAGGTAAACTCGTAAGGGCCTTCCTGGAACGTCACTTTCTGACCGTGCATATAAGATACGCCCGCATCGATGGATGCATTCTCGTTGAACGCATAAGTCGCGCCTGCACTTATCCAGAAGCGGTCCTGATCCGGAATGGAAATGGAACGCTTGTCTGCCGGAACCGGGCTGTCGTCAAATGCGATACCGGAGCGGAAAGTCCAGTTTTTATCGTAGTAGTAGGTGGTACCCAACGCAATACGATAAGCGTCGTGGAAGCTTTCGTCCTTATAGAACAGCGTTTGACCATTGCTTCCGGTCGCTTTCAGCTCCTGGAACTGGCTCCAGCTGGTATAGGCCAGGCTGTAGTGGATCGCCCATTGCGGTGCAACGCGGTTATAACCGGAGACTTCCCACATTTCTGGCAAATGCAGTGACAGCGAACCTGGAACGGTCTGGTTTGACGTTCCCCAAGGAATGGTGGTACCCGCACCAGGAACCACGTTGTTCACAGGCTTCAGGATGCCGCTCTTGTAATCGCCGTCGAAGTCAATTTTCACTTCGGAGCGATAGGTCAGGCCCCAACGGTTGTTTTTGTCCAGCTCGTACAGGATACCGGCGTTCCAGCCATAGCCCCACTCATCACCTTCAAGGCTGGCAATTTTGTTGCTGTTTTTTGGCAGGCGAGCAGTTTGCTCCCCGGAGTAACGTTCAATTTTGGCATCGGCGTAGACGGCATCAAAGCCCAGACCAAAGCTCCAGTTGTCGTTCAGGCGATAAGCACCACTCAGGTTCAGGTTCAGCGTAGTAAGGTCCGTTTTACCGCCGTATTCACCAGCCGGGTAGTTGCTATTGAACTCGGTAGCAAGCCCGTAGTTAGAGGTTACGGATGCTCCCCAGCCAAACTGTTCATTGATAGGCGCAACGAAGTGCAGGTTAGGGACCCATGCTGTTGGGGCAATATTGTCCGCTTTAAGGCTCGCACCCGTGTAAGGCGACTTGCCAGAAATGTTGACATCAGGATCGATATAAACCGCACCGGCAGAGAAGGTCGGGCGATCAAACATCATGATCAATGCGGGGTTACGACTTGCGTTACCCGCATCATCAGCAATAGCGCCTTCCCCTGAATACGCGCGGCCAAGGCCAGAGGAAGAAAATTCGTTTAACTGAAAGCCCGCTGACCATGCGGAAGTGGAGACGAGTGCCACTGCGACTGCCAGCGCAGTCTTGTTGAACAGGGTTTTCTGGCTCATGACCATAACCTCATTGAGTTATTTTTATTCAATAATTGTTACATACAGTAACAGGAGCGCGAAGTGTAGGGTCTGAGGTATGACAGACAAATCAGACCAGTGGCCAGAGTATAGGTCCGACCAGCCTGAATGTTGCAAGTTTGTTTATTAATATTTTCAAACATGTTTCGTGAAACGAGATCTGGTTGGCAAAATTGTGACCATCGCGACTCACCCAAAAGGGTGGTTTTTGTTTTAGATCATTTTTTAGTGTGATATTGGTCACTTATCCGATTTTGCGCCATTAACGGCTGGAGAGAGCCCGCGCCGGGGCGTAAAATAGCAGCATCGTGTTTATCTCGCGCGCTGCGCGAATACAGAGGAAATTGAGCTATGAGTAAATGCAGTGCTGATGAAACCCCGGTTTGCTGCTGTATGGATGTTGGCACCATCATGGACAACTCCGATTGCACCGCGTCTTACAGCCGTGTGTTCACCAACCGCGCCGAAGCGGAAGAGACCCTGGCCGCGCTGAGCAAGCGTGCGCGTGATGTTGAATCCGAGCCGTGTGAAATCAAGTCGACCTTTACCGAAGTGGAAGGCGGCGTGAAGCTGGATATCGACTTTGTTTTTGCCTGCGAAGCTGAAACGCTGATTTTCCAGCTGGGTCTGCGTTAATTTCAGCGGCCTGATGCCCTCACTCCGACCCTCTCCCACGGGAGAGGGCGTAAGCATTAAAAACGGTAACCTACGGGTTACCGTTTTGC
This sequence comes from Enterobacter roggenkampii, assembly GCF_001729805.1. Taxonomy (NCBI): domain Bacteria; kingdom Pseudomonadati; phylum Pseudomonadota; class Gammaproteobacteria; order Enterobacterales; family Enterobacteriaceae; genus Enterobacter; species Enterobacter roggenkampii. The sequence goes on along the minus strand of NZ_CP017184.1, from coordinate 3,318,447 downwards.
TTTTACCTTGCGCACCCGGCAACATACCGCACAAATGCCCCTGCCATACAGGGGCATTTTCTTTTTCTTCTCTGTGTTTTAGCTCGCACTTTTTCGTTTCCCCGATTGGCTGAATGTAAAAAAATGGTTAAGACTGTTATCAGGTCAGACCACTTAGTGTTTGCGAAAAATTTTTTACAGGGGAGTGTTATGAGTCAGGCATTACCGCTTATTACCCGTCAGGGCGATCGCATTGCCATAGTCAGTGGATTGCGCACGCCATTTGCGCGTCAGGCAACGGCGTTTCATGGCATACCGGCCGTCGACCTGGGGAAAATGGTAGTGGGGGAGATGCTGGCTCGCAGCGAAATTCCGCCGGAGGTCATCGAACAGCTGGTCTTCGGTCAGGTCGTGCAGATGCCTGAAGCCCCCAACATTGCGCGGGAAATCGTCCTCGGTACCGGGATGAATGTTCATACCGACGCCTACAGCGTCAGCCGCGCCTGCGCAACCAGTTTCCAGGCCGTGGCTAACGTCGCCGAAAGCCTGATGGTGGGCACCATTCGCGCCGGGATAGCGGGTGGAGCGGACTCCTCTTCGGTACTGCCAATTGGGGTCAGTAAAAAGCTGGCGCGCATCCTGGTGGATGCCAACAAAGCCCGTACGACGGGTCAGAAGCTCAAACTCTTCTCGCGTTTACGTCTGCGCGACCTGATGCCTGTACCTCCTGCCGTCGCGGAATACTCCACCGGCCTGCGCATGGGCGACACCGCCGAGCAGATGGCCAAAACCTACGGCATTACCCGTGAACAGCAGGATGCGCTGGCGCATCGTTCACATCAGCTTGCGGCAAAAGCCTGGTCGGAAGGCAAGCTGACCGATGAGGTCATGACCGCCTATATTCCGCCCTATCGCGAACCGCTTGCGGAAGATAACAATATTCGTGGCACGTCAACGCTGGCGGATTACGCCAAACTGCGCCCGGCGTTTGACCGCAAGCACGGCACCGTGACGGCGGCGAACAGTACGCCGCTGACGGACGGGGCTGCCGCCGTGATCCTGATGACCGAATCCCGTGCGAAAGAGCTGGGCATTACTCCCCTGGGCTATTTACGCAGCTACGCCTTCACCGCCATTGACGTCTGGCAGGACATGCTGTTAGGTCCGGCATGGTCCACGCCGCTGGCGCTGGATCGCGCGGGGCTGACGCTGGCTGATTTAACCCTGATTGATATGCACGAAGCGTTTGCCGCGCAAACCCTGGCAAACGTCCAGCTGCTGGCAAGCGAGCGTTTCGCACGTGATGTGCTGGGCCGCGCGCATGCCACGGGCGAAGTGGATCAGAGTAAATTCAACGTGCTGGGTGGCTCTATCGCCTACGGTCATCCGTTTGCCGCTACAGGGGCGAGGATGATCACGCAAACATTACATGAACTCCGTCGCCGTGGCGGTGGGTTTGGCCTTGTTACCGCCTGTGCGGCGGGCGGCCTTGGCGCAGCAATGGTTCTGGAGGCTGAATAATGGATATGCCATCTGCATTTAATCTGACGGTTCGCCTCGATAACGTGGCCGTTATCACTATTGATGTGCCTGATGAAAAGATGAATACCCTGAAGGCCGAATTTGGCGTTCAGGTGCGCGCGATGCTAAAGCAGATCCGCGAGAACAAAGCCATTCGCGGCCTGGTGTTTATCTCTGCCAAACCCGACAACTTTATCGCCGGGGCGGATATCAACATGATTGCCCGGGCGCAAAGCGCGCTGGAAGCCGAAGAGCTGGCGCGTCAGGGCCAGCAGGTGATGTCGGAGATCAACAGTCTCCCAATCCCGGTCATCGCAGCGATCCACGGTGCGTGTCTGGGCGGTGGGCTGGAGCTGGCGCTGGCCTGCCACAGCCGCATCTGTACTGACGATGCGAAAACCATTCTGGGCCTGCCGGAAGTGCAGCTGGGCCTGCTGCCAGGTTCTGGCGGAACGCAGCGTCTGCCGCGGCTGGTGGGCGTCAGCACGGCGCTGGAGATGATCTTAACCGGTAAACAGCTGCGTGCCCGTCAGGCGCTGAAAGCCGGTCTGGTCGATGACGTCGTGCCGCAGTCCATTTTGCTGGAGGCCGCCGTTGAGCTTGCGCTGAAAGGGCGTCAGGCAAAACGTCCTCTGCCGGTTCGCGAGCGCGTGCTGGCCGGTCCGCTGGGGAGAACGCTCCTGTTCAATATGGTGGGCAAAAAGACCGAACAAAAAACCAAAGGCAATTACCCGGCGGCAAAGCGGATCCTCGACGTGATCGAAACCGGGCTGTCGCAGGGCAGCAGCAGCGGCTATGCCGCGGAGGCCAAAGCCTTTGGCGAACTGGCGATGACGCCGCAGTCACAGGCGCTGCGCAGCATCTTCTTCGCCAGCACAGAGGTGAAAAAAGACCCGGGCAGCGAGGCATCGCCTGCGCCGCTGCGTGCCATTGGCGTACTGGGTGGGGGGCTCATGGGCGGCGGTATCGCTTTTGTTACCGCCAGCAAAGGCAAATTGCCGGTACGCATCAAAGACATTAACCCTAAGGGAATCAACCACGCGCTGCAGTACAGCTGGCAGAACCTTGATCAAAAGGTCAAACGCCGCCATATCAAGGCAAGCGAGCGTGATAAAACCCTGGCGACGATCTCCGGTACGACGGATTACAGCGGTTTTGCGCACCGCGATCTGGTGATTGAAGCCGTGTTTGAGGATCTGGCCCTTAAGCAGCAGATGGTGGCAGACGTTGAGCAGCATTGCGCCCCGCATACCATTTTTGCCTCCAACACGTCGTCATTACCGATTGGCGATATCGCGGCGAAAGCCGCGCGTCCGGAGCAGGTGATCGGGCTGCACTTCTTTAGCCCGGTAGAAAAAATGCCGCTGGTGGAAGTTATTCCACACGCGACCACCAGTCCGCAAACCATCGCCACGGTAGTCAAACTTGCGAAGAAGCAGGGTAAAACGCCGATCGTGGTCGCAGATAAAGCCGGCTTCTACGTCAACCGTATTCTGGCACCCTATATTAATGAAGCCATGCGGCTGCTGACGGAAGGCGAGAAGATCGAGCACGTCGACGAGGCGCTGGTAAAGTTTGGTTTCCCCGTTGGCCCAATCCAACTTTTGGATGAGGTGGGAATAGACACCGGCACTAAAATTATACCTGTGCTGGAGGCAGCTTATGGCGATCGTTTTAGCCCGCCTGCAAACATTGTTTCTGCAATTTTGAAGGACGATCGCAAAGGCAGAAAAAATGAACGCGGTTTCTATCTTTACGGCGCGAAAGGGCGTAAAAGCAAGAAACAGGTCGACCCTTCGGTTTATGGGCTTATTTCGACCACCGGTCAGGGAAAACTGTCTGCCGTTCAGTGCGCTGAACGTTGCGTGATGATGATGTTCAATGAAGCGGCGCGCTGCTTTGGTGAGCAGGTGATCAAGAGCGCACGCGATGGCGACATCGGCGCGGTATTTGGTATTGGTTTTCCGCCGTTCCTTGGCGGCCCGTTCCGCTACATGGATACACTCGGCGCGGGTGAAGTGGTTGCCATTTTGCAACGTCTGGCCTCGCAATATGGCCCACGGTTTACACCGTGTGACGAATTATTGCAGATGGCGGAACGGGGCCAGACATTTTGGCCTGCACGGGAAACTGATTTCGTAAACTGAAGTCAAAGAAGGGTAAATCCTGAGGTGAATGAACCTGTTCTGGCGATTTTGTAAACAGAGATTGACTATACTTACGCCATTGAGGTAAAAAACAGCGTTTCATTCATCGAATGGATCAGGCACAATGCCCGGCCATCGGGTTTTCTACCTCTTAGCATTTATCGCGGGTAGTTAACGCCGGTGATTCTGGTTAACAAAAGCGGTGCAATATGCAAGTTTTCATCATGCGTCACGGCGACGCGGCACTCGATGCCGCCAGTGACTCAGTACGTCCTTTAACCGTCTGTGGCTGCGACGAATCCCGTCTGATGGCAACCTGGCTTAAAGGTCAAAAAGTGGACATTGAACGCGTTCTTGTGAGTCCGTTCCTGCGTGCAGAACAGACGCTGGATGTGGTAGGGGAGTGTATGAACCTGCCGTCCAGTGTGGATGTTCTCCCCGAACTGACACCATGCGGTGATGTCGGCCTTGTCAGCGCTTATCTTCAGGCGCTGTGCAATGAAGGTGTCGCTTCCGCACTGGTCATTTCCCACCTGCCGCTGGTCGGCTATCTGGTATCTGAGCTGTGCCCGGGCGAAACGCCGCCTATGTTCACCACTTCCGCGATTGCCAACGTCACCCTCGACGAAACCGGCAAAGGGGTCTTCAACTGGCAAATGAGCCCGTGCAACCTGAAGATGGCAAAAGCGATCTGACGTGACGTGTGACAGGGCGGGGTGCTATATCTTTCCCGCCCTTCTGTCAGGGCAACTCTGGCGGCTGCCACTCCTCAACTTCAATCAATACCAGCAAGGCGGCATCTCCGCCGTACTCTTTCGGTGCCTGATGAAACGCCATTACGTGTGGGTGCTGAGCCAGCCACAGCGGCGTCTGTTGCTTAAGGATATGTTTCCCGTGGCCATGCATCACGCAGGCGCAAAAAACATGTTCGCGGCGACAGGCGGCAATCAACGCCCCCAGCTCCTGTTTCGCCTGCATTTGCGTTAAGCCGTGCAGATCCAGAAACAGCTCCGGCGAATAATCTCCCCGGCGTAACTTTTTCAGTTCGAAATGGCTGACGTCCTCGCGCACGTATTTCACCGCGCCCTGGGTATTAAGCAGCGGCTGAAACTCGTCTGAAAAGTAGTGGCTGTTATCGGCCTGCTCCTGCAGCATCCGTTTGACCGGGACTTCGCTGATTTTTTTACGCTGCGGGCGATGAACAATCGTGTCCTGCGCGATTTTCCGCGTCCCGGTCATTAGCTGGCGGAAGAGCGCCTGATCCTCCTCGCTGAGCGATGTTTTCTTTTTCATTCGTCATTCTCATCTCGTATTTCCGATAGTGTACCCGACTAAACGCATTTTTTAACCTCTAGCGGTACGCGTCATTGCTGATTTATCGCCGTCTTCATGGCAAACTAGCCGCCGAAAATTATGCGAGCATGCCCTGGAGGAAAGAGTGGATAAAATATTTGTCGATGAAGCAGTAAACGAGCTGCATACCATACAGGACATGTTGCGCTGGTCGGTTAGCCGCTTCAGCGCCGCCAATATCTGGTACGGACACGGTACCGACAACCCGTGGGATGAAGCCGTGCAGCTGGTGCTGCCGTCCCTCTACCTGCCGCTGGATATTCCGGAAGACATGCGCACCGCGCGCCTGACCTCCAGCGAAAAACACCGCATCGTTGAGCGCGTGATCCGTCGCGTCAACGAACGCATCCCGGTCGCCTACCTGACCAACAAAGCCTGGTTCTGCGGCCACGAGTTCTATGTCGATGAACGCGTGCTGGTGCCGCGCTCGCCGATTGGTGAGCTGATCAACAACCACTTTGAAGGCCTGATCGGCCATCAGCCGCAGCACATTCTGGATATGTGTACCGGGAGCGGCTGTATCGCCATTGCCTGCGCTTACGCCTTCCCGGAAGCGGAAGTGGACGCGGTTGATATCTCCACCGACGCGCTGGCCGTGACCGAGCACAACATTGAAGAGCACGGCCTGATCCATCACGTTACGCCAATTCGCTCCGATCTGTTCCGCGATCTGCCGATGCTGCAGTACGATCTGATCGTCACCAATCCGCCGTACGTCGATGCGGAAGACATGTCCGATCTGCCGAACGAATACCGCCACGAGCCGGAGCTGGGTCTGGCGTCAGGCTCTGACGGCCTGAAGCTGACCCGCCGCATTCTGGCCTGCGCGCCGGATTATCTGACCGACGACGGCGTTCTGATTTGTGAAGTGGGCAACAGCATGGTACATCTGATAGAGCAGTACCCGGATGTGCCGTTCACCTGGCTTGAGTTCGACAACGGCGGTGACGGCGTCTTTATGCTGACCAAAGCGCAGCTGCTCGACGCGCGCGAACACTTCAGCATCTATAAAGATTAATCCAGCGGGCTTCGGCCCGTTTCACAACGCTCAAACACAAACAACAACATCGGAGCCGTGATGGCAGGAAACAGTATTGGACAGGTATTCCGCGTGACCACCTTTGGCGAGTCGCACGGGCTGGCGCTGGGCTGTATCGTTGATGGCGTACCGCCAGGCATCGAACTGACCGAAGCCGATTTGCAGCATGACCTCGACCGTCGTCGTCCGGGCACCTCTCGCTACACCACGCAGCGTCGCGAGCCGGACCAGGTCAAAATTCTCTCCGGCGTCTTTGAAGGCCGTACCACCGGCACCAGCATTGGTCTGCTAATTGAAAACACCGATCAGCGCTCCCAGGACTACGGCGCCATCAAGGACGTGTTCCGTCCAGGCCATGCCGACTACACCTACGAACAAAAGTACGGCTTCCGCGACTATCGCGGCGGCGGACGTTCCTCCGCGCGTGAAACCGCGATGCGCGTGGCGGCTGGCGCCATTGCTAAGAAATACCTGCAGCAAAAATTTGGCATCGTGATCCGCGGCTGTCTGACCCAGATGGGCGACATTCCGCTGGCGATCAAAGACTGGGATCAGGTCGAGCAAAACCCGTTCTTCTGTGCGGATGCCGACAAGCTGGACGCGCTGGACGAACTGATGCGCGGTCTGAAAAAAGAGGGCGACTCCATTGGGGCGAAAGTCACCGTCGTGGCCGATGGCGTCCCGCCAGGCTGGGGCGAGCCGGTATTTGACCGTCTCGATGCCGACATCGCGCACGCGCTGATGAGCATCAACGCGGTGAAGGGCGTTGAGATTGGCGACGGTTTTGACGTGGTATCCCTGCGCGGCAGCCAGAATCGCGACGAAATCACGAAAGCGGGCTTCCAGAGCAACCACGCGGGCGGCATTCTGGGCGGGATCAGCAGCGGGCAGCAGATTATTGCCAATATCGCGCTGAAACCAACTTCAAGCATTACCGTGCCGGGCCACACGATTAACCGCGATGGCGAAGAAGTTGAGATGATCACTAAAGGACGTCACGATCCGTGCGTGGGGATCCGCGCGGTACCGATCGCGGAAGCGATGCTGGCGATCGTGCTGATGGATCACTTCCTGCGCCAGCGCGCGCAGAATGCGGATGTGACGACCACCATTCCACGCTGGTAAACATGAAAAAAACCGCAATTGCTCTGCTGGCGCTGCTTGCCAGTGGAGCCAGTCTGGCCGCTACGCCGTGGCAAAAAATCACCCATCCGGTGGCGGGGAGCGCGCAGTCCATCGGCGCCTTTTCCAACGGCTGTATCGTGGGTGCTCAGGAACTTCCGCTGCAATCGGATACCTATCAGGTGATGCGTACCGACCAGCGTCGTTACTTCGGCCACCCGGATCTGGTGCTGTTCATCCAGCGGCTGGGAAACCAGGTGCATAATCTGGGGCTGGGCACGATGCTGATCGGCGATATGGGGATGCCTGCGGGCGGGCGTTTTAACGGTGGACACGCCAGTCACCAGACCGGACTGGATGTCGATATCTTCCTGCAGCTGCCTAAAGCGCGCTGGAGTTCAGCCCAGTTGCTGAAACCGCAGGCGCTGGATCTGGTGTCGAGCGACGGTAAGCGCGTTGTGCCTTCACTGTGGACGCCGGATATCTTCAGCCTGATTAAGCTGGCGGCAAAAGATAACGACGTTACGCGGATCTTCGTCAACCCGGCTATCAAGCAACAGCTCTGCCTCGATGAGGGAACCGATCGCGACTGGCTGCGCAAAGTGCGCCCGTGGTTCCAGCATCGTGCGCACATGCACGTTCGTCTGCGCTGCCCGGCGAATAGCCTGGAATGCGAAGATCAGCCGCTACCGCCGCCAGGCGATGGCTGTGGTGCGGAACTGCAAAGCTGGTTTGAACCGGCAAAACCTGGAACCTCTAAGCCTGAGAAGAAGACACCGCCTCCGTTGCCGCCTTCCTGCCAGGCGCTACTGGATGAGCATGTACTTTAATGGATAATTTCGTCGATCTGTTTATGGTGTCACCGCTGCTGCTGGTGGTGCTGTTCTTTGTGGCTATGCTGGCCGGTTTTATTGATGCCCTTGCGGGCGGCGGCGGGCTATTAACCGTACCCGCGCTGCTGGCGGCGGGCATGAGCCCGGCGCAGGCGCTTGCCACCAACAAGCTGCAGGCCTGCGGCGGCTCGCTTTCGGCGTCGCTCTATTTTATCCGCCGCAAGGTGGTGAGCCTGGCCGATCAAAAGCTCAATATCCTGATGACCTTTATCGGTTCCACGTCGGGCGCGCTGCTGGTGCAGCACGTGCAGTCGGATATTTTGCGCCAGATCCTGCCGGTTCTGGTTATCTGCATCGGTCTTTACTTCCTGCTGATGCCAAAACTCGGCGAGGAAGACCGTCAGCGTCGTCTGCACGGCCTGCCGTTTGCGCTGATTGCCGGGGGCTGCGTCGGTTTTTACGACGGTTTCTTCGGCCCGGGGGCAGGCTCGTTTTATGCGCTGGCGTTTGTGACGCTGGCCGGGTTTAACCTCGCCAAGTCGACCGCCCATGCCAAAGTGCTCAACGCGACCTCGAACGTCGGCGGCCTGCTGCTGTTTATCATTGGCGGCAAGGTTATCTGGGCAACCGGGTTTGTGATGATGGCAGGGCAGTTCCTGGGCGCGCGCGCAGGCTCGCGCCTGGTATTAAGCAAAGGGCAAAAGCTGATCCGTCCGATGATCGTTATCGTCTCGGCCGTGATGAGCGCCAAACTTCTTTATGACAGCCATGGACAGGAGATCCTCACCTGGTTGGGGATGCACTAATGAACAGTACGCATAAATATGAACAGCTGATTGAGATCTTTGACGGCTGTTTTGCTGACGATTTTAATACCCGTCTGATTAAAGGCGACGACGAACCGATCTATCTTCCTGCTGATGACGAGGTTCCGTATAACCGCATCGTCTTTGCGCACGGCTTTTACGCCAGCGGTTTGCACGAAATTTCGCACTGGTGCATCGCCGGAAAAGCGCGTCGCGAACTGGTGGACTTCGGTTACTGGTATTGCCCGGACGGGCGAGACGCCGCGACGCAGGGGCAGTTTGAGGATGTGGAAGTGAAGCCGCAGGCGCTGGAATGGCTGTTCTGCGTGGCGGCGGGTTTCCCGTTCAACGTCAGCTGCGACAACCTCGAAGGCGACTTCGAGCCAGACCGTATTGTCTTCCAGCGCCGCGTGCATGCGCAGGTGATGGAATACCTTGAGAAAGGCATCCCGGCACGTCCGGCGCGCCTGATCGAGGCCTTACAGAATTATTACCACACGCCGGCGATTGCGGCGGAAAGCTTCCCTTGGCCGGAAGATCTTTAACAGAGGAAAGAAGATGATCGCAGAATTTGAATCACGCATTCTGGCGTTAATTGATGACATGGTGGAACACGCCAGCGATGATGAGCTGTTCGCCAGCGGTTATCTGCGTGGTCACCTGACGCTCGCGGTAGCCGAGCTGGAAGCAGGTGACGATCACTCTGCCGAGGCTGTTCATGAGGAAGTGACCCGCAGTCTGGAGAAAGCCATTCAGGCCGGGGAGCTCTCTCCGCGCGACCAGTCACTGGTGCTGGGCATGTGGGACAACCTGTTCCAGCAGGCTAAACGCTAAGTCATTGTTTTTCGCCCGGTGGCGCTGCGCTTACCGGGCCTACTAATTTTCCCTCTCCCTGTGGGAGAGGGTTAGGGTGAGGGCACCAGGCCGCACCTTACTTAACCATTTTCCCCTTCAGCAGTTTCCTTACCCACAAGCGATTCGGATTCAGTCCCGCAAGCGTAACCCTGTCCAGCGGAATTGGCTCGTCGCTCATTTGCGCGGCTAATACTTCAGCCAGCAGCGGCGCAGAGCACAGCCCACGGGAACCCAGCCCGCCCAGCATAAACAGCTCCGGATACACCGGTGCGGCCACCGCCGTTTCCTTGTTTTCAGCCAGATCCTGATAGGCCGCAAGCGTCGCGTCATAGTCCGGCGCGTTGCCCGCCATCGGCAGATGATCGCGGGTGGCGCAGCGCACGCCGCAGCGCGCGTCACCCTCGCTGACGTCAACCTCTTTCGCCCACGCCGCATCCGGGAAACAGTCAATCAGGCGCTGGCGGTTTTGCGCCTGATCCGCTTCGCTATAGCGCATATCCGTTTCGCCACGATGATAGCTGGCCCCGATGCAGTGATGGCCGTTAGACGGATTTTGCGGTGTCAGATAGCCGTCATAGCACAGCACCTGGCGCAGTTTGCCGAGCGCAGGCGCGGTGGGGATATGGCTTACCTGGCCGCCGACCGGATAAACCGGCAACGCTGCCGTCTGGATAAACTGGCTGATGTGATGCCCGTTGGCCAGCACAACGCTGGCATGGCTCGCCTCCTTGCCATCAGCAAAACGCAGATCCCAGCGTTCTGTCCGGCTGAGCGATTCCACCTTGTGGGCATAATGCGTCGTCAGCCCGCGCGACTGCGCCAGGGCAATGACCGCCGCGGTCAGTTCAGCCGGACACAGCCAGCCGCCGAGCGGGTACTGAATGCCCCCACACCCGGTTTCTACGCCAGCGGTGTCCGCCACCTCTTGCGCACTGACCGCGCGGGCAATCTCTTCCGGCAGGCCCAGCGACAGCATCTGCGCGATCTTCTGCTGGCTCTTCTCATCCCAGCCGAGCTGCGTTACGCCGCACCAGTCATGGTCGAACGTTACCGGCAGGGCGTCGTACAGGCGGCGGGCGAAGGTAAAGGCCGCGGGGAAAAACTGGAACAGGGCCGGATCGTGTGCGCTTAAAAGCGGATAGAGCGCCCCCTGACGGTTGCCGGATGCGCCGCTGGCGGGCGCGTCGTCAGTGCAGTAGAGCGTGACCTGCCAGCCACGCTGGAGAAGCGCGAGCGAGAGCAGGGCGCTGGCGATCCCGCCGCCAACGATCGCTACGTCGCGCGATGCGCTGGCGCGGCGCGCAAACCAGGGCGTCTGAGCGGGGATGTCCAGCGTCTGCTCCATCCTGCCGACCAGCATGTCGCGCTTGCGGCCAAAGCCTTTGGTCTTCTGCATGGTAAAGCCCGCCTCCTGCAACCCACGGCGGACAAAGCCCGCCGAGGTGAAGGTGGCAAGCGTTGCGCCAGGGCGCGCCAGCCGCGCCATCGCGTTAAACAGATGCTGGCTCCACATGTCCGGGTTTTTGGCGGGAGCAAAACCGTCCAGGAACCACGCGTCGACCTTCTGATTCATCGAATCATCGAGCCTGTCGGTCAGGTCGTTGATGTCGCCGAGCCATAAGTCCAGCGTGACGCGTCCACCGTCCAGAATCAGACGGTGACAGCCGCCGATGTGGGGCGGCAACTGCGCCTGAAGCTGTTCTGCCCAGGGCGCAAGCTCCGGCCAGCGCTGGTGGGCAAGCCGCAGATCGTGCGCGGTGAGCGGGAATTTTTCGAAACTGATGAAATGTAATCTTTGTAGCGTAGCCTCAGGGTGAGCAGCGTGGAACTGATTAAACGCCTGCCAGAGGGTTAAAAAATTCAGACCGGTGCCGAATCCACTTTCCGCGACCACAAACAGGCTCCGCGGGTGCGCCGGGAAGCGGGTGCTGAGCTGGTTTCCGTCGAGGAAAACATAGCGAGTTTCTTCGAGTCCGTTATCATTAGAAAAATAGACGTCATCAAAATCTCGGGAAACAGGTGTACCCTCAGCGTTGAATTCGAGGTTGGCGGGTTGTATAGCGTTTTGTTTCACGTAAGTTACTCGTCTGACAGGCAGTGGCACGATCTTAACGATGTGAGTCCATCGGTGCAAATTTCCGCAGAAAATGTCTGATCGGACTTGTTCGGCGTACAAGTGTACGCTATTGTGCGACTCGAAACTTACTATAGTGCGACTTACAGAGGTATTGAATGAAACGTGCAGTGATTACTGGCCTGGGCATTGTTTCCAGCATCGGTAATAACCAGCAGGAAGTCCTGGCATCTCTGCGTGAAGGACGCTCCGGGATCACTTTCTCTGAAGAGTTTAAAGATTCAGGTATGCGTAGCCACGTATGGGGTAACGTCAAACTGGACACCACCGGTTTGATCGACCGCAAAGTGGTTCGTTTCATGAACGATGCCTCTATTTATGCTTATCTCTCCATGCAGGAAGCGATCAAAGATTCTGGCCTGAGTGAAGAGGTTTATCAGAACAACCCGCGCGTGGGTCTGATCGCCGGTTCCGGCGGCTCATCTAAAGCGCAGGTATTCGGTGCTGACGCAATGCGTAGCCCGCGTGGTCTGAAAGCGGTAGGTCCGTACGTGGTTACTAAAGCCATGGGTTCTGCGGTTTCCGCGTGTCTGGCGACCCCGTTCAAAATCCACGGTGTGAACTACTCCATCAGCTCCGCGTGTGCGACCTCCGCACACTGTATCGGTAACGCTGTTGAGCAGATCCAGCTGGGTAAACAGGACATCGTATTTGCTGGCGGCGGCGAAGAGCTGGGCTGGGAAATGGCCTGTGAATTCGACGCGATGGGCGCACTGTCCACCAAGTACAATGAGACCCCGGACAAAGCTTCCCGTACCTATGATGCGCACCGTGACGGTTTCGTTATCGCGGGCGGCGGCGGTATGGTTGTGGTTGAAGAGCTGGAGCACGCTCTGGCACGTGGCGCGCACATCTATGCTGAGATCGTGGGCTACGGCGCAACGTCTGACGGCGCCGACATGGTTGCGCCATCCGGCGAAGGCGCGGTGCGCTGCATGAAGATGGCGATGCACGGCGTTGATACCCCAATCGACTACCTGAACTCCCACGGTACCTCTACGCCGGTAGGTGACGTGAAAGAGCTGGGTGCGATCCGCGAAGTGTTCGGCGACAACAGCCCGGCTATCTCTGCCACCAAAGCCATGACCGGTCACTCTCTGGGTGCGGCTGGCGTACAGGAAGCGATCTACTCTCTGCTGATGCTGGAAAACGGCTTTATCGCGCCAAGCATCAACATCGAAGAGATGGACGAGCAGGCTGCTGGCCTGAACATCGTGACCAAACCAACGGACGCGACGCTGACTACCGTCATGTCCAACAGCTTCGGTTTCGGCGGCACCAACGCCACGCTGGTCATGCGTAAGCTGAAAGCATAAGTTTTATGTTTGATTCGAAAGGGGAGCCATAAGGCTCCCTTTTTTATGCATTGACAAGCGGCTGATCTCACAGGCAAACTTCACCACTCAACATTATCCTCACGATAATGCGTAAGCGTTTAACGTCAACCAACGCACCTTAATCCTGATAATCAGGTAGAGGGGGCGTGGCATTTCCCCGCCTTACTCTTCATTTCGGAGTAAAGCATGACTGCAGTAACTCAAACAGAAACAACCCCTTCAGCGAACGTCTCGCTGTTCCGTATCGCCTTTGCGGTATTCCTGACCTATATGACCGTTGGCCTGCCGCTGCCGGTGATCCCGCTGTTCGTACACCAGGAGCTGGGCTATGGCAACACCATGGTCGGCATCGCCGTGGGCATTCAGTTTTTAGCCACGGTATTAACCCGCGGCTACGCCGGACGTCTGGCGGACCAGCACGGTGCCAAACGTTCGGCGCTGCAGGGCATGTTTGCCTGCGGCCTGGCGGGCGGCGCATGGCTGCTGGCGGCTCTATTGCCGGTCGACGCGGCGTATAAATTTGCGCTGCTGGTGCTGGGCCGTTTAATCCTGGGCTTTGGTGAAAGCCAGCTGCTGACCGGCACCCTGACCTGGGGAATGGGGCTGGTGGGGTCAGCACGTTCCGGCAAGGTTATGTCCTGGAACGGCATGGCCATCTACGGCGCGCTGGCCGCCGGGGCACCGCTTGGGCTGCTGATCAACAGCCAGTTCGGTTTTGCGGCGCTGGCTGCCACCACCATGGCGCTGCCGCTGGCGGCATGGGCGTTTAACGGCTCGGTGCGTAAGGTGCCCCCGCACAAAGGCGAGCGTCCTTCCCTGTGGAGCGTGGTCGGCCAAATCTGGCAGCCGGGCCTGGGCCTGGCGCTGCAGGGCGTGGGTTTTGCGGTGATTGGGACGTTCGTCTCGCTCTATTTTATGAGCCGCGGCTGGGCGATGGCCGGTTTTACGCTTACCGCGTTTGGCGGCGCGTTTGTGCTGATGCGCGTCTTCTTCGGCTGGATGCCGGATCGCTTTGGTGGCGTGAAGGTGGCGGTGGCGTCGCTGGTCATTGAAACCATCGGTCTTCTGCTGTTGTGGAATGCACCCGTGGCATCCGTTGCGCTGCTTGGTGCGGCGCTGACCGGCTGCGGCTGTTCTCTGATTTTCCCGGCACTCGGTGTAGAAGTGGTGAAGCGCGTGGCTCCGCAGGTGCGCGGGACGGCGCTCGGCGGCTATGCGGCATTTCAGGATATCTCATACGGGGTAACCGGGCCGCTGGCCGGGGTGTTAGCCACCTCGTTTGGCTATCCGTCCGTCTTCCTGGCCGGTGCGGTTTCCGCGGTGGTGGGGATCGTGGTGACGCTGGTGGCGTTTCGCAGAACGTGAGTCGTTGTTGCCGGGTGGCGGCTGCGCCTTACCCGGCCAACGGTTCGAGCCGTTGTAGGCCCGGTAAGCGCAGCGCCACCGGGCAAAATATCAGGCAACCAGCCAGAAAATCGCCAGCGCAATCAGTAATGCAAAAAACATCAATCCCGGACGCGCAGAAAGTGTTCTGAAGGTCTCCACGACCGGCGCAAACAGCGGGCTGTAGATCGGCTGAATATTTCTCACCTCCGGTACGCCGCCTTCGCGCTCGGCGCGGCGAACAAAGATCTGGTTGAGCAGATCCTGCACCTGCGCGGTAGTCAGTACCGTTTGCGGCGTGGCCTGCCAGTTCTGCTGGGCATAATCCCGAATCACCTCGAACTCGTGCGGCTCAAGCGGCTGTTTCAGCGCGGCCTGCACGGTATGCAGGGTAGGGGCGCTCTGGGTGCTGAGCGTCTGGCGTGCCTGGAGCCAGGTCACCAGATGGGTAAACTGTTTGGCCGGGATCAGCTCGCCTGCCTTCACGCCCGACAGCTCCAGCATGGATTGCCAGATAAGCTTCGTCGGCTCGCCGGTGGCCGCGGCCAGCTTCGTCACCATCTGCTTGAGCGTATTGTGCTCGGCGGGCAGCAGCGGACGCTCGGTCGCCGGGCGCACCTGCGGCTGCGGAATCGACAGCTCATTGTTCTGCAGCAGCGTCAGCACGGTTTTGAGCTGGTCGGGCGTAAGCTGGCCCAGCGCGGTCTGACCATACTGCTGGCGAATAAAATCACTCACCGCCTGGCGGTTATTTCCCTGGCCCAGCAGCTCCGTCAGCTGAGAAACAATCTGGCGCGTGGTGTGGTTCTGCTGCGCGGTCGTAATACGCTGGTTCAGATTTTGCTCGGCAGCGGGGAAATGGCGCGACTGCAGCGGTGCGTCGTTCCTCACGCCTAAATCATGCTTCACCCCGGCCCAGACTTCCGCATTTTGCTGTGAAGTCAGCGCAATCAGGCGCGTGATCAGTCGCTCCAGCACGGTGCGCTGTTGCGTGGATAGCGGTTGTTCACCGGCAACGTTTGGCGTGACGGGGCCTTCACCCGGAGGGCGTGGCGGCGTACCTGAAATGGGCTGCATCGTCAAAAATCCTTAAAGTCAAAACTCAGCGTAAACCTGGCAGACGTATATGCCTGGCGGCCAGATTATGGCACACTTGGCAGGTTTTCTTCCTCTCAAACAGGTACTCAGACGTGAAAATCCTCGTTGATGAAAATATGCCTTACGCCCGTGAGCTGTTTAGCCGCCTGGGTAACGTTAAGGCTGTTCCTGGTCGCCCGATCCCGGTCAACGAACTGGACGATGCCGACGCCCTGATGGTGCGCTCGGTGACCAAAGTAAATGAGGCGTTGCTCGCCGGTAAGGCGATTAAGTTCGTTGGGACCGCAACGGCAGGGACCGATCATGTGGATGATAAATGGCTGAAGCAGGCCGGAATCGGTTTCTCCGCCGCGCCGGGCTGTAACGCGATTGCCGTCGTGGAATACGTTTTCTCCTCGCTGCTGATGCTGGCCGAGCGCGACGGGTTTGCGCTGAAAGACCGCACCGTGGGGATTGTCGGCGTGGGTAACGTCGGCGGACGCCTGCAAAAGCGCCTGGAAGCGTTAGGGATCCGCACGTTGCTGTGCGATCCGCCGCGCAAAGACAACGGCGATGACGGGGATTTCCGTTCGCTGGACGAGCTGGTTGAACAGTGCGACGTGCTGACGTTCCACACGCCGCTGTTTAAAGAGGGGCCGTATAAGTCTCTGCATCTGGCCGATGAGGCGTTAATTCGCCGTCTGAAGGCTGGCACTATTCTGATAAATGCCTGCCGTGGTCCGGTAGTCGATAACGCCGCGCTGCTGACGTGTCTGAACGAAGGACAAGACCTCAGCGTGGTGCTGGACGTCTGGGAGCCTGAGCCGGACCTCAACGTTGAGCTGCTAAATAAGGTTGATGTGGGCACGGCGCATATCGCTGGTTATACCCTCGAAGGGAAAGCCCGCGGTACGACGCAGGTCTTCGAAGCCTACAGCGCCTTTATCGGCCATCCGCAGCAGGTGGCGCTGGATACCTTACTCCCCGCGCCTGAATTTGGCCGCATTACCCTTCACGGTCCGCTCGATCAGGCAACGCTGAAAAGGCTGGTGCATTTGGTGTATGATGTGCGCCGCGATGATGCGCTGCTGCGTAAAGTGGCGGGGATCCCGGGTGAGTTTGATAAGCTGCGCAAGAACTACGTTGAGCGCCGCGAGTGGTCTTCCCTCTATGTGATGTGCGACGACGCGTCGGCGGCGACGCTGCTGCACAAGCTGGGGTTTAACGCCGTTCATCACCCGGCGCATTAATGTCTTCTTAATGCTCCCTGTCGGATACTCCGACAGGGACGCTTTTTTATTTCTGGAGTAAACCACCATGTCTGAAGGCTGGAACATTGCCATTTTAGGTGCCACGGGTGCCGTGGGCGAAGCCCTGCTCGAAACGCTTGCTGAGCGTCAGTTCCCGGTGGGCGATATCTATGCGCTGGCGCGAACGGATAGCGCGGGTGAGCATCTGCGTTTTAACAATAAATCCGTCATGGTTCAGGATGCGGCGGCGTTCGACTGGACGCAGGCGCAGCTGGCGTTTTTCGCCGCGGGCGCTGAAGCCACTGCGGCGTACGTTGAAGAGGCGACCAACGCAGGCTGCCTGGTCATCGATCTGAGCGGTCTGTTCTCAATGGAGCCGGATGTGCCGCTGGTGGTGCCGGACGTGAACCCGTTTGTACTGGCTGACTACCGCAACCGTAACGTCATTGCGGTACCGAACAGCCTGACCAGCCAGCTGCTGACCGCCCTGAAACCGCTGATCGACGACGGCGGCCTGTCGCGCATTACCGTGACCAGCCTGCTGTCCGCGTCCGCAAACGGCAAAAAGGCCGTTGACGCGCTGGCCGGGCAGAGCGCGAAGCTGCTGAACGGCATCCCGATTGACGAAGATGATTTCTTTGGCCGCCAGCTGGCGTTCAATATGCTGCCGCTGCTGCCGGACCGCGAGGGTTCCGTGCGCGAAGAGCGTCGTATCGTTGATGAGGTGCGTAAAATTCTGCAGGACGATGGCCTGATGATCTCCGCAAGCGTCGTGCAGTCCCCGGTCTTCTACGGTCACGCGCAGATGGTCGGCTTTGAAGCGCTGCGTCCCCTGGCGGCAGAAGAGGCGCGCGATGCGTTTGGCCGCGGGGAAGACATCGTCCTCTCTGAAGAGAGCGAGTTCCCGACGCAGGTAGGCGACGCCACCGGTAGCGCGCATCTTTCCGTTGGCTGCGTGCGTAACGACTACGGTATGCCGGAGCAGATTCAGTTCTGGTCCGTTGCCGACAACGTTCGTTTCGGCGGCGCGCTGATGGCGGTCAAGATCGCCGAGAAACTGGTGCAGGAGTACCTGTACTGATGTCAGACGTGGAACAAAAGCCGGTTCATAAAATTGCCCTCGGTATTGAGTACGATGGCAGTAAATATTATGGCTGGCAGCGTCAGAATGAGGTGCGCAGCGTCCAGGAGAAACTGGAGAAAGCGCTCTCTCAGGTGGCAAACGAGCCGATTAACGTCCTGTGCGCAGGCCGTACGGACGCGGGCGTTCACGGCACGGGGCAGGTGGTGCACTTTGAGACCACCGCCGTGCGTAAGGATGCCGCCTGGACGCTGGGTGTAAATGCGAATTTGCCTGGTGACATTGCGGTGCGCTGGGTGAAAGCTGTGCCGGATGATTTTCATGCGCGTTTCAGCGCCACCGCGCGTCGTTACCGTTATGTCATCTACAACCAGCGTCTGCGTCCGGCGGTGTTAAGCCAGGGCGTGACGCATTTTTATGAACCGCTCGATGCGGAACGCATGCATCGCGCGGCGCAGTGTCTGATTGGTGAAAATGACTTTACCTCGTTTCGTGCGGTGCAGTGTCAGTCCCGCACGCCGTGGCGTAATGTCATGCACATTCACGTCAGCCGTTTTGGCGCGTATGTGGTGGTGGATATCAAAGCCAATGCCTTTGTACATCATATGGTGCGGAATATTGTGGGCAGCCTGATGGAAGTGGGTGCCGGACACCAGCCGGAGAGCTGGATTGCAGACCTGCTGGCAGCGAAGGACAGAACGCTTGCGGCAGCCACGGCGAAAGCGGAAGGGCTGTATCTGGTCTCGGTAGACTATCCGGATCGGTTTGACCTGCCGAAACCGCCAATGGGGCCGCTGTTTTTAGCGGACTAAACAAAGGTGCAATTAAGGCTTAGACAATATGGACGTAATTCGTTTTTTGATTGATTTCATCCTGCATATTGATGTTCACCTGGCAGAGCTGGTCGCGCAGTATGGCGTCTGGGTTTATGCCATTCTGTTCCTCATTCTGTTCTGTGAAACCGGGCTGGTTGTCACGCCGTTCCTGCCGGGCGATTCACTGCTGTTTGTCGCCGGGGCTTTATCGGCGCTGCCCACCAACGATCTGAATGTGCATCTTATGGTGGTGCTGATGGTGATTGCCGCCATCGTCGGTGATGCGGTCAACTACACGATTGGACGCGTATTCGGTGAGCGGCTGTTCAGCAATCCCGATTCAAAAATTTTCCGTCGCAGCTATTTAGATAAAACTCATGCGTTTTATGAACGCCATGGCGGAAAAACCATTATCCTTGCGCGCTTTGTGCCTATTGTGCGCACATTTGCACCGTTTGTGGCGGGAATGGGACATATGTCCTATCGTCATTTTGCCATGTATAACGTCGTGGGGGCGCTGCTTTGGGTACTGCTATTTACCTATGCGGGTTACCTGTTTGGCGATCTCCCGGTGGTTCAGGAAAATCTTAAGTTACTGATTGTAGCGATTATTGTGCTTTCCGTACTGCCGGGCGTTATCGAAATCATTCGTCACAAACGTGCGGCGGCAAAGCAAGCGAAGTAAATGCACGCTGGCGGTTCGACCACTTTTTTATCCAAAGTTTCGGGCTGTTATGTTTTAATGTGCAACATTCATGGTCTGTTGGAGGCAAAAATGGCATTATTCGCCTCTTATAGCAAAACTGGCATACGACCAGGTTCAGGCAGAAAGGTTATCAATGAGCTGGATTGAACGAATTAAAAGCAACATTACCCCAACGCGTAAAGCGAGCATTCCTGAAGGGGTATGGACGAAGTGTGATAGCTGCGGCCAGGTTCTGTATCGCGCAGAGCTGGAGCGCAACCTTGAGGTGTGTCCGAAGTGTGACCATCATATGCGTATGTCGGCGCGTAACCGCCTGCATAGCCTGCTGGACGAAGGTTCTCTGGTAGAACTGGGCAGCGAGCTTGAGCCAAAAGACGTGCTGAAGTTCCGCGACTCCAAAAAATATAAAGATCGTCTGGCCTCCGCACAGAAAGAGACCGGCGAGAAAGACGCGCTGGTCGTCATGAAAGGCACCCTGCATGGGATGCCGGTTGTTGCCGCTGCGTTTGAGTTCTCCTTTATGGGCGGCTCAATGGGCTCCGTGGTCGGTGCGCGCTTCGTGCGTGCCGTTGAGCAGGCGCTGGAAGACAACTGTCCGCTGATCTGCTTCTCTGCCTCCGGCGGAGCACGTATGCAGGAAGCCCTGATGTCCCTGATGCAGATGGCTAAAACCTCTGCAGCGCTGGCGAAGATGCAGGAGCGCGGTCTGCCGTACATCTCCGTGCTGACCGACCCAACCATGGGCGGCGTCTCCGCGAGCTTCGCGATGCTGGGCGACCTGAACGTCGCTGAGCCAAAAGCGCTGATCGGCTTTGCGGGTCCTCGCGTTATCGAGCAGACCGTTCGTGAAAAACTGCCGCCGGGATTCCAGCGCAGTGAGTTCCTCATTGAGAAAGGCGCCATCGACATGATCGTCCGCCGTCCGGAAATGCGCCTGAAACTGGCGCGCATCCTGGCGAAGCTGATGAATCTGCCAGCGCCGAACCCGGATGAGCCGCGTGAAGGCGTGGTGGTACCGGATCAGGAACCCGAGGCCTGATAACTGAAAAGGGCAGGGCCGGTTGGCGCTGCCCTTTTGCTTTCTAATCTGTTAATGACAACCGGGCATTATGGAAAATAAAAGCATTCCCCAAGCCACGTCGCCCCTGGCCGCGTGGCTTTCTTATCTGGAAAACCTGCACAGTAAAACCATCGATATGGGGCTTGAGCGCGTAAGCCAGGTTGCCGCGCGTCTTGATGTGCTGAAACCGGCGCCTTTCGTGTTCACCGTCGCAGGCACCAACGGCAAAGGTACCACCTGCCGCACGCTGGAATCCGTCCTGATGGCGGCGGGCTACAGGGTCGGCGTGTACAGCTCGCCACATCTGGTACGCTACACCGAGCGGGTTCGTGTGCAGAACCGCGAGCTGCCGGAGTCGGCGCATACGGCATCGTTCGCGGAAATTGAAGCCGCGCGCGGAGAGACCTCATTAACCTATTTTGAATACGGCACTCTGTCGGCCCTGTGGCTGTTCAAACAGGCCCAGCTGGACGTGGTGATCCTTGAGGTTGGTCTTGGCGGACGTCTTGATGCGACCAATATCGTCGATGCAGACGTGGCGGTAGTGACCAGCATCGCGCTGGATCATATCGACTGGCTGGGGCCCGATCGTGAAAGCATTGGCCGCGAGAAGGCCGGTATTTTCCGGGCAAATAAACCTGCCGTGGTGGGCGAGCCGGACATGCCGCACACCATTGCTGACGTGGCGAACGAAAAGGGCGCACAGCTGCTGCGCCGCGGCGTTGACTGGCAGTATGAGGTTCAGGACAACGGCTGGCGCTTTAGCGACGCGCAGGGGGCGCTGGATAACCTGCCGCTGCCGCAGGTCCCGCAGCCAAATGCGGCAACCGCGCTGGCGGCACTGCGCGCCAGCGGCCTCGTGGTCAGCGAACAGGCGATCCGCGAGGGTATACAAAACGCGATTCTGCCGGGACGTTTCCAGATTGTGAGCGAGTCACCGCGCCTGATTCTGGATGTGGCGCACAACCCCCACGCGGCGGCGTATCTCGCGGGACGTCTCAAATCGTTACCAAAAACCGGGCGCGTGCTGGCGGTTATCGGTATGCTTCATGATAAAGATATCGGCGGGACGCTGGCCTGCATGGAGAGTGTGGTCGATAGCTGGTATTGTGCTCCTCTGGAGGGGCCACGCGGCGCGACGGCTGAGCAACTGATGGAACATCTCGGCAAAGGCGCAATCTACAGTAGCGTGGCGCAGGCCTGGCATGCCGCGATGGCGGAGGCTAAACCAGAAGATACCGTGCTGGTGTGTGGTTCATTCCACACGGTGGCACATGTCATGGAAGTGATGGACGCGGGGAGAACCGGTGGCGAGTAAGTTTCAGAACCGTTTAACAGGAACCATTGTGCTGGTCGCGCTCGGGGTGATTATTCTTCCCGGGCTGCTCGACGGGCAGAAAAAGCATTATCAGGATGAGTTTGCCGCGATTCCGCTGGTGCCGAAACCGGGCGACCGCGATGAGCCGGATATGCTGCCCGCGGCGACGCAGGCGCTGCCTGCTCAGCCTCCGGAAGGGGCGGCGGAAGAGGTGCGCGCGGGCGATGCCGCCGCACCGTCGCTCGATCCGTCTCGCCTGGCGGCCACGAGCAACAGCGATATCGATCCTGTGCCGGTCGAGCAGCCTAAACCGGTTGAAAAACCGAAGCCGGTTGAGAAGCCGCAGCCGAAACCGCAGCGTGATAAAGCGGCAGAACAGCTCGCCGCAGCGTCAGAGACGCCTCCGCCAGCAAAACCGACGCAGCAGGACGCTGCTGCCCCAACGGGCAAAGCCTACGTGGTGCAGCTCGGTGCGCTGAAAAATGCGGACAAGGTGAATGAGGTGGTGGGTAAACTGCGCAGTGCGGGATATCGTGTTTACACTTCACCTTCCACGCCGGTGCAGGGTAAAATTACCCGTATCCTCGTGGGGCCAGAAGCGTCTAAAGACAAACTGAAAGGGTCGCTGGGTGAGCTGAAGCAGATCTCCGGCCTGAGCGGTGTGGTGATGGGCTACAGCGCGAACTAAGTACGACCTGCTCCTGTAAGAGAGAGGCGATAAGCCACGGCGTTGAACATTTTTTCAGCGCCTTTTTTATTTACGCGCGGGAAGGAAATCCCTACGCAAACGTTTTCTTTTTCTGTTAGAATTCGCCCCGAACTGGATGACAGGGCGTTTAATCGTGGGACACATATGGTCTGGATTGATTACGCCATCATTGCGGTGATTGGTTTTTCCTGTCTGGTTAGCCTGATCCGTGGCTTTGTTCGTGAAGCGTTATCGCTGGTGACCTGGGGTTGTGCTTTCTTTGTCGCCAGTCATTACTACACTTACCTGTCTGTCTGGTTCACGGGCTTTGAAGATGAACTGGTCCGAAATGGAATCGCTATCGCGGTGCTGTTTATCGCAACGCTGATTGTCGGCGCTATCGTCAATTACGTGATAGGTCAGCTGGTCGAGAAAACCGGTCTGTCAGGAACGGACAGGGTACTCGGGATCTGTTTCGGGGCGTTGCGAGGCGTGCTGATTGTGGCCGCGATCCTGTTCTTCCTGGATACCTTTACCGGGTTCTCCAAAAGTGAAGACTGGCAGAAATCGCAGCTCATTCCAGAGTTCAGCTTCATCATCAGATGGTTCTTTGACTATCTGCAAAGCTCGTCGAGTTTTTTGCCCAGGGCATAAACCCTGAGATGTGGCTTAACGAGGAAAAGACGAATGTGCGGTATTGTCGGTATCGCCGGTTTCATGCCGGTAAACCAGTCGATTTATGACGCGTTAACGGTGCTTCAGCACCGTGGGCAGGATGCTGCGGGTATCATCACCATTGATGCAAACAACTGCTTCCGTTTACGCAAGGCGAATGGCCTGGTAAACGATGTGTTTGAAGCCCGCCATATGCAGCGTCTGCAAGGTAATATGGGGATCGGTCACGTTCGTTATCCTACCGCTGGCAGTTCCAGCGCCTCTGAGGCACAGCCTTTCTACGTCAACTCACCGTATGGCATCACCCTTGCCCATAACGGCAACCTGACCAACGCGCATGAGCTGCGCAAAAAGCTGTTCGAAGAGAAACGTCGCCACATTAACACCACCTCTGATTCTGAAATCCTGCTCAACGTGTTCGCCAGCGAGCTGGATAACTTCCGTCACTATCCGCTGGAAGCGGACAACATTTTTGCCGCGATTGCCGCGACAAACCGTCAGATCCGCGGCGCGTACGCCTGCGTGGCGATGATCATCGGTCACGGCATGGTGGCCTTCCGCGATCCAAACGGCATTCGTCCGCTGGTGCTCGGCAAGCGCGACCTCGGCGATGGCCGTACCGAATATATGGTTGCCTCTGAAAGCGTGGCGCTGGATACCCTGGGCTTCGAATTCCTGCGCGACGTTGCGCCGGGCGAAGCGGTGTATATCACCGAGAAGGGCCAGCTGTTTACCCGCCAGTGTGCCGACAACCCGGTCAGCAACCCGTGCCTGTTTGAATACGTTTACTTTGCCCGTCCGGACTCCTTCATCGACAAGATTTCCGTCTACAGCGCGCGCGTCAATATGGGCACGAAGCTCGGCGAGAAGATTGCCCGCGAGTGGGACGATCTCGACATCGACGTGGTGATTCCTATCCCGGAAACCTCCTGCGATATCGCGCTGGAGATCGCCCGCATTCTGGATAAGCCATACCGTCAGGGCTTCGTGAAGAACCGCTACGTTGGCCGCACCTTCATCATGCCGGGGCAACATCTGCGCCGTAAGTCCGTGCGCCGCAAGCTGAACGCTAACCGCGCGGAATTCCGCGACAAGAATGTTCTGCTGGTGGATGACTCCATCGTTCGCGGTACTACCTCTGAGCAGATTATCGAGATGGCACGCGAAGCGGGTGCGAAGAAAGTCTATCTGGCCTCTGCTGCGCCGGAGATTCGCTTCCCGAACGTGTACGGTATTGATATGCCAACCGCCAACGAGCTGATCGCTCATGGCCGTGAAGTGGATGAAATTCGCCAGATCATCGGCGCTGACGGCCTGATTTTCCAGGATCTCAACGACCTCATCGACGCGGTGCGTGCCGAGAATCCGGAAATTCAGCAGTTTGAATGCTCCGTGTTCAACGGCATTTACGTGACCAAAGACGTTGACCAGCAGTACCTCGACTATCTTGATTCGCTGCGCAACGACGACGCCAAAGCCGTTCAGCTGCAAAACGATCTCGAAAGCCTAGAGATGCACAACGAAGGTTGATGTTCCGGCAGGTGAGGGCGTATGCCCTCACTTGCAACTCCCCGCAAAATCCTGCACAGTCTGCCCTGAAATCAGTAAGGGCGAAAATCATGAAACGACTCATAGTTGGGCTCAGCGGTGCCAGCGGCGCGATTTACGGCGTACGTTTGCTACAGGTTCTGCGTAACGTGGCGGACGTCGAAACCCATCTGGTGATGAGCCAGGCGGCGCGGCAGACCCTCTCTCTGGAAACCGATCTCACCCTGCGCGATGTTCAGGCGCTTGCGGATGTCGTTCACGATGCCCGTGATATCGCCGCCAGCATCTCCTCAGGCTCGTTTAAAACCGCCGGCATGGTAATCCTGCCCTGTTCAATCAAAACGCTCTCCGGCATTGTGAACAGCTATACCGACACCCTGGTGACGCGTGCGGCGGATGTGGTGCTGAAGGAGCGGCGTCCTCTGGTGCTGTGCGTGCGGGAAACGCCGCTGCACCTGGGCCATCTGCGCTTAATGGCGCAGGCTGCTGAGCTGGGGGCTGTGATCATGCCGCCGGTGCCCGCTTTCTACCATCGTCCGCAAACGCTGGACGACGTTATCAACCAGACCGTTAACCGCGTACTCGATCAGTTTGACATCGACCTGCCAGACGATCTCTTCACCCGCTGGCAGGGTGCCTGAATCTGTGCACAAAGCAGGTGCATGAAAAGACACGTTGCCCTGTTTCAGGGCAATTATGCAACGGCGATCATATCCTCGACATTTAATTCGTTTTTTCCCTTTTTCTCTCTCCGGTTCGTTCGGCAGACCTGCTATCTTTCACCATTAAGGCAGTATCGCAACGTTTTATTAACATATTTAACGTCGAAGTTTTAACCAGACGGCAATGTGGCATAAGACCTGCAAGATGAAGCCTGCAACACAACACACAACACACAACACAATACATAATAAAATCACGGTACTTGAGGGTAAATGTATGAAGAAGACGGTTCTGGCTCTGTCTTTGCTGGTGGGGTTAAGTGCGGCAGCAGGTAGCTACGCAGCGCTTCCACAGACGGTTCGTATCGGTACAGACGCAACCTACGCGCCATTCTCTTCCAAGGATGCGAAAGGCGATTTCGTGGGGTTTGATATCGATCTGGGTAATGAAATGTGCAAACGCATTGCGGTGAAATGCACATGGGTGGGCAGCGACTTTGACGCGTTAATCCCGTCGCTGAAAGCCAAGAAAATCGACGCCATTATCTCTTCTCTTTCCATCACTGAAAAACGCCAGCAGGAGATTGCCTTCTCTGAAAAGCTCTACGCCGCGGATTCTCGCCTGATTGCGCCTAAAGGCTCCCCGATTAAGCCCACCATCGACTCGCTGAAAGGCAAGCATGTCGGCGTGCTTCAGGGCTCGACGCAGGAAGGCTATGCCAATGCTAACTGGCGTGAGAAGGGCGTAGACGTGGTGGCTTACCAGAACCAGGATCTGATTTACTCTGACCTGGCGGCAGGCCGTCTGGATGCGGCGTTCCAGGATGAAGTCGCCGCGAGCGAAGGCTTCCTGAAGCAGCCTGCGGGTAAAGACTACGCGTTTGCAGGCCCGTCGGTGAAAGATAAAAAGTACTTTGGCGACGGCACCGGGATTGGCCTGCGTAAGGATGATACCGAGCTGAAAGCCGCCTTCGACAAAGCCTTTGCAGAGCTGCGTAAAGACGGTACTTACGACAAACTGGCGAAGAAATACTTCGACTTCAACGTATACGGTGAATAACACCTGGCGGTGACGCACCGGAAAGGTGCGTTACGGGAGCGGTTGACCCAATACGGTGCATTTGATGCACTGTATTGGATCGCTGTGTGCATACTTACGCATTAATAATGCAAAAATTCCCGCTGGAAAGGCATTAATCTTTGCCTGACTGAGGGGATTAATGGCACATTAGCACCACCCCGTCGTCGTAAAAATCCCGTATGAAGACAGTTTGTTGAGGACAAATATGAAAAAACTCGTGTTGTCATTATCACTGGTACTGGCCTTTTCCAGCGCCACCGCGGCATTCGCAGCTATTCCGCAGAAAATTCGAATTGGTACCGATCCTACCTATGCGCCGTTCGAATCGAAGAATTCAAAGGGTGAACTGGTCGGTTTTGACATCGATCTGGCCAATGAGCTGTGCAAACGCATCAAAGCACAGTGTACCTACGTTGAGAACCCGCTGGATGCGCTGATCCCGTCCCTGAAAGCGAAAAAAATCGACGTAATCATGTCCTCCCTCTCCATTACCGAAAAACGCCAGCAGGAGATTGCCTTCACCGACAAACTCTACGCGGCCGATTCACGTCTGGTGGTGGCGAAATCGTCTGATATTCAGCCTACGCTGGAATCGCTGAAGGGCAAACGCGTGGGCGTGCTGCAGGGTACCACTCAGGAAACCTACGGCAACGAGCACTGGGCACCGAAGGGGATTGAAATTGTCTCCTATCAGGGCCAGGAAAATATCTACGCTGACCTGACGGCAGGCCGTATTGATGCCGCATTCCAGGATGAAGTCGCGGCTAGCGAAGGCTTCCTGAAAACGCCGGTAGGTAAAGATTACAAGTTTGGCGGCCCGTCTATTAAGGACGTTAAGCTGTTTGGTGTGGGCACCGGTATGGGCCTGCGCAAAGAAGACAACGAACTGCGTGAGGCGCTGAACAAGGCGTTCGCTGAAATGCGCGCAGACGGCACGTACGACAAGCTGGCGAAAAAGTACTTTGATTTTAATGTTTACGGCGGCTAATCGCCCCGTCATATAACGTGCGGCCCCTCCCACGGCGGGAGGGGAAAAGACACGGTTCCACCACTCACGATACGACAGGGCTCGCGGTATGCTGTACGGATTTTCTGGCGTTATTTTACAGGGCGCGCTTGTCACCCTTGAGCTGGCTATCAGCTCCGTGGTGCTGGCGGTGCTGATAGGTCTGGCAGGCGCAGGGGCGAAGCTTTCAGCTAACAAACCGCTGGCGCTAATCTTTGAAGGCTACACCACGCTCATTCGCGGCGTTCCCGATCTGGTGCTGATGCTGCTGATCTTTTACGGTCTGCAGATTGCGCTTAACGGCATAACTGACGCGATGGGCATGGGACAAATTGATATCGACCCGATGGTGGCCGGTATTATTACCCTCGGTTTTATCTACGGCGCCTACTTCACGGAAACCTTCCGCGGTGCTTACATGGCCGTGCCGAAAGGTCACATTGAGGCGGCAACCGCATTTGGTTTTACCTCATCACAAACGTTTCGTCGGATTATGTTCCCGGCCATGATGCGCTACGCGCTGCCGGGCATCGGGAACAACTGGCAGGTTATCCTCAAAGCAACAGCGCTGGTCTCGCTGCTCGGTCTGGAAGACGTCGTGAAAGCGACTCAGCTGGCGGGTAAGAGCACCTGGGAGCCGTTCTATTTTGCGGTGGTCTGTGGCGTGATTTATCTGGTCTTTACGACCGTCTCCAATGGTGTGCTGCTTCTGCTGGAGCGTCGCTACTCCGTGGGTGTGAAGAGGGCTGACCTGTGATTGAGATTATTCAGGAATACTGGAAATCGCTGCTGTGGACAGATGGCTACCGCTTTACCGGCGTGGCGATTACGCTCTGGCTGCTGATCTCCTCCGTGGTAATGGGCGGTATTCTGGCGGTGTTTCTCGCCATTGGCCGCGTCTCGAACAATAAATTTATCCAGTTCCCGATCTGGCTGTTCACCTACGTCTTTCGCGGTACGCCGCTGTACGTGCAGCTGCTGGTGTTCTACTCGGGAATGTATACGCTTGAGATCGTAAAAGGCACTGAGATGCTGAATGCGTTCTTCCGCAGCGGTCTGAACTGTACGGTGCTGGCGTTGACGCTTAACACCTGCGCCTACACCACGGAGATTTTCGCGGGGGCGATTCGTTCTGTTCCTTACGGTGAAATTGAAGCAGCCCGGGCCTACGGCTTCTCGTCGGTGAAACTCTACCGCTGCATCATTCTGCCATCGGCCCTGCGTATCGCGTTACCGGCCTACAGTAACGAAGTGATTTTGATGCTGCACTCGACTGCGCTCGCCTTTACCGCGACGGTGCCGGACCTGCTCAAAATAGCGCGCGATATTAACTCCGCAACCTATCAGCCGTTTACCGCGTTTGGCATTGCGGCGGTGCTCTATTTAATTATCTCTTATGTTCTGATTAGCCTGTTCCGTAAGGCTGAAAAACGCTGGTTGCAGCATATAAAACCTTCTTCGACGCACTGAGAAAGATGATGGCTGAGAACAAATTAAACGTAATTGATTTGCACAAACGCTACGGCGAACATGAAGTGCTGAAAGGGGTGTCGCTGCAGGCGAATGCGGGCGACGTGATCAGTATCATCGGCTCATCCGGCTCGGGAAAAAGTACCTTCCTGCGCTGCATCAACTTCCTCGAAAAGCCGAGTGAAGGCTCAATTGTGGTGAGCGGGCAGAATATCAACCTGGTGCGTGACAAAGACGGTCAGCTGAAGGTGGCAGACAAGAACCAGCTGCGCCTGCTGCGTACGCGCCTGACGATGGTATTCCAGCACTTTAACCTCTGGAGCCACATGACGGTGCTGGAGAACGTGATGGAAGCACCGGTTCAGGTGCTGGGCCTGAGCAAGCATGAAGCCCGCGAGCGCGCGGTGAAATACCTGGCGAAAGTGGGCATTGACGAACGCCAGCAGATGAAATACCCGGTGCATCTCTCCGGCGGTCAGCAGCAGCGTGTCTCTATCGCCCGCGCGCTGGCGATGGAGCCCGAGGTGCTGCTGTTCGACGAACCGACCTCCGCGCTGGACCCTGAACTCGTTGGCGAAGTGCTGCGCATCATGCAGAAGCTGGCCGAAGAGGGCAAAACGATGGTGGTGGTGACGCACGAGATGGGCTTCGCCCGTAACGTCTCGAACCACGTGATTTTCCTGCATCAGGGGAAAATTGAAGAGCAGGGGCATCCGGATGAGGTGCTGGCGAACCCGCAAAGTCCGCGTTTACAGCAGTTCCTTAAAGGCTCTCTGAAGTAAGAGGGCATCAGACCGCAGTGCAGCCCAATCGCCCGGTGGCGCTTCGCTTACCGGGCCTACAAAACCGTAGGCCGGGCAAACGCAGTGCCGCCCGGCATTCAGGCCGCACTATACTCCAGCCGGTACACCCAGTCGTCATAGCGCACGCCATCAATCTCATACGCTTTTTCCAGTACCTGAGTGCGCACAAATCCCGCTTTCTCCAGCACCCGCACTGACCCGCCGTTGTCCGCCAGTACGTACGCATTAATCGCCTTCACGCCGGTCTGGTTAAAGGCGTAATCACACACCGCGCGCAGCGCTTCGCTGGCGATACCTTTCCCCTGCGCGGCAGGCACAACCGTATAGCCGATGTCGGCCTCTTCACGATTCTCAGCGCTAATCTGCAGGCCGATATCGCCCAGCGGCGCATCATCATCCCGGGCGCGAATGACAAACACATGAGCAGCAGCGAGTCGCGCGGCAAACACGCGTCGGGTCTCTTTTTCCGGGGCGATGGCGGCCATATAGCGCATGATTCGGCGATCTTCACGCAGCGAGCGGAAGAAGGCCCAGTCAGAGGGTTCGAAAGGGGTGAGGTAAAGCCGGGGTGTGGTGATGGTTGCCATTGTTACGCCATTTCTTCGGAACATGGCCTGTCACTGTACCATATTCACCGCACCACATCCCCCAGCGCCTCTTCTAATTCATACCAGCGGAACGCAAACCCGGCCGCTTCCAGCCGTTTTGGCAGCGCTCTCTGTCCGCCCAGAACCAGAACAGACGCTTCACCCATCAGCAGCCGAATCGCCGTCGCAGGCACGCGCAATATCGCCGGGCGGTGCAGGGCATGTCCCAGCGCGTGGGCAAACTGTTCATTTCGCACCGGATACGGCGCAACCATGTTAAACGGCCCGCGCAGATCGTTATTCAGCAGCCAGAGAATCCCGTTGACCATATCGTCGATATGGATCCACGCCATATACTGACGGCCATTACCGATCGGGCCGCCAAGGCCGAGTCGGAATGGCGGGAGCATCTTCGCCAGAATGCCGCCTTTCGGCGCGAGGACGACACCGGTCCGCAGCAGGCAAACGCGGGTCCGATCGCTCTGCGCCGCGCAGGCAATACGCTCCCACTGGGCGCAGAGCTTATGGGTAAACTCGTTATGGGGAGGCTCTTCCTCGGTCACCACCACCTCGCCAAGATCGCCGTAATAGCCTACTGCGGAACCCGAAATCAGCACGGAAGGCGGCGTATGGCTGTTGCGGATCAGCTCGACCAGCTTTTCGGTAATGTTCCACCGGCTGCTGCATAACAGCTGTTTTTGCTCTTCCGTCCAGCGCTTATCGGCGATGGGTTCTCCCGCGAGGTTAATAACGGCGTCGAAACCGTCCAGATTTTGCTGCTCGGCCAGATTTTTCCAGATATCAACACCTGCCCCCAGCACCTGACGCGCTTTTTCCGGGCTGCGCGAGACCACGGTGATGTCGTGGTGCAAGGCCTGCAGACGCGCAATGAGGTGACGACCAATCAGGCCAGTACCGCCGGTCAGCAAAATCTTCATACAACCTCCAGGTTTACGCCTGGCGTTTCCAGCTTAACGTCATAGAGACGGAGTCGGCGTAACGCAGGGCGTGAAGTTTATCGATCTCAACTTCAGCATAAGTGACCCAGTGATGTTCGCGTGCGATATCGAGCACATCCTGAGTTAATTTTTCCAGCAGAGAGAAACGGTTATTCTCCACAAACTGGATAATGTTCTTGGTGATTGTGCGGTAGTTCAGCGCATCATTGATGTCTTCGCTGGCGCGCGCTTTGTCTGCGGGGTAGTGAATCACCACATTAATAACAATATCCTGACGGTTGGCGATCTCTTCCTCTTTGATACCGATGAAGGTACGCAGGCGTAAATTTTTTATACGAATAATGGCGTCTGGCTGTGACATTGCAGGTCTTCTCCGTGTCAGTATTTCCTGCCCATAATACATGAGAGCCTCACAGGCACCCAGCCTCATACCGGGTTAAATTTGCTGGATTTTTTGCATCGCTCGCTCGGTCGCCGGGCGGGTCCGGATGCGCTCAAACCAGTTGTTCACCGCTGGGTAAGCGGCCAGGTCAATTCGGTGTTTTTCATGCGTATTCACCCACGGCCAGCAGGCGATGTCGGCAATACTGTAATGATCGCCCCCGAGCCACGGCGTTTTCTCCAGCCGACGGTTCAGAACGTCATAGAGCCGCTGCGTCTCAACCTGATAGCGTTCTATCGCGTAAGGAATGGGTTGCGGGGCGTAAGCGGTAAAATGATGATTTTGTCCCAGCATGGGGCCCAGCCCGCTTGCCTGCCAGAAAAGCCATTGCAGCGTATGGTGGCGCTCGCGCAGTTCGCCGCTCAGCAGCTTGCCGGTTTTCTCCGCCAGGTAGAGCAAAATTTCACCGGATTCAAACAGGCTCAACGGTCTGCCCCCGTCCGCCGGCTGGTTATCAATGATGGCCGGGATTTTATTATTCGGCGAGATAGCCAGAAAGAGAGGGCTGAACTGCTCGCCTTTGCTGATATCCACGCGAATGATCCTGTAATCCAGCTCGGCTTCTTCAAGAAAGAGGGTGATCTTATGGCCGTTTGGGGTAGGGGCATAATAAAGGTCGATCATTCTCAACTCCTGTCCATGCGAATAGTGGTGCCATGACAAATGAGTATAGGTGGTTGTTGTAAATCGTGAGTTTTCATCAAGTGACAGCGAGGCAAAGAGATTATATGTTGAGTAAAAACCGATCAGCCTATGAGGATGTTATGAACCAGCCCGTCATCACGTTGTGGTCCGATGCGAACTTCTTTTCTCCCTATGTCATGAGCGTTTACGTTGCGCTGGCCGAAAAAGGACTCGCTTTTACCCTGAAGACCGTTGATCTCGACGGCGGTGAACATCTCAAGCCGCAGTGGCAGGGTTACGACCTGACCCGTCGCGTGCCGGTGCTGGAGATTGACGGATTTGCCCTGAGCGAATCGTCGGCGATCGATGAATACCTGGAAGATCGGTTCGCCCCCCCGGAGTGGGAGCGTATCTATCCTCACGATCTGCAAAAGCGCGCCCGGGCGCGGCAGATCCAGGCGTGGCTGCGCAGCGATCTGGTGCCGATTCGCGTCGAACGCTCGACGGACGTCGTGTTTGCCGGGGTGAAAAAGCCCGACCTCAGCGCAGAAGGCCAGGAAAGCGCGCAGAAGCTGATTGAAACCGCCTCCTTACTGCTCGCCCATGGCAACCCAAACCTGTTCGGCGAGTGGTGCATTGCGGATGCCGATCTGGCGTTGATGCTAAACCGCCTGATCCTCAACGGTGATGAGGTGCCGCAGCTGCTGGTGGATTATGCCGCATTCCAGTGGCAGCGTGCCTCCGTACAGCGCTATGTGGCACTCTCGGCCAAGCGCGCGGGCTGATAAGCCCTGACGCTTCAGGTATGATGGGGGCAGTCTGTTTTCCCGAGGAGTGACTGATGAAACTGATGTTTGCGTCGGATATCCATGGATCGCTGCCCGCGACCGAGCGTGTCCTTTCTCTGTTTGAGAAAAGCGGTGCGAAGTGGCTGATTATTCTGGGTGACGTGTTGAATCACGGCCCACGCAACGCGCTGCCGGAAGGCTATGACCCTGCGCAGGTCGCGGAAAAACTCAACCCGTATGCCTCGCGCATCATCGCCGTTCGCGGCAACTGTGACAGCGAAGTGGACCAGATGCTGCTGCATTTTCCCATTACCGCGCCGTGGCAGCAGGTGCTGCTCGAACAACACCGTCTGTTCCTGACCCACGGGCATCTTTTCAGCCCGGATAATCTCCCGGCGCTCGCGGCTGGCGATGTCCTGGTTTACGGTCATACTCATATTCCGGTTGCGGAAAAACGCGGTGAGATTTATCACTTTAATCCGGGCTCGGTCAGCATCCCAAAAGGCGGGTATCCTGCAAGCTACGGCATGCTGGAAGGAAATACCCTGAGCGTTATCGCACTTAATGATCAGCAAGTTATTGCGCAGGTAGCGATTAATCCGTAAGTTACACCTCAACTGCAAACGCGCCGAAAGAGCGCTTAGAAAAGAAGGTTTCCCGATGGTGGAGCAGAGTCATTTGGCAAGTACAGAGTGGGTTGACATTGTCAACGAAGAGAATGAAGTGATCGCGCAGGCCAGCCGCGAGCAAATGCGTGCGGAGCGCCTGCGTCACCGTGCGACATATATCGTTGTGCATGACGGTATGGGTAAAATTCTGGTTCAGCGCCGCACGGACACCAAAGATTTTCTCCCGGGTATGCTGGATGCCACTGCAGGCGGCGTCGTCCAGGCGGATGAAGTGCTGCTGGATTCTGCGCGTCGTGAAGCGGAAGAGGAGTTAGGCATCGCCGGCGTGCCGTTTGCCGAGCACGGTCAGTTCTATTTCGAAGACGAGAACTGCCGCGTCTGGGGCGGGCTGTTTAGCTGCGTCTCCCACGGCCCGTTCGCCCTGCAGGAAGAAGAAGTGAGTGAAGTCAGCTGGATGACGCCGGAAGAGATCACCGCGCGCTGCGACGAGTTCACGCCGGATTCGTTAAAAGCGCTGGCGCTGTGGATGACCCGCAACGCCAAAAACGAATCGACCAAATCAGAAAAAGAGGAAGAGGCTGAGTAAGCGTCAGCAGCTCTCTCTCAGACACAGGCTGGACGCGATGGGCTTTTGATCGCGCCAGTCTCCGCCATTCAGGCGCTCCAGTAGCGCTTTCCCGGCTTCGATGCCAATCTTACGATGCGGCACCGCCATGGTCGTCAGCGGCGGCTGACAGACGCGGCTCACGTCGCTATCGCCAAACCCTACCACTGCCAGATCGTCCGGCACTTTGATTCGCCTGCGCTGGCACTCGTACAGCGCGCCGCAGGCCAGCTCGTCAGAGACGCACACCAGCGCATCCAGCTCAGGCCATGCCAGCAGGAATTCGGGCAGCTGCGCCGCGCCGGTCGAGAAGCTTGGCGGCATCGCCGCGTTAATGACCCGGTTAGGCGACATATGGTGGCGAAGCATGGCTTTATACCAGCCCTGCAGATGCTGCTGGAAAATCCACTGCTCCTGGTTGGCGCACAGCAGGCCAATGTTTTGATAGCCGCGCTTAATAACCATTTCCGTGAGCTCAAACATGGCCGCCACGTTATCAATCCCGATGTTCATGTCAATCGGATCGGCGCGCATGGCGCCCATCTCCATCACCGGAATTGAGGCGTTTTTCAGCCAGTGGCGAACGGTGTCGGTATGTTCAACGCTGAGCAGGATAGCGGCGGCAATGTTCGACGCCAGCAGCGTCTCCAGCAGTTTCTCCTCCTGCTCAAGACGATGCTGGGACTCAGCCAGCATGATCTGATACCCGGCAGGTTGCAGCACCTGCTGTAGCCCGGCGAACATCTCCGAGCAGCCGGCTTCGGAGAGGTTGGGCACCACCATGGCTATTGTCCATGACGAGGCCGAGGCAAGGGCACTGGCTGCAAGATTGGGCATATAGCCTAACTCTTGTACCGCGGCTTCTATTTTTTCTCGTAGTTTATCGGAAACCTGTTCGGGCGTGCGAAGCGCACGGGACACGGTCATCGTGCCCACACCGGCAAGCTGTGCGACATCGGCGAGTGTCACTTTACCAGTACTGCGCCGTTTTCGGGTTAGAGACATACACCTTCCTGCTGACCAGACGCGTTCTTATTTTCCTTCGTTTCACGTGACAGGCAGTATACGCCTTAAATCCCTTTTTTTGCTGTGATTTAGCAACGTGATTGCAATTTGATAGCGCTATCACATTTCTGCATGATAACCATTGGTAGCGCTATCTTTGTGATCGCGATCGCAGTCAATCCGCGATGCGTTGAATAAAGTTTGCTCATCTTAAGCGTGTCGCGGGAGTGAAAAGTGCTCAAAAAATGGATATATGATACAACCATCACGCTGCAGGAGAGCGTGGAAGACTGGCCGCAGGCGCTGAAGCTGTGCGCGAAGCCGCTGCTGGATTTGCAGGTGATTGAGCCTGACTACGTCACGGCCATCATCAAGCAGCACCACACGTTAGGACCTTATTATGTGCTGGCACCGGGGCTGGCGATGCCGCATGCGCGGCCGGAGGAAGGCGCCAAAGGACTGGGGTTGTCGTTATTAAAACTAAAACAGGGCGTCTCGTTTGGTGCCGGTGAGTTTGACCCTGTCGATGTGATTATCATGCTCGCGGCACCTGACAAACATAGCCATATCGAAATGATATCCGCACTCGCAGAATTATTTTCCAGCGACGAGGAGATGGAGAAACTGCATCAGGCGAATACCCTGGAGGAAATTAAAAAAATTATTAACCGCTTCTGATTTAATTCTGTAATCCGGTTTTTCACTACATTACGCGTCAGCGTGATGGGGCGTACTCTACTTAAAATAAGGGGACAACAATGAAAATCATGGCTATTTGCGGTTCTGGCCTGGGCAGCAGTTTTATGGTCGAAATGAATATTAAAAAGGTGCTCAAAAAGCTGGAGATTGAGGCTGAGGTTGAACACTCCGATCTCTCCTCGGCGACGCCGGGCGCGGCCGATCTGTTCGTGATGGCAAAAGACATTGCGGCCAGCGCCAGCGTGCCGGACAGCCAGCTGGTGGTGATCAACAACATCATCGACATCAACGAACTTGAAGCGCAGCTGCGCGCCTGGTTCGAAAGACAATAACCCTGATAAGGCGAGGTGGATATGTTTATCCTTGAAACGCTGAATTTCGTTGTCGATATTTTAAAAGTCCCTTCGGTGCTGGTGGGGTTAATTGCGTTAATCGGTCTGGTTGCGCAGAAAAAATCTTTTTCAGATGTCGTAAAAGGCACAATTAAAACGATTCTCGGCTTTATTGTACTGGGCGGTGGTGCCACCGTGCTGGTCGGATCGTTAAATCCGTTAGGCGGCATGTTTGAACACGCTTTTACTATTCAGGGCATTATTCCAAACAATGAAGCCATTGTGTCCATTGCGCTCGAAAAATACGGTGCAGCGACCGCGCTGATTATGGCCTTCGGGATGGTGGCGAATATTATCGTCGCCCGCTTTACCCGCCTGAAGTATATCTTCCTGACCGGACACCACACGTTTTATATGGCGTGCATGATTGGCGTGATCCTGACGGTGGCGGGCTTTGAAGGCGTAGGGCTGGTCTTTACCGGGTCGCTGATCCTCGGCCTGATCATGGCTTTCTTCCCGGCGATTGCGCAGCGCTACATGAAGCGCATTACCGGCAACGATGAGATTGCCTTCGGCCACTTCGGCACGCTGGGCTACGTGCTGTCCGGCTGGATTGGCAGCAAGGTCGGTAAGGGCTCCCGCTCAACGGAAGAGATGAACCTGCCGAAGAACCTGAGCTTCCTGCGCGACAGCTCAATCTCCATCTCCCTGACCATGATGATTATCTACCTCATCCTGGCGGTGAGCGCCGGACGTGAGTACGTCGAGGCGACCTTCAGCGGCGGCCAGAACTACCTGGTCTACGCCATCATCATGGCGATAACCTTTGCGGCAGGTGTGTTCATCATCCTTCAGGGCGTACGCCTGATTCTGGCGGAAATCGTCCCGGCCTTTACCGGCTTCTCGGAAAAACTGGTGCCGAACGCGCGTCCTGCGCTGGACTGCCCGGTGGTATATCCCTATGCACCTAACGCGGTGCTGATTGGCTTCCTGTTCAGCTTCCTCGGCGGGATTGTGGGGTTGTTCATCTGCGGTCAGTTTAGCTGGGTGCTGATCCTCCCGGGCGTGGTGCCGCACTTCTTCACCGGCGCAACCGCGGGCGTGTTCGGTAACGCCACCGGCGGACGTCGCGGGGCGATGATTGGCGCCTTTGCCAACGGCCTGCTGATTACCTTCCTGCCGGTCCTGCTGCTGCCGGTACTGGGCGCCATTGGCTTTGCCAACACCACCTTCTCTGACGCCGACTTCGGCGCGGTTGGGATTGTGCTCGGCAACCTGGCGCGCTTCCTGTCGCCGCTGGCCATCACCGGGCTGGTCGTGGCGCTGTTCGCGCTGCTGGTGGCGTACAACGTCTTCGCGAAAAACAAACCTGCGGGCGGTAACGCGCAGGAAAACACCGGAGCCAAATCATGAATGAGAAAGAGATAACCGAACTCGCGCGTCAGATCCGTCTTGAGACGCTGAAATCCCTGACGCAGCTGGGCTTTGGGCACTACGGGGGCAGCATGTCGGTGGTTGAAACCCTGGCCGTGCTGTACGGCGCGGTGATGAAAATCGACCCGGCGGACCCGGACTGGCCGGAGCGAGACTATTTTGTGCTGTCAAAAGGCCATGCGGGCCCCGCGCTCTACAGCACCCTGGCGATCAAGGGCTACTTCCCGATAGAAGAGCTGAGCACGCTCAACCAAAACGGGACGCGCCTGCCGAGCCACCCGGACCGTCTGAAAACGCGCGGCGTAGATGCTACCACCGGTTCGCTGGGACAGGGGATTTCCATCGCCGGCGGCATGGCGCTGTCGCACAGGCTGGCAGGGCGGCCGAATCGGGTCTTCTGCATCGTCGGCGACGGCGAGCTGAACGAAGGTCAGTGCTGGGAAGCGTTCCAGTTTATTGCCCACCATCGCCTGAACAACCTGACGGTGTTTGTCGACTGGAACAAACAGCAGCTCGACGGCGAGCTGGATGAGATCATCTGCGCGTTCGACCTCGAGGGCAAATTCCGCGCCTTTGGCTTTGACGTGGTGACGGTCAAGGGGGACGACATTCCGGCGCTGCTGGCGGTGACGTCGCGGGTCCCGGCTGCCGATGCGCGTCCGTTAGTCGTCATCCTCGATAGCATTAAGGGGCAGGGTGTGCCGTACCTGGAACAGCTCAGCAACTCGCACCACCTGCGATTGACCGCGGAGAGCAAAGCGGCCCTCAATGAGACGATTCGCCAACTGGAGGCTTCACATGATTAAGGTTGCACCGGCAGGACAGAAAGACGCCGTTGAGATGCGTAAAGTTTACGCGGGCTTCGTGGCAAAGCAGATTGAGGCCGGAAGCGACATCATTGCGCTTGAAGCCGACCTGATGAGCTCGATGGCGATGGACGGCGTGGCGCGCGACTATCCGCAGCACGTGATTAACTGCGGCATTATGGAAGCTAACGTCATCGGCACGGCAGCCGGGCTGTCGCTTACCGGCCGCAAGCCGTTCGTTCACACCTTCACCGCCTTTGCCAGCCGCCGCTGCTTTGACCAGCTGTTTATGTCCCTGGACTATCAGCGCAACAACGTGAAGGTGATTGCCTCAGACGCGGGCGTGACGGCCTGCCACAACGGCGGAACGCATATGTCGTTTGAGGATATGGGCATTGTGCGCGGGCTGGCGCATTCGGTTGTGCTGGAAGTCACCGATGCGGTGATGTTTGAGGACGTGCTGCGCCAGCTTATCGATCTCGACGGCTTCTACTGGGTGCGGACCATTCGTAAGCAGGCGCCGAGCGTGTATGCGCCGGGCTCCACCTTCACCATTGGA
The DNA here is from genome assembly GCF_001729805.1 of Enterobacter roggenkampii. Classification (NCBI taxonomy): domain Bacteria; kingdom Pseudomonadati; phylum Pseudomonadota; class Gammaproteobacteria; order Enterobacterales; family Enterobacteriaceae; genus Enterobacter; species Enterobacter roggenkampii. The sequence continues at coordinate 3,279,230 of NZ_CP017184.1, read as the reverse complement.
AAAGGTAACGTGCTGCGCGAGGGGAGCGATATTACGCTGATTGCCAACGGCATCATGGTTGCAGAAGCCCTTGAGGCGGCGCGGCAGCTTGAGCAGGAGGGCGTCAGCGCGGCGGTCATCGACATGTTTACCCTGAAGCCCATCGACCGGATGCTGGTGAAAAACTACGCCGAGAAAACCGGGCGCATCGTGACCTGTGAAAACCACAGCATTCACAACGGGCTGGGGTCGGCGGTAGCGGAAGTGCTGGTGGAAACCTGTCCGGTGCCGATGCGGCGGGTCGGGGTCAAGGAGCGTTACGGCCAGGTGGGAACGCAGGATTTCCTGCAGAAAGAGTATGGCCTGACGGCACATGACATTGTATCGGCGGCGAGAGAGCTGCTGTAAATAAAAAAGGCGACCGGTTAAGTGGTCGCCTTTTTGTTGCCCGGTGGCGCTAGCGCTTACCGGGCCTACGGTTTTGTAGACCGGATAAGCGAAGCGCCATCCGGCAGTACATTACTGCTGCTGCGAAGACTGGATCGCTGTCAGCGCGATGGTGTAAACGATATCGTCTACCAGTGCGCCACGAGACAGGTCGTTCACAGGTTTGCGCATGCCCTGCAGCATTGGCCCGATGGAGATCAGGTCGGCAGAACGCTGTACCGCTTTGTAGGTGGTGTTACCGGTGTTCAGATCCGGGAAGATGAACACGGTAGCGCGACCTGCAACCGGCGAGTTCGGCGCTTTGGATTTTGCAACGTCAGCCATGACTGCGGCATCGTACTGCAGCGGGCCGTCGATCATCAGATCAGGGCGTTTTTCCTGCGCAATACGGGTCGCTTCACGCACTTTCTCTACGTCGCTACCTGCACCAGATGTGCCGGTGGAGTAGGAGAGCATCGCCACGCGTGGCTCGATACCGAAAGCGGTCGCGGAGTCTGCGGACTGGATAGCGATCTCTGCCAGCTGCTCTGCGGTTGGATCCGGGTTGATCGCGCAGTCGCCGTAAACGTAAACCTGTTCAGGCAGCAGCATGAAGAACACGGAAGACACCAGAGAGCTGCCTGGCGCGGTTTTGATCAGCTGCAGCGGTGGACGGATGGTGTTCGCCGTGGTGTGAACCGCACCGGAAACCAGACCGTCAACTTCGTCCTGCTCCAGCATCAGCGTGCCCAGCACCACGTTGTCTTCCAACTGCTCACGCGCAACGGCTTCGGTCATGCCCTTGCTCTTACGCAGCTCAACCAGACGGGCAACGTAGCTTTCGCGAACCACTTCCGGGTCAACGATTTCGATGCCAGCGCCCAGCTCAACGCCCTGAGAGGCCGCTACGCGGTTGATCTCATCCGGGTTACCCAGCAGCACACAGGTCGCGATGCCGCGCTCTGCACAGATAGCCGCCGCTTTAACGGTACGTGGTTCGTCGCCTTCTGGCAGCACAACGCGTTTGCCCGCTTTACGCGCCAGCTCGGTCAGCTGGTAACGGAAGGCTGGCGGAGACAGACGGCGGCTGCGCTCGGAGGTCGCGGTCAGGGATTCGATCCAGTCTGCGTTGATGTAGCCCGCAACGTATTCCTGAACTTTCTCGATACGCTCGTGGTCATCAACCGGCACTTCCAGGTTGAAGCTCTGCAGGCTCAGGGAGGTCTGCCAGGTGTTGGTGTTCACCATGAAGACCGGCAGGCCGGTAGCGAACGCGCGTTCGCACAGCTTGCTGACGCGTGGGTCCATCTCGTAGGCACCGGTCAGCAGGATCGCACCGATTTCCACGCCGTTCATTGCGGCCAGGCAGGCTGCAACCAGCACGTCAGGACGGTCTGCGGAGGTCACCAGCAGGGAACCTGCGCGGAAGTGTTCCAGCATGTGCGGAATGCTACGCGCACAGAAGGTAACGGACTTCACGCGACGGGTGTTAATGTCGCCTTCGTTAATCACGGTCGCGTTCAGGTGACGCGCCATGTCGATTGCACGGGTGGCAATCAGATCGAAGCTCCATGGCACCGCGCCCAGAACCGGAAGCGGGCTGGATTCCTGCAGCTTAGCCGGGTCAACTTTGATGACTTTCGCTTTGGACGAGTCGTCGAAGATCTCGGACAGGTCAGGGCGAGTACGGCCCTGCTCATCCACTGGCGCGTTCAGCTTGTTGACGATCACGCCGGTGATGTTGGTATTTTTCGCGCCGCCGAAGCTGCTGCGCGTCAGTTCGATACGCTCGTTCAGCTGTTCCGGGGTGTCAGTGCCCTGAGACATCACGAAAACGATCTCTGCGTTCAGGGTTTTCGCGATTTCGAAGTTCAGAGACTGGGCAAACTGGTGTTTGCGGGTTGGAACCAGACCTTCAACCAGCACCACTTCCGCGTCTTGCGCGTTAGCATGGTAGTTGGCGATGATCTCTTCCATCAGCACGTCTTTCTGGTTGCTGGAGAGCAGAGACTCAACGTGGCTCATCTTCAGCGGTTCAGCCGCTGGCAGATTGGAGTTCTTGCGAACGATGGTGGTGGTCTGGTCTGGTGCATCGCCACCGGCACGTGGCTGGGCGATTGGCTTAAAGACGCTCAGACGAACGCCTTTGCGTTCCATAGCACGGATAACGCCAAGGCTGACGCTGGTCAGGCCGACGCTGGTTCCGGTAGGGATCAGCATAATAGTACGGGACACGGTTTATCCTCTTTCGTTACCGCCCAAATCGGGCGGGTTACAAAACAGCACCGCCAGCATTGCTGGCGGTGTGGAATCAGGCAGTCAGGCGGTGCGCGTCTTGCGCGATGACCAGTTCTTCGTTAGTTGGGATAACGAGAGCAGGGCGGGTGCCTTCTTTGTTGATGAAGCCAGACTTGCCGAAGCGGGCAGCCAGGTTACGCTCGTGATCAACCTCGAAGCCCAGAACGCCCAGTTTGCCCAGGGACAGTTCACGAACCATTGCCGCGTTCTCACCGATACCACCGGTGAAGATAACCGCGTCCAGACGGCCTTCCATCAGCGCAGTGTAAGAGCCGATGTATTTCGCCAGACGGTGGCAGTAAACGTCCATTGCACGTTTAGCGTCTTCTTTCTCTGCGTAGTTGTCTTCAACGTAACGGCAGTCGCTGGTGACTTCGGTCAGACCCAGCAGGCCAGACTCTTTGGTCAGCATTTTGTTGATCTGGTCAACGCTCATGCCCAGGGTGTCGTGCAGGTGGAAGATGATCGCCGGGTCGATGTCACCGGAACGGGTACCCATCACCAGACCTTCCAGCGGGGTCAGACCCATGGACGTATCAACACATTTACCGTTGCGGATAGCAGAAACAGAACCACCGTTGCCCAGGTGGCAGGTGATGATGTTCAGTTCTTCAACCGGCTTGTTCAGCACTTTTGCCGCTTCCTGAGTCACATAGAAGTGGCTGGTGCCGTGCGCGCCGTAACGACGTACGCCGTGCTCTTTGTACAGGCTGTATGGCAGGGCATAGAGGTAAGACTCTTCCGGCATGGTCTGATGGAACGCGGTGTCGAATACGGCCACGTTTTTGTCTTTCAGATTCGGGAAGGATTTCAGCGCTTCAGCGATACCGATCAGGTGAGCCGGGTTGTGCAGCGGTGCGAAAGAGGCTGAATCTTTGATGCCCTGGATCACAGAGTCGTCGATCACCACGGAGCTGGTATATTTTTCGCCACCGTGGACGATACGGTGACCAATCGCAGTCAGCTGAGCAGACAGTTCTGGTTTTTGTGCCAGAATAGTGTTAACGATAAAGTTCAGCGCTTCACTGTGAGCGGCGCCTGCACCTAAAGCCGCTTCTTGTTTGCTGCCGTCCATCTTCCACTTGATACGTGCTTCAGGCAGATGGAAACATTCGGCCAAACCAGAGAGGTATTCGTCACCGTTGAGCGCATCGATGATGGCGAATTTCAGTGAGGAGCTACCGCAGTTCAGAACCAGTACTAACTTACTCGACATGGAAGTACCTATTATTGATACGTGGCTAAAAAAACGTCAGTGAGTCTAACAGCGTAACGCATGATGACCCGGACATTTATGATTAACATCATGCCAAACGAACATTGTGGCATGATGGAAGAAATAACTATGATTTTATGCCATTTTGCACAATTTTCAGCCAATGGCATAATATGCAATAATTTGACGAGCTAATGATTCTCGTCTAAGGCCCTATCAGGCTGGCACAGGATACCCGATACGGGGTAGTGATGACAAAATATTTTGAACGTTGTCATAGCTTGTTGTGGTTTTGCACGAAAATTTTAATTTTTATATGTGAAGTTGAGGTACAGCCATGTCGACACCAGAGAACCCGTCCGTTAATTTCTTTAGCCTGTTTCGTCGGGGACAGCATTACGCAAAGACGTGGCCGATGGAAAAGCGCCTTGCGCCGATGTTTATTGAGAATCGCACCATCCGCGCCACGCGCTATGCGATTCGCTTTATGCCGCCTGTCGCTATCTTTACGCTGTGCTGGCAGATTGCGTTGGGTGGACAGCTTGGTCCTGCCGTTGCCACGGCGCTCTTCGCATTAAGCCTGCCAATGCAGGGCCTGTGGTGGTTAGGTAAACGGTCCATCACGCCACTTCCCCCTTCTATTTTACACTGGTTTTATGAAGTGCGCGGTAAACTGGAAGAGGCCGGGCAGGCGCTCGCCCCGGTGGAAGGCAAGCCGGATTACCAGGCGCTGGCGGACACGTTAAAGCGTGCATTTAAGCAACTGGATAAAACATTCCTCGATGACTTGTGATTGATCATCGAAACGACCAAGAAAAGAGGGCACAGTAACAATCAGTTACCGTGTCTTTTTTTTAAGTGCAATGCGCTACAGGAGTCGAAAGATGGAAATGACCCATGCCCAACGTCTGATTTTGTCTAACCAGTACAAGATGATGACTATGCTTGATCCCGATAACGCTGCGCGCTACAGCCGCCTGCAAACCATCGTCGAACGCGGCTTTGGTCTACAAATGCGCGAACTGGACCGCGAGTTTGGCGAGCTGAAAGAAGAAACCTGTCGCATCGTGATCGACATTATGGAGATGTATCACGCCCTGCATGTGTCCTGGACGAATCTCAAAGATCAGCAGTCCATTGACGAGCGCCGCGTGACCTTCTTAGGTTTTGATGCCGCAACGGAAGCGCGTTATCTCAGCTATGTGCGCTTCATGGTGAATACGGAAGGACGTTATACCCACTTTGACGCGGGCACCCACGGCTTCAACGCGCAGACCCCGATGTGGGATAAATATCAGCGTATGCTGAGCGCGTGGCACGCCTGCCCGCGTCAGTACCATTTAAGCAGCAACGAAATTCAACAAATCATTAATGCCTGACGGAGGTGCGTGTGCAGTGTAGAGGTTTTCTGTTTGATCTGGACGGTACGCTGGTGGACTCGCTGCCGGTTGTGGAACGTTCCTGGTGCCATTGGGCTGACAGACATGGCATCGACCATCAGGACGTGCTGAATTTTATCCATGGCAAACAGGCCATCACCTCGCTACGGCACTTCCTGGCCGGACGCTCTGAGGAGGACATTCAGGCGGAGTTCAAGTACCTGGAACACATTGAAGCCACCGATACGGACGGCATCACCGCGTTACCGGGCGCGCGCGAACTGCTTGAGCATCTGAACGAGGCGCAGATCCCGTGGGCTATTGTCACCTCCGGTTCCGTGCCGGTGGCCCACGCCCGGCACAAGGCTGCAGGGTTGCCGACGCCGGACGTGTTTATCACGGCGGAGCGCGTGAAGCGGGGTAAACCGGAGCCTGACGCATTTTTACTGGGCGCTGAACTGCTGGGCCTGGACCCTGCAGAGTGCGTGGTGGTCGAAGATGCGGCGGCTGGCGTACTGGCCGGGCTGAACGCAGGAAGCCACGTCATCGCCGTTAACGTTCCGGCGGAATCTCCCCGCCTGGACGAGGCAGACCTGGTGCTGGATTCACTGACGGCACTGTCTGTTTCAAAAGCCTCTGACGGAGTTGTAACCGTCTCGCTAAAAATGTAATCCCATGATATGGCCCCACATTGCTGGGGCTTTTTTATGGCAAAATTTCTCATCTTCCACTGACAAGGATAGGTTGTGAACGGTGAACTGATTTGGGTCCTGAGCCTGCTTTTAATCGCCATCATTCTTTTTGCCACGGGCAAGGTTCGCATGGACGCCGTCGCCCTGTTTGTCATCGTCGCGTTTGTGCTGAGCGGAACGCTTACGCTGCCGGAAGCGTTCTCCGGATTTAGCGATCCCAACGTTATCCTGATTGCCGCCCTGTTTATCATCGGGGATGGTCTGGTGCGCACCGGCGTAGCGACCATTATGGGTGCGTGGCTGGTAAAAGTGGCGGGCAGCAGCGAAACCAAGATGCTGATCTACCTGATGGTGACCGTCGCCGGGCTGGGGGCGTTTATGAGCTCCACGGGCGTGGTCGCTATCTTTATCCCGGTGGTGCTGAGCGTCTCCATGCGGATGCAGAGCTCGCCGTCGCGCCTGATGATGCCCCTGAGCTTTGCCGGGCTTATCAGCGGCATGATGACCCTGGTGGCCACGCCGCCGAACCTGGTGGTCAACAGCGAACTGATCCGGGAAGGATTTGAGGGCTTTAGCTTTTTCAGCGTCACCCCGCTTGGGCTGGTCATTCTGGTCATGGGCGTGGTCTACATGCTGCTGACCCGTTTTGCCCTGAAAGGTGAAAAACAGGACAAAAATAAAGAAGGATGGAAGCGACGCACCTTCCGCGATCTGATTAAGGAGTACCGCCTTACCGGGCGCGCGCGCCGTCTGGCGATCCGGCCCGGCTCGCCGATGGTGGGGCAGCGGCTTGATGACCTGAAGCTGCGTGAGCGCTATGGCGCGAATGTGATCGGCGTAGAGCGCTGGCGACGGTTTCGCCGGGTGATCGTCAACGTCAACGGGGTGTCGGAATTCCGCGCGCGTGACGTCCTGCTGATTGATATGTCCACCGCGGATGTGGACCTGCGCGAGTTCTGCAGCGAACAGCTGCTGGAGCCGATGGTGCTGCGCGGGGAGTATTTCTCCGATCAGGCGCTGGATGTCGGCATGGCCGAGGTGTCGCTGATCCCGGAGTCGGAACTGCTGGGTAAAACCGTGCGGGAGATGGGGTTCCGTACCCGCTATGGCCTGAACGTCGTGGGGCTGAAGCGCGATGGCGTGGCGATGGAAGGGGCGGTGGTGGATGAGCCGATCCTGCTGGGCGATATTTTTCTCGTCGTCGGTAACTGGAAGCTGATTAGCCAGCTCGGGCAAAAAGGGCGTGATTTTGTGGTGCTCAACATGCCCGTTGAGGAGAGCGACGCCTCCCCGGCCCACAGCCAGGCGCCCCATGCGATTTTTTGCCTGGTATTGATGGTGGCGCTGATGCTGACCGATGAGATCCCCAATCCGGTAGCGGCAATCATCGCCTGCCTGTTGATGGGTAAATTCCGCTGCATTGACGCCGAAAGCGCCTATAAAGCCATTCACTGGCCGAGCATCATTCTCATTGTCGGGATGATGCCTTTTGCCCTGGCGCTGCAAAAAACCGGCGGGGTGGATCTGATCGTTAAAGGCTTAATGGACGTGGGCGGCGGATATGGGCCGTACATGATGATGGTCTGCCTGTTTATCATGTGCGCCACTATCGGCCTGTTTATCTCGAACACCGCGACGGCGGTACTGATGGCACCTATCGCCCTGGCGATGGCGAAGTCCATGGGCGTATCGCCGTATCCGTTTGCGATGATGGTGGCGATGGCCGCTTCCGCGGCGTTTATGACGCCGGTCTCTTCACCCGTGAACACGCTGGTGCTGGGACCGGGGAACTACCGGTTCAGTGATTTCGTTAAGCTGGGCGTGCCGTTCACCGTGCTGGTGATGGTGGTGTGCGTGGTATTGATACCGGTCCTGTTCCCGTTCTGAGCATCCTGCCGGGTGGCGGCTGCGCCTTACCCGGCCTACAACCCCGTAGGCCCTGCAAGCGCAGCGCCGCTGGGCGAAAATCAGAGGGGAGAATCCTGGCTAATCTCATCCAGCGATAAATGGAAGCTCGGTACAAACACCTGCATAAAGTAATCCATCTCTTCGCTGCGGCGGGATTCCAGCGTTTTTTCCAGGCGCGTTTTCGCCAGCAAGAATTCGTTATTCCCTGCGGACAACTCTTCGAGACACTTCAGATAGGCACACAGCGCGTCGGCCTGTTTGACCAGCGACTTCTCCTCTTCCGTGTACTGATGCTCGTTGATAAGCGGCTCGAAAATATCACGAAGCTCTTCGGGCACCATCTCAATCAGCTTCTGCTGGGCAATTTTCTCAATGGCCTTATATTCCTGCGCAATCTGCGAATTGAAATATTTCACCGGCGTAGGCAGGTCGCCGGTCAGCACTTCTGACGCATCGTGGTACATCGCCAGCAGGGCAATGCGTTCCGCATTAACCTGACCGTTGAATTTGCGGTTTTTAATGGCGGCAAGCGCGTGAGCGACCATCGCAACCTGCAGACTGTGCTCTGACACATTTTCCGTACGGACATTGCGCATCAGCGGCCAGCGGTTGATGAGTTTCAGGCGGGAGAGGTGGGCAAAGAAATGACTCTGACTCATAGGTTACCTTTTGTCTTCACTGCGACAGGCGTTCATTGTGCGGGGAGGGGAGGCAAGATGCAAATTTGCGGATTTTGCAGGCCGGGTAAGCGCAGCGCCACCCGGCAGAAAGGCAACGTTACTGATGGTATCCGGAGAGGAAGCGGCCGAAACGGCTGATGGCCATTTCCAGGTCATCTTCGCGCGGCAGCGTCACGATACGCACATGATCCGGCCACGGCCAGTTAAACGCCGTGCCCTGGACCAACAGCACTTTTTCCTGCAGCAGGAAATCGAGCACCATTTTCTGGTCGTCGTGGATATTGAAGCGCTTTGCGTCAATTTTCGGGAACATATAGAGCGCCCCGTTCGGCTTCACGCAGGAGACGCCCGGGATATCGTTGATCAGCTCCCACGCGCGGTTACGCTGTTCGTACAGGCGTCCACCGGGCACGATAAACTCGCTAATGCTCTGATAGCCGCCGAGCGCGGTCTGGATCGCGTGCTGCGCCGGCACGTTGGCGCATAAACGCATGGAGGCCAGCATCTCCAGCCCTTCAATATAGCCTTTGGCGTGTTTTTTAGGACCGTTTAACACCATCCAGCCCTGGCGGAAACCGGCCACGCGGTAGGTTTTGGACAGGCCGTTAAAGGTGACGGTCAGCAGGTCCGGGGCCAGCGCGGCGATGGAATGGTGCTGCGCCGCGTCGTAGAGGATCTTGTCGTAAATTTCGTCTGCAAAGATGATCAGGTTGTGCTGGCGGGCCAGCTCGACGATCTCCAGCAACAGCTCTTTTGAGTAGACCGCGCCCGTCGGGTTGTTCGGGTTAATGATCACAATGCCGCGCGTGCGGGGCGTAATTTTTGCGCGAATATCGTCCAGGTCCGGGAACCAGTCAGAGGATTCGTCGCACAGATAATGCACTGCTTTACCGCTGGACAGTGATACGGCAGCCGTCCACAGCGGGTAGTCCGGCGCGGGTACCAGCATTTCGTCCCCGCTGTTCAGCAGGGCCTGCATTGCCTGCACAATCAGTTCGGAGACGCCGTTGCCGATATAGATATCTTCAACGGTAACATCACGCATACCGCGTGCCTGGTAGTGCTGCATAATGGCTTTACGTGCGGAGTAAAGTCCTTTTGAATCGCAATAGCCTTGTGCAGTCGGAAGGTTGCGGATCACATCAACCAGAATTTCATCCGGCGCTTCAAAACCAAATGGCGCAGGGTTACCAATGTTGAGTTTCAGAACCTTGTTGCCTTCTTCTTCAAGGCGTTTTGCCTCTTTCAGAACCGGGCCGCGGATGTCATAACAGACGTTATCTAGCTTGCTGGATTTTTCGATAGGGGACATGAACCTTTAACCTTTTCGCTATTATTGCCGCTCCCTGCCGTGGAAGTCAGCACGGAATAATGTACTCCCCCCTCGCTTCGTTTTGAAGGGTGTGCAGGAGAAGATTTTGTGCCCGGAGAAAATTATTGATGAATCTTTTTCGCTGCGCGTGCGCTTTTTCACTGTCTTAAAGTTGCGCGCTTAGCGAGAGGTTAGGTTAAATGTGCTATCCATTTGCCAAAATACTGTATAATGTGCTGTTAAAAAAAAGTGGTAAGCTGGACAGAGGTGGCAATCACCCTGAGTGACTTTTCGTAAAACCTGAATGCTTGATACCTGTTTCTGTAATAGCATACTGTGGATAAAAGTTACTCATGTGAAATTAATGTTAAGTGCCATTAATGAATAGTCTTAATCTAAATTAAAATTTATTTATTATTAACCTATAAAATGCAACTTTAGTTAATTTTAATAAAATTAGTTTAGAAGCTTAACATTCTTCTTTAATCCTTAATATTGCAATAAGACTTATAAATAAAGTGGATTTGGGTTAAGATGTCTTCAAGGAAAGCAGAGGACAGATGCACGTTTTTTGTATATCTGACACTGGTTTTCTGAATTAATTGATTGTTATTGTTAGAGTTATCTCTGGCTGGAATGTGTCGCACATCTCCTGCTACGTTGACAGCGCTGCGATACAGATGGCAGAAAAGGTGTTATACCTTTAATGTAATTTACATAAACCTGCGAACATCTAAATATCCTGAACGTTTAAGAGAATAAAAATAACGTCATGAAACGTGCTTTCTGACTGTTGATATAAAGCAGCACAATAACTATCTGTCAGGCAGTCTGCCGGGCCGGGATGCGAGGGAAAATCTTCAGAGGGAATTGCTTAACTGTACACACACAGCTTCAACCCGGGCAGCTCCGCACGAGCAACCTGAAAGTGAATAGATATGATAAATGCAAATCGTCCGATAATGAATCTCGACCTCGATCTGCTGAGAACGTTTGTTGCGGTCGCCGATCTCAACACTTTTGCAGCAGCTGCTGCCGCCGTTTGCCGAACTCAGTCCGCCGTCAGCCAGCAAATGCAGCGGCTGGAGCAACTGGTTGGTAAAGAGCTATTTGCCCGTCACGGGCGTAATAAGCTCTTAACGGAACACGGTATTCAGCTTCTGGGTTATGCCAGGAAAATTCTTCGCTTTAATGATGAAGCATGTATGTCATTAATGTTTAGCAACCTTCAGGGCGTGCTAACGTTAGGTGCATCTGATGAGTCGGCGGATACTATATTGCCGTTTCTTCTCAATCGCATCAGTTCGGTTTATCCGAAGCTTGCGCTGGACGTTAGCGTAAAGCGTAATGCTTTTATGGTTGAGATGTTAAATGAGAATAAAGTCGACCTGGTGGTCACCACGCATCGTCCCGGGCAGTTTGATTGCCTGACGCTGCGTACATCACCTACACACTGGTATTGCGCGGCCGAATACGTGCTGCAAAAAGGCGAGCCGGTGCCGCTGGTGTTACTGGATGACCCGAGCCCGTTCCGCGATATGGTGCTGACGGCGCTGAATGAGGCCAATATTCCGTGGCGTCTGGCGTATGTGGCGTCCACGCTGCCAGCGGTGCGTGCCGCCGTGAAAGCCGGTCTGGGTGTCACCGCCCGCCCGGTTGAAATGATGAGTCCCGATCTGCGCGTTCTCGGAAAATCCGATGGCCTGCCTACGCTGCCGGATACGGAATATCTGCTCTGCCACAATTCGTCCAGCCATAACGAGCTGGCAAAGGTGGTGTTCGAGGCGATGGAAAACTACCATAACCCGTGGCAGTTCGAGCGCGTTACCTCCGAAGGGGGGATGATTCCCTGATCGTTGAAGGGGATTTTGAGTGATCGCCAGCTCAAAATTCTGGTAACAAAATGTAAGTGTAAAAAAAAGCCACTCGTGTGATTTTCACATGCAGTGGCTTTTTTTTAGCAATAATACCCGCGTATGCCGCGTGGATTTCCGGGATACCCTCTATTTATCAATAAGCTAAATGCTTTTGATTAAAACTCATCCGTTTTCCGTTCTAACTTCATCCATATCCCCCCTATGTTAAAAAAACAGGAAATATGTTGCCGTTTTCCAGGTTGAATTAACAAAAGCGTGTCGCAGATCAAGAAAATACTCCTATTTGGGGGGAGGAATCGTTGGCAAATCCTGTCAAAATAGGAGGGTTATTTTTTTTACTTCCGAAACGGACACGATTCAACAACATACATTTGACGGAAAGTCATGTACCCACCAGGGTTAAAGGGCACCAAATGTTAATGAGAATCGCTCGATGTAATTTAATGTGAAGAAACCTTTGTTAAAGTTGACAATAGGTTATAGAAAGGAGTAAAAAACCCCATCATTTTGCTGTCTACGTCTCATTTCTGACAGTTAGTGTAAGGTTATTTGTTCCTCCCCATGAATCGATGTGATGCCCATCTGCCAGCAAGAGCAGTGTCGTTGGTATCACTTTTGATGAGTAAGCAATGAGTATGTCAACATCCACAGAAGTCATCGCTCATCACTGGGCATTCGCAATCTTTCTTATTGTAGCCATTGGCCTGTGCTGCCTGATGTTAGTCGGCGGCTGGTTCCTGGGCGGTCGCGCCCGTGCAAGGCACAAAAACACACCTTTTGAATCAGGTATTGATTCAGTAGGTACCGCTCGCTTACGCCTGTCTGCCAAGTTCTACCTGGTAGCCATGTTCTTCGTCATCTTCGACGTGGAAGCGCTTTACCTCTTCGCGTGGTCTACCTCCATTCGCGAAAGTGGTTGGGTGGGCTTTGTCGAGGCCGCAATTTTCATTTTAGTGCTACTGGCCGGTCTGGTTTATCTGGTGCGTATTGGCGCGCTTGACTGGACGCCTGCGCGTTCACGTCGTGAACACATCAACCCGGAAAACAGTATCTCTAATCGTCAGCAGTAACAGCGAGGCAATAAGATGGATTATACGCTCACCCGCATAGATCCTAACGGTGAGAATGACCGTTACCCCCTGCAAAAACAGGAGATCGTAACCGACCCCCTGGAGCAAGAAGTCAATAAAAGCGTGTACATGGGCAAACTCGAACATGCCATGCACGATATGGTCAACTGGGGTCGTAAGAACTCCATCTGGCCTTACAACTTTGGCCTTTCTTGCTGCTACGTTGAAATGGTGACGTCATTCACTGCGGTGCATGACGTTGCGCGTTTTGGGGCAGAGGTACTGCGTGCTTCCCCACGTCAGGCTGACCTGATGGTGGTGGCCGGTACCTGCTTTACCAAGATGGCACCTGTTATTCAGCGTCTTTATGACCAGATGCTGGAGCCAAAATGGGTTATCTCCATGGGCGCATGTGCTAACTCTGGCGGTATGTACGACATCTATTCCGTCGTACAGGGCGTAGATAAATTTATCCCAGTGGATGTGTACATCCCGGGTTGTCCGCCACGTCCGGAAGCCTATATGCAGGCGCTGATGCTGCTGCAGGAGTCCATCGGTAAAGAACGTCGCCCACTGTCGTGGGTCGTTGGCGATCAGGGTGTGTATCGCGCGAACATGCAGTCTGAGCGCGAGCGTAAACGTGGTGAACGTATTGCCGTCACCAATCTGCGTACGCCTGACGAAATTTAATTTGCGCCTGTAGGCCTGGAGAACACCTTCGCATATCACTACTCAAATAGCGCGAAGCCAGGCTCAACAGTCACCACGGACCATTTGCAATGGTGAACAATATGACCGACTTAACCGCGCAAGAAGCCGCCTGGCAGACCCGGGATCATCTGGATGACCCAGTCATTGGCGAACTGCGCAACCGTTTTGGGCCGGATGCCTTTACTGTTCAGGCTACCCGCACCGGGGTACCCGTTGTTTGGGTGAAGCGTGAACAATTGCTGGAAGTTGTCGATTTCCTCAAGAAATTGCCAAAACCATACGTCATGCTGTTTGACTTACACGGCATGGATGAACGTCTCAGAACGCACCGCCAGGGTCTCCCTGCTGCGGATTTTTCCGTTTTCTACCACCTGATCTCAATAGACCGTAATACGGATATCATGCTCAAGGTGGCATTGTCTGAAAACGACATGCATCTGCCGACGATCACCAAACTTTTCCCGAACGCCAACTGGTACGAGCGTGAGACATGGGAAATGTTCGGCATGACCTTCGACGGCCACCCACACCTGACGCGCATCATGATGCCGCAGACCTGGACCGGCCACCCGCTGCGTAAAGACTACCCGGCACGTGCTACCGAATTCGATCCGTTTGAGCTGACCAAAGCCAAGCAGGATCTGGAGATGGAGGCGCTGACCTTCAAACCGGAAGACTGGGGCATGAAGCGCGGTACCGACAACGAGGACTTCATGTTCCTCAACCTCGGTCCGAACCACCCGTCTGCGCACGGTGCTTTCCGTATTATTCTTCAGCTCGACGGCGAAGAGATTGTCGACTGCGTGCCAGACATCGGCTACCACCACCGTGGTGCTGAGAAGATGGGCGAGCGTCAGTCCTGGCACAGCTACATTCCGTATACCGACCGTATCGAGTACCTCGGCGGCTGCGTCAACGAAATGCCATACGTACTGGCCGTTGAGAAACTGGCAGGCATTACCGTGCCGGATCGCGTTAACGTGATTCGCGTCATGCTGTCAGAACTGTTCCGTATCAACAGCCACCTGCTGTACATCTCCACGTTCATTCAGGACGTCGGCGCGATGACCCCGGTCTTCTTCGCCTTTACCGATCGCCAGAAAATTTACGATCTGGTAGAAGCCATTACCGGTTTCCGTATGCACCCGGCCTGGTTCCGTATCGGCGGTGTGGCACACGATCTGCCGCGCGGCTGGGACCGTCTGCTGCGTGAATTCCTCGACTGGATGCCGAAGCGTCTGGCTTCCTACGAGAAAGCCGCGCTGCGTAACACCATCCTGAAAGGGCGTTCCCAGGGCGTTGCTGCCTATGGCGCCAAAGAGGCGCTGGAGTGGGGGACAACAGGTGCAGGTCTGCGTGCGACCGGTATTAATTTCGACGTGCGTAAAGCCCGTCCTTACTCTGGCTACGAGAACTTCGACTTTGAAGTCCCGGTGGGCGGCGGCGTTTCCGACTGCTACACCCGCGTGATGCTGAAAGTGGAAGAGCTGCGTCAGAGTCTGCGCATCCTTGAGCAGTGCCTCAACAACATGCCGGAAGGCCCGTTCAAGGCGGATCACCCGCTGACCACGCCGCCACCGAAAGAGCGCACGCTGCAACATATCGAAACCCTGATCACCCACTTCCTGCAGGTTTCCTGGGGTCCGGTCATGCCGGCGCAAGAATCCTTCCAGATGATTGAAGCGACCAAGGGTATTAACAGTTACTACCTGACCAGTGACGGCAGCACCATGAGCTACCGTACCCGCGTGCGTACGCCGAGCTTTGCGCACCTGCAGCAGATCCCGTCCGCCATCCGCGGCAGTCTGGTCTCCGACCTGATTGTGTATCTGGGTAGTATCGATTTTGTTATGTCAGATGTGGACCGCTAATTATGCACGAGAATCAACAACCACAAACCGAGGCTTTTGAGCTGAGTGAAGCAGAACGTGCCGCCATTGAGCACGAGATGCACCACTACGAAGACCCGCGTGCGGCGTCCATTGAAGCGCTGAAAATCGTACAGAAACAGCGTGGTTGGGTGCCGGACGGGGCGATCTATGCGATCGCGAAAGTGCTGGGTATTCCGGCAAGTGACGTAGAAGGCGTAGCCACGTTCTACAGCCAGATCTTCCGTCAGCCGGTAGGCCGCCATGTGATCCGCTACTGTGACAGCGTGGTCTGCCACATCACCGGTTATCAGGGCATTCAGGCTGCGATTGAGAAGAAGCTCAATATCAAGCCGGGCCAGACCACATTCGATGGTCGCTTTACTCTGCTGCCAACCTGCTGCCTGGGTAACTGCGACAAGGGGCCGACCATGATGATTGATGAGGACACTCACAGCCATCTGACGCCGGAAGCGATTCCTGACCTGCTGGAGCAGTACAAATGAAAACTGTAATTCGTACTGCTGAGACGCATCCACTGACCTGGCGTCTGCGTGATGACAAACAGCCGGTATGGCTCGACGAATATCAGAGCAAAAACGGCTATGCCGGTGCGCGTAAAGCCCTTGGCGGCATGGCGCCGGACGACATCGTTAACGCGGTAAAAGAGTCTGGCCTGAAAGGCCGCGGTGGTGCGGGCTTCTCCACCGGTCTGAAGTGGAGCCTGATGCCAAAAGACGAATCCATGAACATCCGTTACCTGCTGTGTAACGCCGATGAAATGGAGCCGGGTACCTATAAAGACCGTCTGCTGATGGAGCAGCTGCCGCACCTGCTGGTGGAAGGCATGCTGATCTCCGCGTTCGCGCTGAAAGCGTACCGTGGCTACATCTTCCTGCGCGGTGAGTACATCGAAGCGGCAGAAAACCTGCGTCGCGCGATTGCCGAAGCCACCGAAGCGGGCCTGCTGGGTAAAAACATTCTCGGCACCGGGTTTGACTTCGAACTGTTCGTGCACACCGGTGCCGGGCGTTATATCTGCGGTGAAGAGACCGCGCTGATTAACTCCCTGGAAGGCCGCCGTGCGAACCCGCGTTCCAAGCCACCGTTCCCGGCAAGCTCCGGCGTGTGGGGTAAACCGACCTGCGTCAACAACGTCGAGACCCTGTGCAACGTTCCGGCTATCCTCGCGAACGGCGTGGAGTGGTATCAGGGCATCTCCTCAAGCAAAGATGCCGGTACCAAGCTGATGGGCTTCTCCGGTCGCGTGAAAAATCCTGGCGTCTGGGAACTGCCGTTCGGTACCACCGCACGTGAAATTCTTGAAGACTACGCGGGCGGCATGCGCGATGGCCTGAAATTCAAAGCCTGGCAGCCGGGTGGGGCAGGGACTGACTTCCTGACCGAAGCCCACCTTGACCTGCCGATGGAATTCGAAAGCATTGGTAAAGCAGGTAGCCGTCTGGGTACGGCGCTGGCGATGGCCGTCGACCACGAGATCGGCATGGTCTCGCTGGTGCGTAACCTGGAAGAGTTCTTCGCCCGTGAGTCCTGCGGCTGGTGTACACCGTGCCGTGATGGTCTGCCGTGGAGCGTGAAGATCCTGCGTGCAATCGAACGTGGCGAAGGCCAGCCTGGCGATATCGAGACACTTGAGCAACTGTGTCGATTCTTAGGCCCGGGTAAAACCTTCTGTGCCCACGCACCGGGTGCCGTCGAACCTCTGCAGAGCGCGATCAAATATTTCCGCGACGAGTTCGAAGCAGGCATCAAGCAGCCGTTCAGCAATACCCATGCGATCAATGGGATTCAGCCGAACCTGCTTAAAGCGCGCTGGTAACGACAAGAATTTTGATTAACGCTCGGTTTCGACCGAGCCAACTGGAAGCATGCTAATGGCTACGATTCATGTAGACGGCAAAGAATACGAAGTCAACGGGGCGGACAACCTGCTGGAAGCTTGTCTGTCTCTTGGCCTCGATATTCCGTACTTTTGCTGGCATCCGGCGCTGGGCAGCGTCGGTGCTTGCCGCCAGTGTGCGGTGAAGCAATATCAAAACGCGGAAGACACGCGTGGTCGCCTGGTGATGTCCTGTATGACGCCAGCCACCGAAGGCACCTTTATTTCGATTGATGACGAAGAAGCCAAACAGTTCCGTGAAAGCGTTGTGGAATGGTTGATGACCAACCACCCGCACGACTGCCCGGTCTGTGAAGAGGGCGGTAACTGCCACCTTCAGGATATGACCGTGATGACCGGTCACAGCTTCCGTCGCTATCGCTTTACCAAGCGTACTCACCGTAACCAGGACCTGGGGCCGTTCATCTCTCACGAAATGAACCGCTGCATCGCCTGCTACCGCTGCGTGCGTTACTACAAAGACTATGCAGACGGTCAGGATCTGGGCGTGTATGGCGCACATGACAACGTCTACTTCGGCCGTCCGGAAGACGGCGTGCTGGAGAGCGAATTCTCCGGTAACCTGGTAGAAATCTGCCCGACCGGCGTCTTCACGGATAAGACCCACTCCGAGCGTTACAACCGTAAATGGGACATGCAGTTTGCGCCAAGCATCTGCCAGCAATGTTCTCTCGGCTGTAACACCAGCCCGGGTGAGCGCTACGGCGAACTGCGTCGTATCGAAAACCGTTACAACGGTACCGTTAACCACTACTTCCTGTGTGACCGCGGTCGTTTTGGCTATGGCTATGTGAACCTGAAGGACCGTCCGCGTCAGCCGGTTCAGCGCCGTGGCGACGACTTCATTACCCTGAACGCTGAACAGGCGATGCAGGGCGCGGCAGATATTCTGCGCCAGTCGAAGAAAGTGATTGGTATCGGCTCCCCGCGCGCCAGCATCGAAAGCAACTTCGCGCTGCGCGAGCTGGTCGGGGCGGAAAACTTCTATACCGGCATCGCCCAGGGCGAGCAGGAACGTCTGCAGCTGGTACTGAAAGTGCTGCGTGAAGGCGGTATCCATACCCCTGCGCTGCGCGAAATTGAATCCTATGATGCGGTTCTGGTGCTGGGTGAAGACCTGACCCAGACCGGCGCACGCGCGGCTCTGGCGGTTCGTCAGGCGGTGAAGGGGAAAGCACGTGAAATGGCAGCGGCGCAAAAAGTGGCTGACTGGCAGATTGCGGCTATCCTGAACATCGGTCAGCGCGCGAAGCATCCTCTGTTTGTGACCAACGTCGACAATACCCGTCTGGACGATATTGCGGCGTGGACCTACTGCGCACCGGTTGAAGATCAGGCGCGTCTTGGCTTTGCCATTGCCCACGCGCTGGACAACAACTCACCGGCCGTTGAGCTGGATCGCGACCTGCAAAACAAGGTTGACGTGATTGTTCAGGCCCTGGCCGGTGCGAAGAAACCGCTGATTATTTCCGGTACCAACGCCGGTAGCGCAGAGATCATTCAGGCCGCAGCGAACGTGGCCAAAGCTCTGAAAGGCCGCGGTGCTGACGTTGGCGTGACCATGATTGCCCGTGCGGTGAACAGCATTGGTCTGGGCATGATTGGCGGCGGCTCGCTGGAAGCTGCGTTGAGCGAACTGGAATCCGGTGCCGCTGACGCCGTGGTGGTGCTGGAAAACGACCTGCATCGTCATGCTTCTGCCGCTCGCGTAGACGCCGCGCTCTCCAAAGCCCCGCTGGTGATGGTGATTGACCATCAGCGCACCGCGATTATGGACAAAGCGCACCTGGTGCTCT
This sequence comes from Enterobacter roggenkampii, assembly GCF_001729805.1. Taxonomy (NCBI): domain Bacteria; kingdom Pseudomonadati; phylum Pseudomonadota; class Gammaproteobacteria; order Enterobacterales; family Enterobacteriaceae; genus Enterobacter; species Enterobacter roggenkampii. Next base: position 3,260,097 of record NZ_CP017184.1, on the reverse strand, counting down.
CTGCGGCAAGCTTCGCAGAAAGCGACGGTACCGTTATCAACAACGAAGGCCGCGCGCAGCGTTTCTTCCAGGTTTATGACCCGTCGTACTACGACAGCAACACCGTGATGCTGGAGAGCTGGCGCTGGCTGCACTCCCTGCACAGCACCGTGCAGAGCCGTGAAGTGGACTGGACGCAGCTCGACCATGTTATCGACGCGGTGGTGGAAAAACTGCCTCAGCTGGCGGGCATTAAAGATGCCGCGCCTGAAGCGAGCTTCCGTATTCGCGGCCAGAAACTGGCGCGTGAACCGCACCGTTACAGTGGCCGTACCGCAATGCGCGCCAATATCAGCGTGCACGAACCGCGCCAGCCGCAGGATAAAGACACCATGTTCGCCTTCTCCATGGAAGGGAACAACCAGCCGTCTGCGCCGCGTTCGCAAATCCCGTTCGCATGGGCACCGGGCTGGAACTCCCCGCAGGCATGGAACAAGTTCCAGGCTGAAGTGGGCGGCTCCCTGCGCCACGGCGATCCGGGCGTGCGTCTGATTGAAGCCTCCGAAACCGGTCTGGACTTCTTCACCACCGTACCGGCGAGTTTCCAGGCGCAGGACGGTAGCTGGCGTATTGCCCCGTACTACCACCTGTTCGGTAGCGACGAGCTGTCCCAGCGTTCACCGGTCTTCCAGACCCGCATGCCGCAGCCGTACATCAAGCTTAACCCGGCGGATGCCGCCAAGCTTGGCGTTAACGCGGGTGCGAGCATCGCCTTTAGCTATGACGGCCAGACCATCAGCCTGCCGCTGATTATTTCTGAAAGTCTGACAGCAGGGCAGGTCGGTCTGCCGATGGGTATGCCTGGCATCGCGCCGGTTCTGGCGGGTGCGCGTCTTGATAATCTGCAGGAGGCAAAAGCATGAGTTGGTTAACGCCGGATCTTATCGACATCCTGCTGAGCATTCTGAAAGCGATTGTTATCCTGCTGGTGGTGGTCACCTGCGGCGCGTTCATGAGCTTTGGTGAACGTCGTCTGCTCGGTCTGTTCCAGAACCGTTACGGACCGAACCGCGTGGGCTGGGGTGGTTCACTCCAGCTGGTCGCGGACATGATCAAGATGTTCTTTAAAGAGGACTGGATCCCGCGCTTCTCGGATCGCGTGATCTTTACTCTGGCACCGATGATCGCCTTCACCTCGCTGCTGCTGGCGTTTGCTATCGTTCCAGTCAGCCCAACCTGGGTGGTCGCTGACCTGAACATCGGCATTCTGTTCTTCCTGATGATGGCAGGCCTCGCGGTTTACGCGGTCCTGTTCGCAGGCTGGTCCAGTAACAACAAATACTCGCTGCTGGGTGCGATGCGTGCGTCTGCGCAGACCCTGAGCTACGAAGTGTTCTTGGGGCTCTCCCTGATGGGCGTGGTGGCGCAGGCCGGTTCATTCAACATGACCGACATCGTCAACAACCAGGCCGACATCTGGAACGTGATTCCGCAGTTCTTTGGGTTTATTACCTTTGCCATCGCGGGCGTGGCGGTGTGTCACCGTCACCCGTTTGACCAGCCAGAAGCCGAACAGGAACTGGCCGACGGTTACCACATCGAATATTCCGGTATGAAATTCGGTCTGTTCTTCGTGGGCGAGTACATCGGTATCGTCACCATTTCCGCGTTGATGGTAACGCTGTTCTTCGGTGGCTGGCATGGCCCGTTCTTACCGCCGTTCATCTGGTTCGCGCTGAAAACCGCGTTCTTCATGATGATGTTCATTTTGATTCGCGCAGCGTTACCGCGTCCGCGTTATGACCAGGTAATGTCCTTCGGCTGGAAAGTGTGCCTGCCGCTGACGCTCGTCAACTTGTTGGTAACGGCCGCTGTCATTCTCTGGCAGCAGCCATAAGGGGCTATAGACCATGACCTTAAAAGAATTACTGGTAGGCTTCGGGACCCAGGTACGCAGTATCTGGATGATCGGCCTGCACGCGTTTGCCAAACGCGAAACCCGGATGTACCCGGAAGAGCCGGTATATCTGCCGCCGCGCTACCGTGGTCGTATCGTGCTGACGCGCGACCCGGACGGCTCCGAGCGCTGCGTTGCCTGTAACCTGTGTGCGGTAGCTTGCCCGGTTGGCTGTATCTCTCTGCAGAAAGCCGAGACGGTAGACGGCCGCTGGTACCCTGAGTTCTTCCGCATCAACTTCTCACGCTGCATTTTCTGCGGTCTGTGTGAAGAAGCGTGCCCAACCACGGCGATTCAGCTGACTCCAGACTTCGAGCTGGGTGAGTACAAGCGTCAGGACCTGGTGTACGAGAAAGAGGATCTGCTGATTTCCGGTCCGGGCAAATACCCGGAATATAACTTCTACCGGATGGCGGGTATGGCAATCGACGGCAAAGATAAGGGCGAAGCAGAGAACGAAGCCAAGCCTATCGACGTCAAGAGCCTGTTACCGTAAGGAGAGGGCAATGGAATTCGCTTTTTATATCTGTGGCCTTATCGCCATCCTGGCTACGCTGCGAGTGATCACGCACACCAATCCGGTGCATGCGCTGCTGTACTTAATCATCTCGCTGCTGGCCATTTCCGGGGTGTTCTTCGCACTGGGCGCGCACTTCGCCGGTGCGCTGGAAATCATCGTCTACGCCGGGGCCATCATGGTGCTGTTCGTGTTCGTCGTGATGATGCTGAACCTGGGCGGCTCTGAAATCGAGCAGGAACGTCAGTGGTTAAAACCGCAGGTGTGGATCGGCCCGGCAATTTTGTCGGCCATCATGCTGGTGGTGATCGTGTACGCCATTCTGGGTGTTAATGATCAGGGCATCGACGGCACGCCGATCGGCGCTAAAGAGGTCGGTATTACGCTCTTTGGCCCATACGTTCTGGCGGTTGAACTGGCCTCCATGCTGCTGCTGGCAGGTCTGGTTGTGGCCTTCCACGTTGGCCGCGAAGAGCGTGCTGGCGAGGTGCTGAGCAACCGCACTGACGACCGCGCGAAAAGAAAAACGGAGGAGCGCGCATGATCCCCTTAACACATGGACTGATCCTCGCTGCGATTTTATTCGTTCTGGGTCTGACTGGTCTGGTTATCCGCCGCAATCTGCTGTTTATGCTGATCGGGCTGGAAATCATGATTAACGCCTCCGCGCTGGCCTTCGTGGTCGCCGGAAGCTACTGGGGCCAGACCGATGGTCAGGTGATGTACATTCTCGCCATCAGCCTTGCGGCTGCCGAAGCGAGTATTGGCCTGGCGCTGTTGCTGCAGCTCCATCGTCGCCGCCAGAATCTGAACATCGATTCAGTAAGTGAGTTGCGTGGATGAACATGCTTGCCTTAACCATTATTTTTCCGCTGATTGGCTTCGTGCTGCTGGCGTTTTCTCGCGGCCGCTGGTCTGAGAATCTGTCTGCGACCATCGGCATGGGCTCTGTTGGCCTGGCCGCGCTGGTGACAGCGTATGCGGGTATCGACTTCTTTAACAACGGGCGTCAGCCTTTCAGCGTGCCGCTGTGGACCTGGATGTCGGTCGGTGATTTCAACATCGGTTTTAACCTTGTGCTGGATGGTCTCTCGCTGACTATGCTCTCCGTGGTCACCGGCGTCGGCTTCCTGATCCACATGTTCGCCTCCTGGTATATGCGCGGTGAAGAGGGTTACTCCCGCTTCTTCGCCTACACCAACCTGTTTATCGCCAGCATGGTCGTTCTGGTGCTGGCCGATAACCTGCTGCTGATGTATCTGGGCTGGGAAGGCGTGGGTCTGTGTTCTTACCTGCTGATCGGTTTCTACTATACCGATCCGAAGAATGGCGCAGCGGCCATGAAAGCGTTCGTCGTGACCCGCGTGGGTGACGTCTTCCTCGCGTTCGCGCTGTTCATTCTTTACAACGAACTGGGCACGCTGAACTTCCGCGAAATGGTGGAACTGGCGCCAGCGCACTTCGCCGCAGGCAACAACATGCTGTGGTGGGCAACGCTGATGCTGCTGGGTGGTGCCGTGGGTAAATCCGCGCAGCTGCCGTTGCAGACATGGCTGGCCGACGCGATGGCGGGTCCAACCCCTGTCTCCGCGCTAATCCACGCTGCGACCATGGTTACCGCCGGTGTGTACCTGATTGCGCGTACCCATGGCCTGTTCCTGATGACTCCGGAAATTCTGCACCTGGTGGGTATCGTCGGTGCGGTCACGCTGGTGCTGGCAGGCTTTGCCGCGCTGGTGCAGACCGACATCAAGCGCGTTCTCGCGTACTCCACCATGAGCCAGATTGGTTACATGTTCCTCGCGCTGGGCGTTCAGGCGTGGGACGCGGCCATTTTCCACCTGATGACGCACGCGTTCTTTAAAGCGCTGCTGTTCCTCTCATCCGGTTCGGTGATTCTGGCCTGCCATCACGAGCAGAACATCTTCAAAATGGGCGGACTGCGTAAGTCCATTCCGCTGGTGTATGTCTGCTTCCTGGTGGGCGGCGCGGCGCTGGCGGCTCTGCCGCTGATCACCGCGGGCTTCTTCAGTAAGGATGAAATCCTTGCGGGGGCCATGGCGAATGGTCATATCAATCTGATGGTTGCGGGTCTGGTCGGTGCGTTCATGACCTCCCTGTATACCTTCCGTATGATTTTCATCGTATTCCACGGTAAAGAACAAATTCACGCTCACGCAGGGAAGGGGATTACCCATCACCTGCCGCTGATTGTGCTGCTGGTACTGTCCACCTTCGTTGGCGCGATGATTGTGCCTCCGCTGCAGGGCGTGCTGCCAGACACCACCGAGCTTGAGCACGGTCGCGTTCTGACGCTTGAAATCACCTCCGGTGTGGTCGCTATCGCGGGCATCCTGATCGCGGCATGGCTGTGGCTGGGCAAACGTACGCTGGTCACTGCCGTGGCCAACAGTGCGCCGGGCCGTCTGCTGGGCACCTGGTGGTACAACGCGTGGGGCTTCGACTGGCTGTACGACATGATCTTCGTTAAGCCGTTCCTTGGCATCGCGTGGCTGCTGAAGCGCGACCCGCTGAACAGCCTGATGAACATCCCGGCGATCCTTTCCCGCTTTGCAGGCAAAGGCCTGCTGTACAGCGAGAACGGTTACCTGCGCTGGTATGTGGCGTCCATGAGCATCGGTGCGGTTGTCGTGCTGGCGCTGCTGATGGTGTTGCGTTGATCGTTAAGTGAATTTTATTCGAATTCGTTGAAAATCAGGCCCCTGCTGGGGGCCTTAAAAAGGAATGTAAATCGCCATGTTACTACCCTGGCTAATATTAATTCCCTTCATCGGCGGCTTCCTGTGCTGGCAGACTGAACGCTTTGGCGTGAAGATGCCGCGCTGGATCGCGCTGATCACCATGGGATTGACGCTCGCGCTTGGCCTGCAACTGTGGTTGCAGGGCGGTTACTCACTGACCCAGTCTGCGGGCATTCCGCAGTGGCAGTCTGAGTTCATCCTGCCGTGGATCCCGCGTTTCGGCATTACGATCCACCTGGCGATTGACGGTCTCTCACTGCTGATGGTGGTGCTGACCGGCCTGCTCGGCGTTCTGGCGGTACTTTGCTCCTGGCGAGAAATCGAAAAATACCAGGGCTTCTTCCACCTGAACCTGATGTGGATCCTGGGCGGCGTGATCGGCGTGTTCCTTGCCATCGACATGTTCCTGTTCTTCTTCTTCTGGGAGATGATGCTGGTGCCGATGTACTTCCTGATCGCGCTGTGGGGCCACAAGGCGTCCGACGGTAAAACGCGTATCACGGCGGCAACCAAGTTCTTCATCTATACCCAGGCGAGTGGTCTGGTGATGTTGATTGCCATTCTGGCGCTGGTGTTTGTTCACCACAACGCGACCGGCACCTGGACCTTCAACTACGAAGACCTGCTGAAGACACCAATGTCGCACGGCGTAGAATACCTGCTGATGCTGGGCTTCTTCATCGCTTTCGCGGTGAAAATGCCGGTGGTTCCGCTGCACGGCTGGCTGCCAGACGCGCACTCTCAGGCGCCAACGGCGGGTTCCGTTGACCTGGCGGGCATCTTGCTGAAAACGGCGGCCTACGGTCTGCTGCGCTTTGCACTGCCGCTGTTCCCGAACGCCTCCGCAGAGTTCGCACCGATTGCCATGTGGCTGGGTGTGATCGGCATCTTCTACGGTGCCTGGATGGCTTTCACCCAGTACGACATCAAGCGTCTGATTGCCTACACCTCCGTTTCCCACATGGGCTTCGTGCTGATTGCTATCTACACCGGCAGCCAGCTGGCGTACCAGGGTGCGGTGATCCAGATGATTGCGCACGGTCTGTCCGCAGCCGGTCTCTTCATCCTGTGCGGCCAGCTGTACGAACGTCTGCACACCCGCGACATGCGTATGATGGGCGGTCTGTGGAGCAAAATTAAGTGGCTGCCAGCGCTCTCCATGTTCTTCGCGGTGGCGACTCTGGGGATGCCGGGCACCGGTAACTTCGTCGGCGAATTTATGATTCTGTTCGGCAGCTTCAAAGTGGTACCGGTGATTACCGTGATCTCCACCTTTGGTCTGGTGTTCGCTTCCGTGTACTCGCTGGCGATGCTGCACCGCGCTTACTTCGGTAAAGCGAAGAGCGAAATTGCTGCACAAGAACTGCCGGGGATGTCGCTGCGTGAGCTGTTCATCATCCTGCTGCTGGTCGTACTGCTGGTGCTGCTGGGCTTCTTCCCGCAGCCGATTCTGGATACCTCGCACAGCGCGATGGGCAATATCCAGCAGTGGTTTGTTAATTCTGTTTCTACTACAAGGCCGTAATTCGCCATGACAATAACTCCACAACAACTGATCGCGCTGCTACCGCTGCTGATCGTCGGATTGACGGTGGTGGTTGTGATGCTCTCCATTGCGTGGCGACGCAATCACTTCCTGAATGCCACGCTGTCGGTCATCGGCCTGAACGCCGCGTTAGTCTCACTCTGGTTTGTTGGCCAGGGTGGGGCGATGGACGTCACCCCGCTGATGCGCGTTGACGGTTACGCCATGCTGTATACCGGTCTGGTGCTGCTGGCGAGCCTGGCAACCTGTACCTTTGCGTACCCGTGGCTCGAAGGCTACAACGACAACAAAGAAGAGTTTTACCTGCTGGTTCTGATTGCCGCGCTGGGCGGCATTCTGCTGGCGAATGCTAACCACCTGGCCGCGCTGTTCCTCGGCATTGAGCTGATCTCTCTGCCGCTGTTCGGTCTGATTGGTTACGCCTTCCGCCAGAAGCGCTCGCTGGAAGCAAGCATCAAGTACACCATCCTGTCTGCGGCGGCGTCCTCGTTCCTGCTGTTTGGTATTGCGCTGGTGTACGCACAGTCCGGTAACCTCTCCTTTATGGCGCTCGGCAAGAGCCTCGGTGACGGCATGCTGCATGAGCCGCTGCTGCTGGCGGGTCTGGGCATGATGATTGTTGGCCTTGGCTTCAAACTCTCTCTGGTCCCGTTCCACCTGTGGACGCCAGACGTCTACCAGGGTGCACCGGCTCCGGTGTCGACCTTCCTGGCGACGGCGAGCAAAATCGCCATCTTCGGGGTGGTGATGCGTCTGTTCCTGTACGCGCCGGTGGGTGACAGCGAAGCGGTTCGCGTGGTGCTGGGCATCATCGCGTTCGTCTCCATCATCTTCGGTAACCTGATGGCGCTGAGCCAGACCAACATCAAGCGTCTGCTGGGCTACTCGTCTATCTCTCATCTGGGCTACCTGATGGTGGCGCTGATTGCGCTGCAGAGCGGTGAGATGTCGATGGAAGCCGTGGGCGTCTATCTGGCCGGCTACCTGTTCAGCAGCCTCGGCGCCTTCGGCGTGGTGAGCCTGATGTCCAGCCCGTACCGTGGTCCGGATGCCGATTCACTGTTCTCTTACCGTGGTCTGTTCTGGCACCGTCCGATCCTGTCCGCCGTGATGACGGTGATGATGCTCTCTCTGGCGGGTATCCCGATGACGCTGGGCTTCATCGGTAAGTTCTACGTGCTGGCCGTCGGTGTGCAGGCGCACCTGTGGTGGCTGACCGCGGGCGTGGTGATCGGCTCCGCGATTGGTCTGTACTACTACCTGCGCGTGGCCGTGAGCCTGTACCTGAGCGCACCTCAGCAGCTCAATCGTGATGCTCCAGGCAACTGGCAGTACAGCGCTGGTGGTATCGTGGTACTCATCTCCGCGCTGCTGGTGCTGATCTTCGGTATCTATCCGCAACCGCTGATTGATATCGTGCAGCGCGCGATGCCGCTGATGTAAAAACAAAAAACCCGCCTCGGCGGGTTTTTTATTGCCCAGCGTCGCTACGCTTGCAGGGCCTACGGGTTTTGTAGGTCGGGTAAGCGTAGCGCCACCCGACTAAGCCAGCTGTTTACGGCTAATCAACGGCCCGTCAATCTTCTTCATCGAGCGGTCCAGCACTTCCTCAATCACTGACGACAGCTCGTTCAGCTCAAACTTCGCGACGTAGCCATCCGCTTTCACCTTACGAATATGGTCTTCGTTGGCGTTGCCGGAAAGGGAAGAGTGGATCACCACCGGAATATCCTTCAGAACCGGGTCGGTTTTGATTTTGCGCGTCAGCGTAAAACCGTCCATCTCCGGCATTTCGAGGTCGGTCAGCACCAGCGCGATCTTATCGGTGATCGGCACGCCCTCAGCCTGCGCCTGTGCGGCCAGCACGCCAATTTTTTCCCACGCGTCTTTGCCGGTGATGTGCAGCTGCGCTGGGATCTCCATCGCCTGCAGACCTTTCTCCAGCATCGAACGCGCCACTTTGGAATCTTCCGCCACAATCGCGACCGCGCCCGGCTTGATATTGAACTTAGTGGTTTTCAGATTGGTGGCGTGCAGATCGTGGTTGGCCGGGGTGATGTCATACAGGATCTGCTCAACGTCCAGCACCATCGCCAGATCGTTGGTATCCGTTTTCTCATCCAGGCAGGCAATGCTGGTGATATAGCGACCGCTGACGGCGGTTTCCGCCGCGTGCACCTGCTTCCAGTCCAGACGCATGATGTTCTCAACCGACTCCACGGCAAACGCCTGCACGCTGCGCGCATATTCGGTGATCAGCAGGATATTCAGCCCGGTGGTGGGCTTACAGCCCGCCACGGCGGCCAGGTCAATCACCGGGATCACCTGATCGCGGATATTCACCATTCCCATCAGCGGTGATTTCATCCCGGCGGGTTTCGTGAACTCCGGCATCGGCACAATTTCACGCAGCTTAAAGACGTTAATGCCAAACAGCTCAGATTTATTTTCGTTAAGAGAGGTGCCAAGACGGAACAGCAACAGTTCAAAACGGTTCGACAGGGTCAGATTCGCCCTGTCATCAATATCTTTCTGGAAATTATCCATTCTACCCTCGAGAGAAATGCTGACCTTTTAATCGTTATCGGCATCCTGAGGGAAAAATGAAGGACTAAACGCTGACCTGAGCGAAATCTTCGGCCAGCTCACATTCCGGGAACACCGCGCGACACTCTGCCAGCAGCTTTTCACAGCCCCGCGCGTCGTAGCGCGAGCTGACGTGGGTGACGATGAGCCTCCCGACGCCCGCATCGCGGGCAAGCTGTGCCGCCTGACGCGTGGAGCTATGGCCCCGGCCGTTGGCTTTCTCTTCCATCGCCGTTTCAAGCGTCGCTTCATGCACCATCACGTCCACGCCCTGGGCAAGCGTGAGCGCCGCCCGGCACGGGGCCGTGTCGCCAAAGATCGCCAGCTTCTTGCCGGGCTGCGGTGCGGCGAGATAATCCTGCCCATTGATGACGCGCCCGTCCTCCAGCGTGACGGTCTCGCCGTGCTTCAGGCGCTGGAACAGCGGCCCGGGTTTTACGCCATCGGCCATTAGCGCGGCGGCATCCAGCGCGCCGGGTTTGTCATGCGCGTCAATACGGTATCCATAGCACTCGACAGGGTGATTGAGCGGCTGAGCACTCACCTTATAATCGCCGTCATCGAAAATCAGGCCTTCGCTAATCTCAACGACCTCCAGCGGATAATCCGTCCACGACCCGCTCAGGCGCAGCGTGGTTTCAACAAATTCACGAATACCCGCAGGCCCGTAAATCGTCAGCGGGTTGGCGTTACCGGCCATCGAGCGGCTGCACAGCAGGCCGGGAAGGCCAAACAGATGATCGCCATGCAGATGGGTGATAAAAATTTTATCCAGCTTGCCGGGGTGATAAGCGGTGTGTAGCAGCTGATGCTGCGTCCCTTCACCACAGTCAAACAGCCACAGCCCGCCGCGGGTGGGGTGTTTAAGATCCAGCAGTATCGCCGTCACATTCCGTGAGCGGGTTGGCACGCCCGCCGACGTACCCAGAAAAATCAGTTCCATAACGCAATCAGCCCTTTGCTGAACGGGGAGGGGTTTAGTATAACGTGATGAACCCCAGGAAGGAGACTGACATGATCCAGTGGCAAGATTTACACCATAGTGACCTCACCGTTCATTCACTTTACGCCCTGCTGAAACTGCGCTGCGAAGTGTTCGTGGTTGAACAGACCTGCCCGTATCAGGACATCGACGGCGACGATCTCGTCGGCGAGAACCGCCATATCCTCGGCTGGCGGAATAACGAGCTGGTGGCGTATGCGAGGATTCTGAAAAGCGAAGACGATTTTGAGCCTGTCGTGATTGGCCGCGTCATCATCAGCGGCAAAGCGCGCGGTGAAAAACTGGGCTATCAGCTGATGGAGAAAACGCTGGAGGCATGCCAGAAACAGTGGCCGAACAAGGCGTTATACCTGGGCGCGCAGGCGCACCTGCAGTCCTTCTACGGCCACTTTGGTTTCGTGCCGGTCACCGAAGTATACGACGAAGACGGCATTCCCCACGTCGGCATGGCGCGGGAAGCGAAGCAGGCGTAATGGCGAGTCGTTGGCTATAGTTAGCGAACTGGTGTACTAACATGGAGAAAAATATGTCATTTCAATCCTGGGATACCCGTATCGACGACGACCTGGCCTTACTGAGCGAAACGCTGGAAGAGGTGTTACGTTCCTCGGGCGACCCTGCCGATCAGAAATATATTGAGCTAAAAGCCCGTGCCGAGCAGGCGCTGCATGAAGTGAAAAACCGCGTCAGCCATGCGTCTGATAACTACTACTACCGCGCCAAAAAAGCGGTGTACCGTGCCGATGATTACGTGCATGAAAAACCGTGGCAGGGTATTGGCGTGGGTGCTGCCGTAGGCCTGGTACTGGGGCTGCTGTTGGCCCGTCGTTAAGCCGCTTAACCACTCCCTATACGTGGGTACTGCTATTTATGGCCAGTACCCCGTATAATACGAGGTTTTAACAGGGAGAGGTTCGCGTGAATTCGATTTTCCTCGCGCTGGAGCAATTGCGTACCCAGCTTTCGCAAGCGTTACCCGCAACGCCCGGCATACGTCATTTCGACGTCTCTTTCCCGTTAAACGATGCCTTCGACCCTCTCGCCTGGCTTGGGGCGCAGCAGTGCTATCCGCAGTTTTACTGGCAGCAGCGTAACGGCGATGAAGAGCTGGCCGCGCTGGGGGCGGTTATCACCTTTTCCTCTCTGGCGTTAGCCACGCAGTTTTTGCGCGAGCAAAACGCGGCAGGTGATACCCGCATCTGCGGCCTGAACGCCTTTAATCCGGAGCAGGGCAGCCTCTTTTTACCGCGACTGTTCTGGCGACGTACCGCCGGCACCGCTACGCTGCGCCTGCAGCTGTGGAGCGATTATTCACTTCAGGAAGATGCCCATGCCGCGCGGGGTTTTTTACAGCGGCTCCAGCCAGCCAGGCCTATCCGCCCGCTGGCCGTTCAGGTTGAGCACGAAAACCATCAGCCGCAACGGGCCGAATGGCTGAGACTTGTCCGCAGGGCGACCGAAACCATCGCGCGCGGTGATTTTGAAAAGGTTGTCCTTGCGAGGGCCACCGATCTTCAGTTTACACAGCGCATTAACCCCGTCGCGCTGATGGCGGCCAGCCGCGCCCTCAATTTACATTGCTATCACTTCTGCATGGTATTCGACGCCAGCAACGCGTTTCTCGGCTCGACGCCCGAGCGTCTCTGGCGGCGACGCGGCACGCTGCTGCGCACCGAAGCGCTGGCGGGCACCGTCGCCAGCCATACCGATGATAAAAAGGCGCAGCGTCTGGGCGAGTGGCTGCTGAACGACGATAAAAACCAGCGCGAAAATATGCTGGTCGTGGAGGATATCTGCCAGCGTCTTCAGCACTCTACGCAGACGCTTGAGGTACTGCCTGCCCAGGTGGTACGCCTGCGTAAGGTGCAGCATTTGCGCCGCTGTATCTGGACCGAGCTCAAGCAGGCCGACGACGAGCAGTGCCTGCATATCCTACAGCCGACGGCGGCCGTTGCCGGTTTGCCGCGACAGCCTGCGCGCGAATTTATTCAGAAGGTTGAGCCCTTTAACCGCGAGTGGTACGCCGGTTCTGCCGGGTATTTATCGCCTGACCAGAGTGAGTTCTGCGTGGCGTTGCGCTCCGCCCGCGTCCAGGATGACTCCCTGCGGCTCTACGCCGGGGCCGGCATTGTCAGCGGGTCTGACCCGGAACAGGAGTGGCAGGAGATTGAAAACAAAGCGGCCGGATTGCGCTCTCTGCTCCTAAGGGATTAATACTGAATCGCGCAATCCCGATTCACATCAAAATTCCAATTTTTTCTATTATTTATACTGTGTCGCATTCTTGATACCGGACAATCTCATGTCAGTAAGTTCTTTTAACCGACGCTGGGCGGCGGTGATCCTTGAAGCCCTGACGCGCCATGGCGTCAGGCACGTGTGTATTGCACCGGGTTCTCGCTCAACGCCGCTGACGCTGGCGGCCGCCGAAAACCGGGCGTTGATTCACCACACCCACTTTGATGAGCGTGGCCTCGGGCATCTCGCGCTGGGTCTGGCGAAGGTCAGCAAAGAGCCCGTGGCGGTGATTGTCACTTCCGGTACCGCCGTGGCGAACCTCTATCCGGCTCTGATTGAAGCCGGGTTAACCGGTGAAAAGCTGATTCTGCTGACGGCCGATCGTCCCCCTGAGCTTATCGACTGCGGCGCCAATCAGGCCATCCGTCAGCCGGGGCTCTTTTCTTCGCATCCTTCGCAGACGATTTCGCTGCCGCGTCCCACCCAAGATATTCCGGCGAGCTGGCTGGTCTCCACCGTCGATCACGCCATGGAGACGCTGCGCGGCGGGGCGCTGCATATCAACTGCCCGTTTGCCGAGCCGCTGTACGGCGAGCTGGACGACACGGGTCTTGACTGGCAGCAGTCTCTCGGTGACTGGTGGGGGAGTGAGAAACCGTGGCTGCGCGAGCAGACGCACCTTGAGAGCGCGAAACAGCGCGACTGGTTCTTCTGGCGGCAGAAGCGCGGCGTGGTTATCGCCGGGCGCATGAGCCCTGCCGAAGGCAAGCTGGTCGCCGAATGGGCGCAAACCCTGGGCTGGCCGCTGATCGGCGACGTGCTTTCCCAGACCGGTCAGCCGCTGCCGTGCGCGGATCTCTGGCTGGGTAATGCCAAAGCGGTCACCGAGCTGTCGCAGGCGCAGATTGTGGTCCAGCTTGGATCGAGTTTAACCGGCAAGCGGTTACTGCAGTGGCAGGCCACCTGCACACCGGACGAATACTGGCTGGTGGACGCGCTGGAAGGGCGTCTTGATCCGGCGCACCACCGCGGTCGTCGTCTGGTCAGCCGTATCGACGCCTGGCTGGCGCTCCATCCGGCTGAAAAACGCAAACCCTGGGCGGTTACCCTCCCGGACCTGTCGCGCCAGGCGTGGGAACTGACCCATGCGCGCTGTGAAGCGTTCAGCGAGGCCGGGCTGGCGCACCGTATTCGCCAGTACCTGCCCGAGCAGGGGCAGCTGTTTGTCGGCAACAGCCTGGTCGTGCGGCTGATTGACGCCTTTTCGCAGCTGCCCGCGGGCTACCCGGTGTACAGCAACCGTGGTGCCAGCGGCATCGACGGGCTGATCTCTACGGCGGCGGGCGTGCAGCGCGCCAGCGCAAAATCGACGCTGGCCATCGTGGGGGATCTCTCCGCGCTCTACGACCTCAACGCGCTGGCGCTGCTGCGTCAGGCGTCTGCCCCGTTCGTGCTGATCGTGGTTAACAACAACGGCGGACAGATTTTCTCCCTGCTGCCTACGCCGCAGAGCGAGCGCGAGCGCTTCTATCTGATGCCGCAGAACGTGCAGTTCGAACACGCCGCGGCAATGTTCAGCCTGAAATACCATCGCCCGGAAAGCTGGGAACAGCTGGATGCGGCGCTAAGCTCCGCCTGGAAGCAGCCGGGCGCGACGCTGATTGAGCTGGTGGTGAACGAGGCTGACGGTGCGCAGGCCCTGCAAAGCCTGCTGGCGCAGGTGAGCCAGCTGTGATCCTCTCGGGCGTGCAGCAGGCTGGAAAACCCGGCTATCCCTGGCTGGTCTTTTTGCACGGTTTTTCCGGCGATTGCCGCGAGTGGCAGGGTGTTGGTGAGCGGCTTTGCGATTACCCCAGGCTGTATCTGGATCTGCCGGGACACGGTGGATCCCGGAATCTGGGCGTGACGGGCTTCGACGAGATGAGCGCGTTGCTTACCCGAACTCTGATTAGTTACAACATACTGAAATTCTGGCTCGTCGGGTACTCCCTCGGCGGCCGCATTGCGATGTTCCATGCCTGCCAGCAGCCGAAGGGGCTGTTGGGCGTGACGGTAGAAGGCGGTCATCCGGGCCTGCAGGATGCCGATGCGCGACAGGCGCGGCTGGCATCCGACCGCCGCTGGGCAGCACGTTTTCGCAGCGAACCGCTGGATAACGTATTCGCTGACTGGTACCAACAGCCCGTGTTTGCCTCCCTGACGGACGCCCAGCGCGACGCGCTGATTACCCTGCGCAGCCAGAACAACGGCGCGGCGCTGGCGATGATGCTCGAGGCGACGTCGCTGGCCGTGCAGCCCGACCTGCGTACCGCGCTCAGCGCACGTGATTTCACTTTTGATTATCTCTATGGCGAACGTGATGAGAAGTTTGCGGCCCTTGCTGCGGAGCTGAGCGCCGTCTGCCATGCAATTCCCAACGCCGGACACAACGCCCACCGGGAAAACCCCGACGCGGTTGCCGCGAGTCTGGCTCAGATACTGCGTCTTCGAATAAAGGACACTCTATGATCTATCCTGATGAACACATGCTTTACGCCCCGGTTGAATGGCAGGACTGCTCCGAAGGCTACACCGACATTCGTTACCACAAATCCACCGACGGTATTGCCAAAATCACCATCAACCGCCCGCAGGTGCGTAACGCCTTCCGTCCGCTGACCGTGAAAGAGATGATTCAGGCCCTGGCGGATGCGCGCTATGACGACAATATCGGCGTGATTGTCCTGACCGGCGAAGGCGAGAAAGCGTTCTGCTCCGGTGGCGATCAGAAAGTGCGCGGCGACTACGGCGGATACCAGGACGATGCGGGGACGCACCACCTGAACGTCCTCGATTTCCAGCGTCAGATCCGCACCTGTCCAAAACCGGTGGTGGCGATGGTGGCGGGCTACTCCATCGGCGGCGGCCACGTGCTGCACATGATGTGCGACCTGACCATTGCCGCTGAAAACGCCATCTTCGGCCAGACCGGCCCGAAAGTGGGATCTTTCGACGGCGGCTGGGGTGCCTCCTACATGGCGCGCATCGTCGGGCAGAAAAAAGCCCGTGAAATCTGGTTCCTGTGCCGTCAGTACAACGCGCAGGAAGCGCTGGATATGGGCCTGGTGAATACCGTGGTGCCGCTTGCCGATCTCGAAAAAGAGACCGTGCGCTGGTGTCGCGAAATGCTGCAAAACAGCCCGATGGCGCTGCGCTGCCTGAAAGCGGCACTCAACGCCGACTGCGACGGTCAGGCGGGCCTGCAAGAGCTGGCGGGTAACGCCACCATGCTGTTCTACATGACCGAAGAGGGTCAGGAAGGGCGCAACGCGTTTAACGAAAAACGCCAGCCAGACTTCAGCAAATACAAACGGAATCCGTAATGCGTCGCGCGCAGGTTTACCGCTGGCAGATACCGATGGACGCGGGCGTGGTGCTGCGTGAACGGCGGTTAAAAACCCGTGACGGCTTCTTCGTGCATCTGCAGCAGGGCGAGCGGGAAGGCTGGGGCGAGATTTCGCCTCTGCCGGGCTTTAGCCTCGAGTCGCTGGAGGATGCGCAGGCTGCATTGCTGGCGTGGGCGGACGCGTGGCGTGAGGGGGCGGATCCGGCGCTGCCGGATGTCCCTTCCGCGGCCTTTGGTATCAGCTGCGCGCTGGCGGAGCTGGACGGCAGCCTGCCTGAAGAGGCTAACTACCGCGCGGCACCGCTCTGTACAGGGGATCCGGACGAGCTCTTCGCGCTGCTCTCTGCCATGCCGGGCGAGAAGGTCGCGAAAATCAAAGTGGGGCTTTATGAAGCGGTGCGTGACGGCATGGTCGCCAACCTGCTGCTGGAGGCGATCCCCGATCTGCATCTGCGTCTGGACGCCAACCGCGCCTGGACGCCGCTTAAGGCGCAGCAGTTTGCAAAGTACGTCAATCCGGCGTACCGCAGCCGCATTGCCTTCCTCGAAGAGCCGTGCAAAACCCGCGACGATTCACGCGCGTTTGCCCGCGAAACGGGGATTGCCATCGCCTGGGATGAAAGCCTGCGCGAGGCCGATTTTGAATTTGCTGCCGAGCCCGGCGTCAGCGCGGTGGTGATTAAACCGACGCTGACCGGCAGCCTGGCGAAAGTGCGCGAGCAGGTCGCGGCGGCGCACGCCTTAGGGCTGACGGCGGTCATCAGTTCGTCAATTGAGTCCAGCCTTGGGCTAACCCAGCTGGCGCGCATTGCCGCCTGGTTAACGCCTGACACGGTCCCCGGCCTCGACACGCTGAACCTGATGCAGGCTCAGCTTCTTCGCCCGTGGCCGGACAGCGCGCTGCCGTGCCTCGACGTCGCGGCGCTGGAGCCGTTGCGATGAGTTTTACCGACTGGCCGTGGCGGCACTGGCGTGCGCAATTTGCCGATAAACCGGCGCTGAGGCTGAACGACGAGGTGCTCAGCTGGCAACAGCTGTGCGCGCGCATCGACAGCCTTGCGGCGGGCTTTCACCGTCAGGGCGTGGAGGAGGGCGACGGCGTGCTGCTGCTGGCCCATAACCACCCGCACACCCTGCTGGCGTGGCTGGCGCTGCTCCAGTGCGGGGCGCGTATTCTTCCCGTTAATCCGCAGCTGCCGCGCCCGCTGCTGGACGTGCTGCTCCCGCAGATGACGCTGCGCTTTGCGCTGGTGCTGGACGGCAGCTACGACGGCCTTCCTGCCCTGAGCATGCGCGAGACCGCCGATGCGTATTGCGCTGCGTGGCAACCGGCGCGGCTGGCCTCCATGACGCTGACCTCAGGCTCCACAGGACTGCCGAAAGCGGCGGTCCATACCTGCGAGGCCCATCTTGCCAGCGCGCGCGGCGTTTTGTCGCTGATGCCCTACGGTGAAGATGACGACTGGCTGCTTTCGCTGCCGCTGTTTCACGTTTCCGGCCAGGGGATTTTATGGCGCTGGCTGCAGGCCGGCGCGCGGTTAACCGTGCGCGAGAAACAGCCTCTGGAGCAGGCGTTGTGCGGCTGCACCCACGCCTCGCTCGTGCCAACCCAGCTCTGGCGTCTGCTTAATGCCCACCAGCCTGTCGCACTGAAAGCGGTGCTGCTGGGCGGGGCGGCCATCCCTGTGGAATTGACCGAACAGGCGCGAGAGCAGGATATACGCACCTTCTGCGGCTACGGTCTGACCGAGTTTGCCACAACCGTCTGTGCGAAAGAGGCCGACGGCGAGCCGGACGTGGGCCGTGCGCTGCCGGGCAGAGAGGTGCAGGTCGTTAACGGTGAAGTCTGGATCAGGGCGCAAAGCATGGCCTCAGGCTACTGGCGGGATGGCGAACTGATTCCGCTGATCAACGCGCAGGGATGGTTCGCCACCCGCGATCGCGGCGAATGGCATGAAGGCCGTCTGACGATCCTCGGCCGCATGGATAACCTCTTTTTTAGCGGCGGAGAAGGGATCCAGCCGGAATCGCTCGAGCGCGTTATCGCCACGCACCCGCAGGTTAACCAGGTGTTTATCGTTCCGCTGGACGACGCTGAGTTCGGGCAACGTCCGGTGGCGGTGGTGGAGTGCGAGCCGGGAACGGATATCACCACTTTACCCGACTGGGTCAGGGACAAGGTGGCGCGTTTTGAGCAACCCGTCCGCTGGCTGCTTTTGCCGACCGAACTCAAAAATGGCGGCATTAAAGTTTCGCGTCGCGCGCTGCAGGAGTGGGTTAACGCAACGCTGAAGGGATAATAGCCGTTTCAAATAGTTACAATCTACTGGCCGGCCGCACGCAGAGTGCTTGATCCCCGGAAGACCTAGGTTAAAATCTCGCGGTTTTGGGGCTTCTCTATAAAAATTGTGCGGGATCACGACAATGAAAAAAGTGGCATTACTGGGCTTCGGCCTGATGGTTGTATCTGCGGCGGCGAACGCCATTAGCATTAACGGCTCGGCGGGTCAGGATTATACCCACCTGGGCTTCGGCATGGGTACCGAGACATCCGGTCTGGCGATGACCGGCGGCTGGACGCATAACGATGACGACGGCGACGCGGCAAGCCTCGGCCTGGGCCTCAACATTCCTCTGGGCCCGTTCCTGGCGACCGTCGGCGGTAAAGGTATCTATACCAACCCAAATGACGGTGACGAAGGATATGCGGCGGCAGTGGGCGGCGGCCTGCAGTGGAAAATTGGCGACAGCTTCGGCCTGTTTGGCGAGTACTACTACTCTCCAGATTCCCTCTCAAGCGGTATCGACAGCTATGAGGAAGCCAACGCCGGCGCGCGCTGGACCATCATGCGTCCAATCACCATCGAAGCAGGCTATCGCTATCTGAACCTGGCCGGCAAAGACGGTAACCGCGACAACGCGCTGGCCGACGGTCCGTACGTGGGCGTTAGCGCAGGCTTCTAATCTCTCCGGCGCGGCATGCTGTCGCGCCAGTTTCTCCTCTTCTCCACCCCGCGTTTGCGCTATAGTGTTTTGACCAAATAAGCGGGAGAACACAATGATTAACGTGGAGATGTTATCCACCGGCGACGAAGTGCTGCATGGACAAATTATTGATACCAATGCTGCCTGGCTGGCCGATCTTTTCTTTGAGCAAGGATTACCGTTAACGCGCCGCAATACGGTGGGCGACAATCTTGAGTCACTGGTCGCTGTTCTGCGCGAGCGCAGTGAACAGTGCGACGTGCTGATTGTGAACGGCGGGCTCGGCCCCACCAGTGACGATCTCAGTGCCCTGGCCGCCGCGACCGCAAAAGGCGAAGGGCTGGTGCTGCATGAGGCGTGGCTCTCGCAGATGGCGCGTTTTTTCTCCGAACGTGGCCGCGTCATGGCCCCCAGCAACCGCAAACAGGCTGAAATTCCCGCCAGTGCTGAACTGGTCGATAACCCGGTCGGTACCGCGTGCGGGTTTGCCATGCAGCTGAACCGCTGCCTGATGTTCTTCACGCCGGGCGTGCCCTCAGAATTTAAAGTGATGGTCGAGCAGCAGATCCTGCCGCGCCTTCGCCAGCGTTTTACCCTGCCGGAACCCCCGCTGTGCCTGCGTCTGACCACTTTTGGCCGTTCGGAAAGCGATCTGGCTCAGAGCCTCGATCACCTCTCACTCCCGCCGGGCGTGTCTATGGGCTATCGCTCCTCCATGCCGATCATTGAGCTCAAGCTGACCGGACCGGCCACCCAGAAAGAGGCGATGCTGGCGCTGTGGCCTGAGGTGCAGCGCGTAGCGGGTGAAAGCCTGATCTTTGAAGGCACGGAAGGGCTACCGGCGCAGATTGCGAAGCATCTGCAGTCGCGTCAGCTGAGCGTGACCTTAAGCGAGCAGTTCACCGGTGGCCTGCTGGCGCTGCAGCTGTCGCGCGTCAACGCGCCGCTGCTGGCCAGCGAAGTGGTGCCGTTCCAGCAGGAGACTCTCGCGCAAACCGCCCGCTGGGCGTCCGAGAGAAGGGTGAAGCATTTTGCCGGTCTGGCGCTGTTTGTCGGCGGGCTGGATGAGGAATACCTCAACTTCGCGCTGGCGACGCCTGAGGGCACTCACGCCCTGCGGGTAAAAATGAGCATTACCCGCCACAGCCTGGCGGTGCGTCAGGAGGTATGCGCCATGATGGCGCTGAACATGCTGCGCCGCTGGCTGAATGGCAAAGAGGTGGCCAGCGAGCACGGCTGGATTAACGTGGTTGAATCGCTGTTCGTGGAGTAACGCCTGTGCCGGGGCCTTTCGCCCCGGCCATGTTCACCCGAGCGCCTTTGCCAGCAGCGTAATCGGATGCTCGCAACGCTTGCTGGTGGACATCTCAATCTGCCACTTGCAGGTTTCGCAGTCGGTCACCACGATATCCGCGCCGCTCTCCTCAATCTGACGGAACAGCGGAGCGCCGATCGCCTGCGACGTTTCGTAGTTTTCACGCTTAAAGCCGTAGGTTCCCGCAATCCCGCAGCAGCGTGAATCCAGCACCGTCAGCTCCAGCCCCGGAATTAACCGCAGCAGCTCCAGCGTATAGAGCGACCAGCCCATTTTCTCCATATGACACGGCGTGTGGTACACCACTTTCAGGGGTAATTTCCCCAGCGGCAACGTCTGTCCGCTGTCCAGCTTGCGCCACAGGAAGCGCGTCGCCAGCTCGATGTGCTCGCGCAGGCCGTTATTATCCACGTCCAGCAGATGCGGATACTCGTCGCGCAGGGTGAAGGTGCAGGTGGAAGAGGTCGCCAGCACCGGAATACCCTTGTCGACAATGGCTTCGCGCAGCGACGTAACGTTGCTTTTGGCCTGCCTGCGCGCTTTATCGGTAAACCCGTTAGCAATCAGCGGCACGCCGCAGCACTTTTCTTTATTCACTAGCTGAACGCCCGTTCCCATGGCGTTCAGCACCTTCAGCAGATCTTTACCCAGCTGCGGGTGGTTGTAATTCACATAGCAGCCGTGGAAAAAAGCCACCTGCTCGGCGTACTGCGCCTGCTCCGCCGCCACGGATTTATACCAGCGGCGGAAGGTGCCGTGAGAATATTTCGGCAGGCTGCGGTGATGGTCTATCTTCAGCGTGGCATCCAGCAGCTGGCGCACCGGCTTGAGAGCGGTCGCGGCATTCACCAGCGGGGCAAACGGCGTCGAGACGCTACCCATCAGATCGGTATGGCTCAGAATCGCGTCCCGCAGCGACGGCTTTTGCGTGCTGTAGCGCGCCCGGGCGCGCTGGATAATATCGCCGATTTTCACATCCGATGGGCAGGCGACTTCGCAGCGTTTGCAGTTGATGCAGTATTTCAGCGCTTCATCGTACAGCTTGCCGTCCTTCAGGCGCAGACGCTCGCCGTCCGGCCCGGCCTGCTTTGGCCCGGGATAGCGTGGGTTCACGCCGCTGACCGGGCAGACGGTGGTACACACCGTGCATTTGATGCAGCTTTCAAAACGGGTATCGTTCATTGTTCAGCCTCCGTGCGCTGGCTAATCTGCTCTGCCACATACAGCGCCGTGACGGCGCAGACTCCGCCACCGCATCCCTGGGCGATGGGATCGTACCCGCCCAGCAGCGAGCCGATGGCAAAGAGATTACTGACGGGCTTACCGGCAAGCTGCGGATGCAGGTGGTTATCGACAATCACGCCGAACTGCTGCCAGGGCTGCGGCGAGAAGAAATCACTCTGATACCAGTCCGCGCGGGAGGTACTCTGACGGACATCCAGCCCCATGATGGCTTCCCGGATGCCGTCCCGGCTGCTCAGCAGACCGTTGCTGAAGAAACTGCCGCTTGCCAGTACCGCATAACGCGTGCGAAGCGGAATGTCGTCGTGGCTGCGCGTCCAGATTTCGCTCACCGCGCCGTCAGTCAGGCTGATTTTTTTCACTTCATCACCCGCCATCCAGACGCCACCCTGCGCAACAAACTTACGCTGGAGCTGGGTATGCAGGCGAATGCCGGGGACAGACGGGGGCAGCGTGGGCAACAAACCGAGCGTGCAGGGCAGACGATCCGAGAGCCAGCGCCAGAGTCGGTTGTCGTTCAGGCCAAAGCACGCGGGCATCAATAGCGCATCGCATCCTTCCGTAAGCGGGCTGAGCGCCTCATACAGCAGCGGCCATTTGTCCTCGTTATCCAGAAAACGGGCGATATTCACCGCGCGAAATTCGCTCGGGTTGTCGCGCAGGACATCAAGCTCGGGCAGCTCTATTTCTGCCGTGTCGGCGTTAACGCCCTGGCGACAAAGCGATGCCGCCGCGAGATGGGGCTGAAAATCCAGAAAGCCGCTAATCCCTACCACCCGCACGCGTCCCGCGCGAATGGGGGCAACGGGCACTTCCTCCGGGCTGAGCCAGGCGGAACGCAGGGTGCCTAGCGGCGTAACGCGCTGGTGATTGAACCTGGCGCTGCCCTGCAGACGCGCGCCGCACTCCGCCAGCAGCGCTTCGGTTTCCAGCGCAAAGCGGTCAATATGCTGTGCACCAACCAGGTGATACGGGTGCTCCGGCGGCAGCTTATCGCGGTACGCTTCGTCCACCAGATCCAGCGAGCCCGACGAGAAGTGCAGGGCGCTCTGCCCCCGGGTGATAATGGCGCAGCGCAGCCCCTGCTTCGTGAGCTTAATGCCGCAGAGCAGGCCCGCCAGCCCGCCGCCGACAATCACGGTATCAAATTTCATCGTGTTGCTCCTTCTCCAGACCGCAAAGCCCCTGGTAGACCCAGCGGGTAAATTCACTTTCACGCAGGGCATCGCCCCAGGCGACAGGCTGAATGCCTTTCCAGCGCTCGTTTAAAAACGCGCTGAGCTGATCGAGCGACTGGGTGGCGGTGGTGGTATGAAAGCGCTGCAGCAGCCCCGCAGCACGGCAGGCGCACAGCTCGCCCTGACAGGTGCCCATTCCGACGCGGGTGCGGCGGCGGAGATCGAGCAGGCTGTTGACCGTCAGGTTCTCCACCGCGTACTGCACCTCACCGGCCGTCACGGCTTCGCACTCGCACACCAGGCTGCGGCTCAATCTTCCTTCACCAAGCCACGGTGGCGTTCTGTCGCCGTGGCGGTATACCGCGGACCCGCGCAGCGGCGCGGGCAGGGAGATGATTTTCTGCAGCGTTTTTTCGGTGGACTGCCGCGATCCCGGCAGCGGCTGTTCTGCCGTGACGCACGGCTCGGTATTTCCGAGCTTGCGGCAGACGGCATCGGTCGCCCACTCGGCCATCAGGCGATAGGTCATCAGCTTGCCGCCGGTGATGGTGATAAACCCGTCCATGCCGTCGCGCGCGGCGTGATCGAGCAGCACGATGCCCCGGCTGACGTTCCGTCCGCTCGGGTCGTTGTCGCTGGCGACCAGCGGACGCACGCCCGCGTAGGCGCGCAGAATCCGCGTCTGCGCCATTACCGGGGCCAGTTTTTCCCCTTCCCGCAGCAGGATATCAACCTCTTCAGCGGTGACGCGGTTGTAATCAATCTCGCTGTAGTCCACGTGCGTTGAAGTCGTCCCGATTAACGAAATGGTGTCGCCCGGAACGAGGATATCGGCGTCAGACGGCTTGCGGCAGCGGTTAATCACGTGGTTGTTGATGCGGTGGTCGAGGATCAGCAGCGAGCCTTTCGCCGGGAACATGCGCACCGACAGGTCAGCGTATTCCGCTATACGCTGGCCCCAGATCCCCGCCGCGTTAACCACTACGGCGGCATACAGCTCGCCGTGCTCGTTGTACTGCGTATCAAACACCCGCACCCCACAGATGCGATGACCTTCGCGAATAAGCCCGGTCACTTCATGTCCGGTCAGAATGCGTGCGCCATGCTCACGGGCGTCCAGCATATTGGCGGCGGTCAGGCGGAACGGATCGACGGTACCGTCAGGGACTTTCACCGCGCCAATAAGCGCCGGGTTAACCGACGGTTCCAGCCGCCGCGCCAGCGCCGGATCCATGGCCTCCGCCTGAATGCCCGCGGCAGTGCAGGCGGTAATAAAGGTGTCCTGAAAGGCGAGGTCATCTTCGGGAAGGGTAATAAAGAGGCCGTCGGTCGGCTCAATGCAGTGGCGTGCGATACGCTTGAGGATCTGGTTTTCAGCAATACATTCGCGCGCGGATTCCGCGTCGGTGACCGCATACCGGGCGCCGCTGTGCAGCAGGCCGTGGTTCCGTCCGGTTGCGCCCGTGGCGATATCATGGCGTTCCAGAAGCGTAACGCTTAAGCCGCGAAGGGCGCAATCGCGCGCGATCCCGGCGCCGGTTGCGCCACCACCAATGATTATCACATCACTATAACGAGGATCGTGACTGGTCATTGTTTACCCTCTATGTTCGTTTTTTATCATTTAGCCATAGTAATTTTGTGGTTTGTTTGATTTCGAACATAAACGCGCGGAATTCGAAAGTGAAACGTGATTTCATGCGCTTTTTTGCGCATTCTGTCATATTTCTGTAACAATCTGTGCGTTGATTCACAGTAACAATCACCGTGATTTCTTAACATCCCCGCCTCTGGAATTCAGGTGCGAGCCACCTGCTCATTCATTTCAAGGCCACGGAGGCTGTTATGCTCAGTATCTTCAAACCTGCGCCCCACAGGGCGCGTCTGCCAGAGGCAGAAATAGATCCGCTCTATCGCCGTCTGCGTTGGCAAATCTTCCTGGGGATCTTCTTCGGGTATGCGGCGTACTACCTTGTACGTAAAAACTTCGCGCTCGCCATGCCGTATCTGGTGGAGCAGGGCTTCTCCCGCGGCGATCTGGGGTTCGCGCTGTCGGGGATATCCATCGCCTACGGTTTTTCCAAATTCATCATGGGTTCCGTGTCGGATCGCTCGAATCCGCGCGTGTTCCTGCCTGCCGGTCTGATCCTGGCGGCAGCGGTGATGCTGTTTATGGGCTTTGTGCCATGGGCAACCTCCAGCATTGCCATCATGTTCGTGCTGCTGTTTCTCTGCGGCTGGTTCCAGGGAATGGGGTGGCCGCCATGCGGACGCACCATGGTGCACTGGTGGTCGCAGAAAGAGCGCGGCGGCATCGTGTCGGTGTGGAACTGCGCCCATAACGTGGGCGGCGGTATTCCGCCGCTGCTGTTCCTGCTGGGGATGGCCTGGTTCAACGACTGGCACGCGGCGCTCTACATGCCTGCCTTTGGTGCCATTCTGGTGGCGATTATTGCTTTCGCCCTGATGCGCGATACGCCGCAGTCCTGCGGCCTGCCGCCGATTGAAGAGTACAAAAATGACTATCCGGATGATTACAGCGAGAAGCACGAAGAAGAGCTGACCGCGAAGCAAATCTTCATGAAGTACGTCCTGCCGAACAAGCTGCTGTGGTACATCGCGGTCGCCAACGTGTTCGTTTATCTCCTGCGCTACGGCATTCTGGACTGGTCCCCGACCTACCTGAAAGAGGTGAAGCACTTCGCGCTGGATAAATCCTCCTGGGCGTACTTCCTGTATGAATACGCCGGTATCCCGGGCACCCTGATTTGCGGCTGGATGTCGGACAAGGTGTTTAAGGGCAACCGCGGTGCGACGGGCGTCTTCTTTATGACCCTGGTGACTATCGCAACGGTAGTGTACTGGCTCAACCCGCCGGGAAATCCGGGTGTGGATATGGCCTGTATGATCGTCATCGGCTTCCTGATTTACGGTCCGGTGATGCTGATCGGTCTTCACGCGCTGGAGCTGGCGCCGAAGAAAGCGGCGGGAACGGCGGCGGGCTTTACCGGCCTGTTCGGCTACCTCGGCGGTTCGGTCGCGGCGAGCGCCATCGTGGGCTATACCGTTGACTTCTTCGGCTGGGACGGCGGCTTTATGGTGATGATCGGCGGAAGCGTGCTGGCGGTACTGCTGCTGATTGTTGTGATGATCGGGGAAAAACGTCACCACGCGGAAGTGCTGGCGCGTCGTCAATAAGGAGCTTTGCGATGAAATTAACTCAGTTAGCAACCGGCCTGCTGCTGGCGGGCCTGATGACAGGCTCCGCGCTGGCGGCGGATAAAATCGTTATTGCCCACCGCGGTGCCAGCGGCTATCTGCCGGAGCATACGCTCCCGGCGAAAGCGATGGCCTATGCGCAAGGCGCGGATTATCTGGAGCAGGATCTGGTGATGACGAAGGACGACCAGCTGGTCGTCCTGCACGACCATTATCTTGACCGCGTGACGGACGTGGCAGAGCGTTTCCCGGATCGCGCCCGCAAAGATGGCCGCTTCTACGCCATTGACTTCACGCTGGCGGAGATCCGCTCCCTGAAGTTCACCGAAGGCTTCGAGATTGA
Organism: Enterobacter roggenkampii; assembly: GCF_001729805.1. NCBI lineage: Bacteria > Pseudomonadati > Pseudomonadota > Gammaproteobacteria > Enterobacterales > Enterobacteriaceae > Enterobacter > Enterobacter roggenkampii. Next base: position 3,233,842 of record NZ_CP017184.1, on the reverse strand, counting down.
AAACGGCAAGAAGGTGCAGGTCTATCCGGGACGTTTCCCGATGGGCAAATCTGACTTCCGGATCCATACCTTCCAGGAAGAGATTGAGTTTGTTCAGGGACTGAACCACTCCACCGGTAAAAACATCGGCATCTACCCGGAAATCAAGGCGCCGTGGTTCCACCACCAGGAAGGGAAAGACATTGCCGCGAAGACGCTGGAGGTGCTCAAACAGTACGGCTACACCAGCAAGCAGGACAAAGTCTACCTGCAGTGTTTTGACGCCGCCGAGTTGAAGCGTATCAAAACCGAGCTGGAGCCGAAGATGGGCATGAACCTCAATCTGGTGCAGCTGATCGCCTATACCGACTGGAATGAAACCCAGGAGAAGCAGCCGGACGGCAAGTGGGTGAACTACAGCTACGACTGGATGTTTAAGCCGGGTGCGATGAAGCAGATTGCGCAGTATGCCGACGGCATCGGGCCGGATTACCACATGCTGGTGGCGGAAGGCTCAACGCCGGGACACGTGAAGCTGACGGCGATGGTGAAAGAGGCGCATGCCAGCAAGATGCAGGTGCATCCGTACACCGTGCGTGCAGACCAGCTGCCGCCGTATGCCACGGATGTGAATCAGCTTTATGAGGTGTTATATAACCAGGCGGGCGTGGACGGACTGTTTACGGATTTCCCGGATAAAGCGGTCAGCTTCCTGAAGGATTAACGCTGAAATTGCCGGGTGGCGGCTGCGCCTTACCCGGCCTACGAACTGCGGTTTTGTAGGTCGGGTAAGCGAAGCGCCACCCGACACCATCACATCTCGATCTCGATATCGCCTTTTGCCCGGCAGCAGCAGGGCAAAATTTCCCCTTCGTTGATAAAGGCCAGTGGTTCGGTCAGCCAGTCCACCTGGCCGGCGACCAGACGGCAGCGGCAAGAGCCGCAGTAGCCGGAACGACACTGGTACTCTACTTCGACCTGATGCGCCTCAAGCGCCACCAGCAGAGAAGGGTACTCTTCCCGACACAATACCTCAGTGCCGGAAAGACTTAACGTGACGCGTGACATCAGAGCTGGAAGTCGCTCAGGTCGTCGGTGTTGACTTCAGAATCAATCTGACCGACCAGATAAGAACTCACTTCCACTTCCTGCGGCGCAACCTGCACGTTATCGGACACCAGCCAGGTGTTGATCCACGGGATAGGGTTAGAGCGCGTCTGGAACGGCAGGTCGAGACCGACCGCCTGCATGCGGATGTTGGTGATGTACTCAACGTACTGGCACAGGATGTCTTTGTTCAGGCCAATCATGGAGCCGTCGCGGAACAGGTAGTCTGCCCACTCTTTCTCCTGCTGAGCCGCCAGCACGAACAGGTCATAGCACTCCTGCTTGCACTCTTCGGCGATTTCCGCCATCTCCGGATCGTCCGTGCCGCTGCGCAGCAGGTTCAGCATGTGCTGGGTACCGGTCAGGTGCAGGGCTTCATCGCGGGCAATCAGACGGATGATTTTGGCGTTGCCTTCCATCAGCTTGCGCTCGGCAAAGGCGAAGGAGCAGGCGAAGCTGACGTAGAAGCGGATCGCTTCCAGCGCGTTAACGCTCATCAGGCACAGGTACAGCTGTTTTTTCAGCGCGCGCAGGTTCACGGTGATGGTTTTACCGTTCACATGGTGAGTGCCTTCGCCCAGCAGGTGCCAGTAGCTGGTCATCTCGATCAGCTCATCATAGTAATGGGCAATGCCTTCCGCGCGCTTCTGGATCTGCTCGTTGGTGACGATATCGTCAAACACCACCGCCGGATCGTTCACGATGTTGCGGATGATGTGGGTGTAAGAGCGGGAGTGGATCGTCTCGGAGAACGCCCAGGTTTCCACCCAGGTTTCCAGCTCAGGAATCGAGATCAGCGGCAGCAGCGCCACGTTTGGGCTACGGCCCTGAATGGAGTCCAGCAGCGTCTGGTACTTCAGGTTGCTGATGAAGATATGTTTTTCATGATCCGGCAGCGACTGGTAGTCAATACGGTCGCGGGAGACGTCCACTTCTTCCGGACGCCAGAAGAAGGAGAGTTGCTTTTCAATCAGCTTTTCGAAGATGTCATATTTTTGCTGATCGTAGCGTGCCACGTTGACCGGCTGGCCGAAGAACATCGGCTCTTTGAGCTGGTCGTTTTTCGTCTGTGAAAAGGTGGTATATGCCATGAGTGTGTCCTAAAAACGTAGGCCGGGTAAGCGTAGCGCCACCCGGCATTTACATTAGATCTTACATGCGCCGCTTTCGCAGCCATCGTCCTGAATTGACGGAACCAGGTCATCCTGCGCGTCTTCCGCACCGTCACGGGTGTTGTGATAGTACAGCGTTTTTACGCCAAATTTATAGGCGGTCAGCAGGTCTTTCAACAGCTGCTGCATCGGCACCTTGCCGGACGGGAAGCGCGTCGGGTCATAGTTGGTATTGGCAGAGATCGACTGGTCGATAAACTTCTGCATGATACCCACCAGCTGCAGGTAGCCGTCGTTGTTTGGCATTTCCCACAGCAGCTCGTAGTTGTCACCCAGCGTCTCGTAATCCGGCACCACCTGACGCAGCACGCCGTCTTTCGAGGCCTTAATGCTGACGTGGCCGCGCGGCGGCTCAATACCGTTGGTGGCGTTAGAGATCTGCGAAGAGGTCTCGGACGGCATCAGGGCAGAGAGCGTGGAGTTACGCAGGCCGTGAGTCTTGATGGACTCGCGCAGGCCTTCCCAGTCGAGGTGCAGCGGCTCGCTGACGATCGCATCCAGGTCTTTCTTGTAAGTGTCGATTGGCAGAATGCCTTTCGCGTAGGTGGTTTCGTTGAACCACGGGCACGCGCCTTGCTCTTTCGCCAGCTCGTTGGACGCTTTCATCAGGTAGTACTGAATCGCTTCGAACGTCTGGTGCGTCAGGTTGTTGGCGCTGCCGTCGGAGTAACGCTTGCCGTTTTTCGCCAGCCAGTAGGCGAAGTTGATCACGCCGATACCCAGGGTACGACGCCCCATCGCACCGCGTTTCGCGGCCGGGATTGGGTAATCCTGGTAGTCCAGCAGGGCGTCGAGCGCACGAACCGCCAGCACGGCCAGCTCTTCCAGCTCGTCCAGGCTCTTGATGGCACCCAGGTTGAACGCGGACAGCGTACACAGCGCAATTTCACCGTTTTCGTCGTTCACGTCTTCCAGCGGTTTGGTCGGCAGGGCGATCTCCAGGCACAGGTTAGACTGGCGCACTGGTGCAACCACCGGATCAAACGGGCTGTGGGTGTTGCAGTGGTCAACGTTCTGGATGTAGATACGGCCGGTAGAGGCACGTTCCTGCATCATCAGGGAGAACAGGTCCACCGCTTTCACGCGCTGCTTGCGGATGCTGTCGTCTTTTTCGTATTTGGTGTACAGACGCTCGAATTCGTCCTGATCGGCGAAGAACGCGTCATACAGGCCCGGGACGTCGGACGGGCTGAACAGGGTGATCTCTTCGCCCTTCAGCAGACGGGTGTACATCAGCTTGTTGATCTGCACGCCGTAGTCCATGTGACGCACGCGGTTGCCTTCAACACCACGGTTGTTTTTCAGGACCAGCAGGCTTTCCACTTCCAGGTGCCACATAGGGTAGAACAGGGTCGCAGCACCGCCGCGCACGCCGCCCTGAGAGCAGGATTTTACTGCCGTCTGGAAGTGCTTATAGAACGGGATACAGCCGGTGTGGAACGCTTCACCGCCGCGAATCGGGCTGCCCAGCGCACGGATGCGACCGGCGTTGATGCCGATACCGGCACGCTGGGAAACGTATTTCACGATGGCGCTGGACGTGGCGTTGATGGAGTCCAGGCTGTCACCACACTCGATCAGTACGCAGGAGCTGAACTGACGGGTTGGGGTGCGCACGCCAGACATGATTGGCGTCGGCAGTGAAATCTTGAACGTCGATACCGCATCGTAGAAACGCTTCACGTAATCCAGACGGGTGTCACGCGGATAGTTAGAGAACAGGCAGGCGGCCACCAGAATATAGAGGAACTGGGCGCTTTCGTAGATCTCACCGGTTACACGGTTCTGAACCAGGTATTTGCCTTCGAGCTGCTTCACCGCCGCGTAGGAGAAGTTCATGTCGCGCCAGTGATCGATAAACCCGTTCATCTGCTCGAACTCTTCTTCCGTATAGTCTTCCAGCAGATGCGTGTCGTATTTGCCCAGCTCAACCATTTTCACCACGTGATCGTAAAGCTTCGGCGGCTCAAACTGGCCGTAGGCTTTTTTACGCAGGTGGAAAATCGCCAGACGTGCAGCGAGGTACTGATAATCCGGTGCTTCGCGGGAGATGAGGTCCGCCGCCGCTTTAATGATCGTTTCGTGGATATCAGACGTTTTGATGCCGTCGTAGAACTGGATGTGTGAACGCAGTTCAACCTGGGAGATAGATACGTTGTTCAGTCCTTCTGCTGCCCAGTCGAGAACTCGATGGATTTTGTCCAGATTGATACGCTCGGTAGTACCGTCGCGCTTTGTCACCAGCAGACTCTGATTCATGTGGGGTTTACCTGTCCGTGAAATAAAAAAATATCCCCCGCTTATCCACAGAACCGTCTTGTGACTAACTCTGTGGATAAATACTACATATAGGGGGTTTGCGATAAGAAAAACGCTATATGGTGAGTATTCTAGTAAGGATTCTTTTCAGTACAAGGGTTGATTTTGACGTTAAATTGAGGTTGTGAAAGGGTAAAAAAGGCTAAGTCCTCGTGCTGTAAGGCCTGGAAGACATGTCAATAATTAAGAAAAAAAATTCAAAATTTGATCGAGTGCTGATTTCTTCAACGGGCGGTCAGAATTGCGCAACATGATGTCGCGCAATCTTTATAAGAATAACGAATGACGTTAGTCGTTTTTGGCGGTTGTATGCAACATATAGTTAACATCAACGCCCGGTGCGAGTTTGAATTTATTGGTCAGCGGATTGTAGTGCAGACCGGTGATGTGCTGCTCCTTGAGCCACGTCTGGTCGACCCAGCTTAACAGTTCCGCAGGCTTGATGAATTTCTTCACGTCATGCGTGCCTTTCGGCACCATGCGCAGCACATACTCCGCGCCAACGACGGCCATCAGCCAGGCTTTACCGTTGCGGTTGATGGTCGAGAAGAAGACCTGTCCACCCGGTTTCACCAGTTTTGCACAGGCGTGCACCACGGACTGCGGATCGGGAACGTGTTCCAGCATCTCCATGCAGGTTACCACATCGTACTGATGAGCATGTTTTGCCGCGTGTTCTTCCACGGTTTCCTGCACGTAGTCCACCTGTATGCCAGACTCCAGCGCATGAAGACGAGCAACCTGCAGCGGTTCAAAGCCCATATCCAGGCCCGTGACGTTCGCCCCTTCGCGCGCCATGCTTTCCGCCAGGATACCGCCGCCGCAGCCGACATCGAGCACTTTTTTACCGAACAGACCGCCGGAGCGCTCCGCGATATAGCCCAGACGCAGCGGGTTAATACGGTGCAGCGGTTTGAACTCGCCTTCGAGATCCCACCAGCGGGACGCCACCGCTTCAAATTTGGCAATCTCTTCGTGGTCAACGTTGTGAGCCACCGGGGATTTTTCGGCATTCATGGGCGCTTTTACTCCTTATTTAGCAAGACGAATGAGTATATCAGGCAATCCCTGTGAATAAAGCGTATAGGTTTACCTCAATCATCTCGGCTGTGTTATAATTTGCGACCTTTGAATCCGGGATACAGTAGAGGGATAGCGGTTAGATGAGCGACCTTGCGAGAGAAATTACACCGGTTAACATCGAGGAAGAGCTGAAGAGCTCCTATCTGGACTATGCGATGTCGGTCATTGTTGGCCGTGCGCTGCCGGACGTCCGCGATGGCCTTAAGCCGGTACACCGTCGCGTACTATACGCCATGAACGTATTGGGCAATGACTGGAATAAAGCCTATAAAAAATCTGCCCGCGTCGTCGGTGACGTCATCGGTAAATATCACCCGCATGGTGATACCGCCGTTTATGACACCATCGTTCGTATGGCGCAGCCATTCTCCTTGCGCTACATGCTGGTAGATGGTCAGGGTAACTTTGGTTCAGTCGACGGCGACTCCGCTGCGGCGATGCGTTATACGGAAATCCGTATGTCGAAAATCGCTCATGAGCTGATGGCCGACCTGGAAAAAGAGACCGTTGATTTCGTCGATAACTACGACGGCACCGAGCGCATCCCAGATGTGATGCCCACCAAGATCCCGAACCTGTTAGTGAACGGTTCGTCCGGTATCGCGGTCGGTATGGCAACCAACATTCCGCCGCACAATATCACCGAGGTGATCAACGGCTGTCTGGCTTATATCGACGATGAAGATATCAGCATTGAAGGGCTGATGGCACACATCCCGGGCCCGGACTTCCCGACGGCGGCGATCATCAACGGTCGTCGCGGCATTGAAGAAGCGTACCGTACCGGCCGCGGCAAGATTTACATCCGTGCCCGCGCTGAAGTAGAAGCGGACGCCAAAACCGGCCGTGAAACCATTATTGTTCACGAGATCCCGTATCAGGTGAACAAAGCGCGTCTGATTGAAAAAATCGCCGAGCTGGTAAAAGAAAAACGCGTTGAAGGCATCAGCGCGCTGCGTGACGAGTCTGATAAAGACGGTATGCGCATCGTGATTGAGATCAAACGCGACGCGGTGGGTGAGGTTGTCCTGAATAACCTGTACTCCCAGACGCAGCTTCAGGTCTCCTTCGGTATCAACATGGTTGCGCTGCACCATGGTCAGCCGAAGATCATGAACCTGAAAGAGATCCTGAGCGCGTTCGTCCGTCACCGCCGTGAAGTGGTGACCCGTCGTACCATCTTCGAACTGCGCAAAGCGCGCGACCGTGCGCACATCCTTGAAGCGCTGGCGGTTGCGCTGGCCAACATCGACCCGATCATCGAGCTGATCCGTCGTGCGCCAACCCCGGCGGAAGCGAAAACCGCGCTGGTTTCCCGTCCGTGGGATCTGGGCAACGTCGCCGCAATGCTGGAACGTGCGGGCGATGACGCGGCGCGTCCTGAATGGCTGGAACCTGAGTTCGGCGTGCGTGACGGTCAATACTACCTGACTGAACAGCAGGCCCAGGCGATTCTGGATCTGCGTCTGCAGAAACTGACCGGCCTTGAGCATGAAAAACTGCTCGACGAATACAAAGAGCTGCTGGAACAGATTGCTGAGCTGCTGCATATCTTGGGCAGCGCAGAGCGCCTGATGGAAGTGATTCGCGAAGAGCTGGAGCTGATCCGCGATCAGTTCGGCGACGAGCGCCGCACCGAAATCACCGCCAACAGCGCGGACATCAACATCGAAGACCTGATCAACCAGGAAGACGTTGTGGTGACCCTGTCTCACCAGGGCTACGTGAAGTATCAGCCGTTAACGGACTACGAAGCACAGCGTCGTGGCGGTAAAGGTAAATCTGCAGCACGTATTAAAGAAGAAGACTTTATTGACCGCCTGCTGGTGGCGAACACCCATGACACGATCCTCTGCTTCTCCAGCCGCGGTCGTCTGTACTGGATGAAAGTCTATCAGCTGCCGGAAGCAAGCCGTGGCGCACGTGGTCGTCCAATCGTTAACCTGCTGCCGCTGGAAGCGAACGAACGTATCACCGCCATTCTGCCGGTACGCGAGTACGAAGAGGGCGTGAACGTCTTTATGGCGACCGCCAGCGGTACCGTGAAGAAAACCGCGCTGACCGAATTCAGCCGTCCGCGTTCTGCCGGTATTATCGCCGTGAACCTGAACGAAGGCGACGAGCTGATTGGCGTGGATTTAACCTCGGGCTCCGATGAAGTCATGCTCTTCTCTGCGGCCGGTAAAGTGGTGCGCTTCAAAGAAGACGCCGTCCGTGCAATGGGCCGTACCGCGACGGGCGTACGTGGTATCAAACTGGCTGGCGAAGACAGCGTTGTTTCTCTGATTATTCCGCGCGGTGAAGGGGCTATCCTGACCGTCACGCAGAATGGTTACGGTAAACGTACGGCGGAAGGGGAATACCCAACCAAGTCTCGCGGCACGCAGGGCGTTATCTCCATCAAGGTGACCGAGCGCAACGGTTCCGTTGTCGGCGCGGTGCAGGTAGACGATGCCGACCAGATCATGATGATCACCGATGCCGGTACGCTGGTGCGTACCCGCGTGTCTGAGATCAGCGTGGTGGGTCGTAACACTCAGGGCGTGATCCTCATCCGTACAGCGGAAGATGAAAACGTGGTGGGTCTGCAGCGCGTTGCCGAGCCGGTGGATGACGAAGAGCTCGACTCCATCGACGGTAGCGTCGCGGAAGGCGATGAGGACATCGCGCCAGAAGCCGACACCGACGATGACGTAGCGGATGACGCTGACGAGTAATGTCTCCTGATGTAAAAAAGGGCCGGATTCCGGCCCTTTTCTTTTGCAGAAGCAGATAAGTCAACGTTGCGACCTGGCGCGTTTACCGCTACCTTAACCACATTCTTTTGACCCCGACGGCGGAGCCTCGCCCCCTTGAAATACCTCGTCTCCTTTCGTACTACGCTGAAAGTCTCTCGCTATCTGTTTAGAGCGCTGGCGCTCCTGCTTTGGCTGCTGGTGGCCTTGTTCTCGGTGTTTTACATCGTTAATGCGCTGCATCAGAAAGAAGCGGAAATCCGCCAGGAGTTTAACTTAAGCTCCGACCAGGCCCAGCGCTACATTCAGCGAACGTCTGACGTCATGAAGGAGCTGAAGTATATTGCCGAGAATCGTCTGACGGCGGAAAACGGTATTCTTGCGCTCCGCGGGCGTAACGACAAAACCGAAGTCCCGGACTTCCAGCCGCTGTTCCCGGATTCCGATTGCTCCACCATGAGCAATACCTGGCGCGGGTCGCTGGAATCGCTAGCCTGGTTTATGCGCTACTGGCGCGACAACTTCTCCGCCGCCTATGACCTGAACCGCGTCTTCCTGATTGGCAGCGAAAATCTCTGCATGGCTGACTTTGGCCTGCGCGACGTGCCCGTTGAGCGTGACAATGCGCTGAAAAGCCTGCATGAACGTATTGTGAAATACCGCAATGCACCACAGGACGAGCGCGGGAATAACATCTTCTGGGTGAGCCAGGGCCCGCGCCCCGGCGTGGGCTATTTCTATGCCCTGACGCCGGTTTATCTCGGTAATCGCCTACAGGCGCTGATGGGGATTGAGCAGACCATCCGCATGGAAAACTTCTTCACCCCGGGCAGCCTGCCCATGGGCGTGACCATTCTGGATGAAAATGGTCATCAGCTGATCTCGCTTGCCGGGCCCGATAACCGTCTAAACGTCGAACCGCACTGGATGCAGGAGCGGTCGTGGTTTGGCTATACCTCGGGTTTCCGCGAGCTGGTGCTGAAGAAGAGCCTGCCGCCGTCGTCGCTGAGTATCGTCTATTCGCTGCCGGTAGATATGGTGCTTGAGCGGATACGCATTCTTATCATGAACGCGATTCTGCTGAACCTGCTGGCGGGAGGCGCGCTGTTCACGCTGGCGCGCATGTATGAGCGGAAAATCTTTATTCCCGCAGAAAGCGACGCCCAGCGCCTGGAGGAACACGAGCAGTTTAACCGCAAAATTGTTGCCTCGGCGCCGGTGGGGATCTGTATCCTGCGTACCCAGGACGGGACCAACATCCTGAGTAACGAACTGGCGCATAATTACCTGAACATGCTGACGCACGAAGACCGGCAGAGGCTGACGCAGATTATCTGCGGTCAGCAGGTTAACTTCGTTGACGTGCTCACCAGTACGCACACCAACCTGCAGATCAGCTTTGTCCATTCCCGCTATCGCAATGAAAACGTGGCGATTTGCGTGCTGGTGGATGTCTCCGCGCGCGTGAAGATGGAAGAGTCGTTGCAGGAGATGGCGCAGGCGGCGGAGCAGGCCAGCCAGTCAAAATCCATGTTCCTTGCCACCGTCAGCCACGAGCTGCGTACGCCGCTGTACGGGATCATCGGTAACCTCGACCTGCTGCAGACTAAAGAGCTGCCGAAAGGCGTCGACCGGCTGGTGACGGCGATGAATAACTCCTCCAGCCTGCTGCTGAAAATCATCAGCGATATTCTCGACTTCTCTAAAATTGAGTCCGAGCAGCTGAAAATCGAGCCGCGCGAGTTTTCACCGCGCGAGGTGATGAACCACATCAGCGCCAACTATCTGCCGCTGGTGGTGCGTAAACAGCTGGGGCTCTACTGCTTTATTGAACCGGACGTGCCGCTGACGCTGCACGGCGATCCGATGCGCCTGCAGCAGGTCATCTCTAACCTGCTCAGCAACGCCATCAAATTTACCGATACCGGCTGTATTGTGTTGCACGTCTGCCGGGCAGGGGATTACCTGAGCATTCGCGTGCGCGACACGGGGGTCGGCATTCCGGCGAAGGAGGTGGTTCGTCTGTTCGATCCGTTCTTCCAGGTCGGTACCGGCGTGCAGCGTAACTTCCAGGGCACCGGACTGGGGCTGGCGATTTGTGAGAAGCTCGTCAGCATGATGGACGGCGATATCTCCGTGGATACCGAGCCCGGCATGGGCAGCCAGTTCACCATCCGCATTCCGCTCTATTCGGCGCAATATCCGGCAAAAGCCACGGTAGATGGCCTGAGCGATAAGCGCTGCTGGCTGGCGGTGCATAACGCCTCGCTGAATGACTATCTGACGGCGCTGCTGACCCACTGCGGCGTGAGGGTGTGCCGCTATGAAGGTCAAACACCGGACGTTGACGATGTGCTGATCGCCGACGAGATGCAGGAGCAGCCGTGGCAGGGGAGAGGGTCGGTGCTCTTCTGCCGTCGCCACATCGGCATTCCCGTCGAGCGCGCGCCTGGGGAGTGGGTACACAGTGTTGCGACGCCGCACGAGCTGTTGAGCCTGCTGGCACGCATCTACAAAGTGGAGCTGGAAGAGCGCGACGGCGCGGGCGGATTGCCGTCACCGGAGTCTCTGGCGTCGGTGAATGACGATATGATGATTCTGGTGGTGGATGACCATCCGATTAACCGCCGCCTGCTGGCTGACCAGCTTGGATCGCTGGGCTACCAGTGCAAAACCGCGAATGACGGCGTGGATGCGCTGAACGTGCTGAGTAAGAATCATATTGATATCGTGCTGAGCGACGTCAACATGCCTAACATGGACGGCTACCGTCTGACGCAGCGCATCCGGCAGCTTGGCCTGACGCTGCCGGTGGTGGGCGTAACGGCGAACGCGCTGGCGGAAGAGAAGCAGCGCTGTCTGGAGTCAGGCATGGACAGCTGTCTGTCGAAACCGGTGACGCTGGACGTGCTGAAGCAGACATTGTCGATTTACGCAGAGCGCGTGAGAAAAACGAGAATATAAAAAAGGCCCGGAAGGGCCTTTTTTATTTGCCCGGCGACGCTGCGCTTGCGCGGGCCTGCGGGTTTTGTAGGCCGGGTAAGCGCCAGCGCCACCCGGCATTTACAGTGGAGATCAATCCTTATCCGTTGCGCTCAGCGTCACGGAGGAGAGATAGTTGAGCAGCGCAATATCGTTGTCCACACCCAGTTTCATCATCGCTGATTTCTTCTGGCTGCTGATGGTTTTAATACTGCGGTTCAGCTTCTTGGCAATCTCGGTCACCAGGAAACCTTCTGCGAACAGGCGCAGAACTTCACTCTCTTTCGGCGACAGACGTTTGTCACCATAGCCACCCGCGCTGATTTTTTCCAGCAGACGAGAAACGCTTTCAGGCGTGAACTTCTTGCCTTTCTGCAGCGCCGCAAGCGCTTTAGGCAGATCGGTCGGTGCGCCTTGTTTCAGCACAATCCCTTCGATATCCAGATCCAGTACCGCGCTCAGGATCGCCGGGTTGTTGTTCATGGTCAGAACAATGATCGAGATATCCGGGAAGTGACGTTTAATATATTTGATGAGCGTGATCCCATCACCGTATTTGTCTCCGGGCATGGAGAGATCGGTAATGAGCACGTGTGCATCAAGCTTTGGGAGGTTATTGATCAGTGCTGTAGAGTCTTCAAATTCACCGACTACATTCACCCACTCGATCTGTTCAAGTGATTTGCGAATACCGAACAGTACAATCGGATGGTCATCGGCAATAATTACGTTCATATTGTTCATGTATAAGGCTACCTTGCTACAGCAAGCTTTTGACGTAGGCGTCAATGTCGCTGATGTATTTTTCAATGCCAGAGGCATCTTTCTCACGAATTAGATGTTCCAGCGTTTCACATAACTGCTTGCCGGGAACCAGATTAAGCATGGCAAACACCCCTTTAAGCCGGTGTGCTGTCTGTGCCAGCGCTGCAAAATCATTCGCAGCGGACTCAGTATACAACCGCTTAACATCATCTGGTACTGTATCAACAAAGAGTGAATAGTATCCGCTGGCGTGAAGCTCGGCATTTTCGTTACCGCCAAGCGGGGATTCCGCTATCTCTTCCTGCGCCAGCTGCTCTTCTATTAGTTGTAGTACAGCTTCCTGCATCGCATTGCTTATATTAAAGTTGACGCGCAGCTGGCCAGGGCCGATTTTCCGCACGCCTGACTCATCATCGCTTAAAAGCAAGCCGGAGGCAGTAAGATTAGACGGATTATCAGTTAAAAACAGATCAAATTCTTGACTTGCAAGTCTTTCATCCGGCGTGATGCAGGCCGCCCCCCAGTTTTCTAACTGACGAACGACAATATTGCGGATCTCGTTCGAGGTCACATCGACCATCACCACGACATCATCCAGCAGACGCTCTTCATCTTCTTCCTGCGGATTGGCCGCCATTTTCACGTGCAGAGAATAGCGGGTGCCGAGGGATTCACGGGCTTTGATATTCAGATGGCCGCCGAGCTTACGCGCCAGCTGATCGCACAGCCAGAAGGTAAGGGCATTGGCCTTGCCGTAGCGATCGCTTTGCGTGTCGTTCAGGAACGGGAAGTGGAGATTATCAATTTCACTCGTGGTGACGCCTTCCCCGGTGTCGAGGATGCGGAACGTCAGGCGGTCTTCTGCCGACTCCTCCGTACTGACTTCGAGGGTGATCTTGCCGATCTGCGTGGTCGTCACCGCGTACTGAATAATCATCAACAGTATGCGGCGCAGCGCTTCACGATCGCCGTGGCGCTCGTCATTTGCCGGAAGATTGTTATTGATCAGCAGCTGCAACCCTTTACGCTTAATCACGGGCAGGACTTCCGGAACCACTTCATCGATCAGATCCTGAATAGAGAAGAGGGTTGGTGTTCCTTTCCAGAAATCATTCTCCAGCATGTTCGCCAGCTGGATCTCGTCAACCATTCTGACCAGCGAGTCGGCCTGACAGGCAAGCTGGTGGCTTTCTGACGTATTTAACGCCGCCGCCTGGGTCGCCAGCGTTTTTAACGGCTGCTTGAAGGCATCGCCAATATTCTGCATAAATGCGGCGCGCCCCTGCTGGTTTTTCTCATACAGTCTTTGCGCCTGCTTGAGCTTTTTATTCACCAGCACCTCGCGATCCTGATCGCGAATGATGAAAATTTGCGTGCGGGAGGCGACCTGGCTGCGGAACTGACGGATCTCGTACAGCTCATTGTTGATGGTGGCCTGGATCACCCCCTGGTGCTGATCCGCCATGGTGGTGATGTTCTGCAGGTTAAGATGCGGCAGCAGATGGTCGGCAATTTTATTGCTCATTACCGTACGATTCGCTTCCTGATCGTGAACTAAGACCCCAAGCGGCAGCACGGAAATAATCTCTTCATTTAGCGCACGTAACACGCGCAGTTCATTGCTGGTGCCTGCCGGGACCGCAGAGGCGTCGCTCTGACGCCCCGGCTGGAAACGGAAGGTGCTGTAGCCAAACAGCGCCAGCGCCAGCAGACCGATATTCAGCAGCAGAGGCAGCAGGATATTTTGCAGGGTATCGAGCAGCAGCGTGCCAAACGGCACCTGCCACACCAGACGCATACCGGTCGAGTTCAGGGATGAGGCAATTTCGATTTTTGAGCCGTTAAAGGAGATCGAGACGCTTTCTGCGGCCTCTTTGTCAGATGCCGCACGCATGTTCTGGGTGCTGTTGTCGGGCTCCAGACGGAAGCTGTCGAGCGGCATGTCCGGCGGGATTAAATCGTTAATCGGTAAATCGAAGGCCACAACCGTCGCCAGATGTCCTGGCTGGTTGAAGGTGGTGCGCAGGGTAAAATAATGACCGTTTTGCCAGGCCAGACGACGCAGGGAAGAGAAGCTCTCACGTTCATCAAGGGCATTCGCCTGCTGCAGCATCTCTGCCCGGCGGGAGTCGACGATGCTGCCCACGGTGGTCTCTTTAAACCCGGAAGAGAGATCTTTTAACGGCAGCGTTGAGATCAGGATCATACTGTTGTCCTGACCGTTCAGATAGTACATCGACCACGGCACCGTTTCGGCCCCCCAGAGGGTATCCAGATAGGTCGAAATACGCTGTGTCATCTCGAGCGTTGCGCTGTCGTGAGAGCCAAAAATGAGCGCCTCAGTCTTACGCTGCGGTTTTTCGAGGTAATAGACATCCTGCTTAAGCCGCGTCTCCTGAAGTCCATCTCCGGATGAGGAGGCCGGGGCGGCCGCAATATTGTCGTAAATCTGCCAGGTGGCGTAGCGCCAGGTATCGATGCGCTTATGCACGGCGTGGGTGATATCGACGACCTGATAGCTCTTATCCTTCAGCCAGGCGTTAACCGCGCTTTGTACCATCACCCCCATGGTCACTAACAGCACAACGATCAAAAGAAGAAAGAAACGGGTGATGCTCCCGGGGAGGAGGGAGAATTTGCTCGGGGCGGTGGTTTCAGTCTGACTCATTGATATCTTTAACCCGTCATGGTCATGCTCTGTGGCGATAGGGCAGTATAAAGGGTAATAACTGAATTTCCAGCGCCACCGCCCGGGAACAGGCGACTTTTTCAACGGACAATACCGGCGGCGGGTGGCGCGGTAAACATGTACAAACTCGTCCTGCGCGTACAAATAAAAAGTGCGGCTGGCCAGCAAATAGCACGAACTAACAAGAAATTAAGTTTTACATCAATTGTGTGTTAGCGAACGATCGCTGGGGAGAATTTAGTTAATAGTCGTTACAATTTCGGTGCGGTAGCACAAAAAATGAGGCGTTGCGTAAAGAAAGGTAAAAAAAAACCGAATGCGAAGCATCCGGCTCAATTAGGGATAAACAGACATTCAAAACTGAATGACGGTAATAAATAAAGTTAATGATGATAGCGAGAGATATTTTAGAGATTAGCCGCGATCTTGTTTTGTCATTCAGTGCTGTAACGATTTTTATTATAACTTATTGATTATTCTATATATGATTTTTCTTTTGATTATAAGTGCTAAATTTATAAGCTATTTGTGCTTTGTAAAAGTTCCTTGATATTTACATTTTGAAACATCTTGATGGACAAATGAAACATCTTCAAAGTTTTCGTATCATATTCGCATTGGATTATTCTGTAATTTTGCGGAGAATGAAATTGCCGACTGGTTAATGAGGGTTAACCAGTAAGCAGTGGCAATTATAAGGCATATAACAGAGGGTTAATAAAATGAAAGTTAAAGTACTGTCCCTCCTGGTACCAGCACTCCTGGTGGCAGGCGCAGCAAATGCGGCCGAAATTTATAACAAAGATGGCAACAAATTAGATCTGTACGGCAAAGTCGATGGTCTGCACTATTTCTCCGATGACGATAGCGCAGATGGCGACCAGACCTACATGCGTCTTGGCTTTAAAGGCGAAACTCAGGTTAACGATCAGCTGACCGGTTACGGCCAGTGGGAATACCAGATTCAGGGTAACTCAGGTGAGAACGAAAACAACGCCTGGACCCGTGTGGCGTTTGCCGGTCTGAAATTTGGTGACGCGGGTTCTTTCGACTACGGTCGTAACTACGGTGTGGTTTACGATGTAACTTCCTGGACCGACGTTCTGCCAGAATTCGGCGGCGACACCTACGGTTCTGACAACTTCATGCAGCAGCGTGGTAACGGCTTTGCGACCTACCGTAACAGCGATTTCTTCGGCCTGGTTGATGGCCTGAACTTCGCTGTTCAGTATCAAGGTAAAAACGGTAGCGTAAGCGGTGAAGATCAGACTAACAACGGTCGTGAAGCACTGCGTCAGAACGGTGATGGCGTTGGCGGTTCTATCACTTATAACCTGGGCGAAGGCTTCGGTATTGGTACTGCCGTGTCCAGCTCTAAGCGCACCAGTTCCCAGAACGACATGGGCTTCGGTACTGGCGACCGTGCTGAAACCTACACCGGTGGTCTGAAATACGACGCGAACAACATCTACCTGGCTGCTCAGTATACCCAAACCTACAACGCGACTCGCGCAGGCGATCTGGGTTGGGCTAACAAAGCGCAGAACTTCGAAGTGGTTGCTCAGTACCAGTTCGACTTCGGCCTGCGTCCATCCGTGGCTTACCTGCAGTCTAAAGGCAAAGACATCGAAGGTTACGGCGATCAGGATCTGCTGAAATATGTTGATGTGGGTGCGACTTACTACTTCAACAAAAACATGTCCACCTACGTGGATTACAAAATCAACCTGGTTGATGAAAATGAATTCACCCGTCAGGCGGGTATCGGTACTGACGATATCGTCGCGCTGGGCCTGGTTTACCAGTTCTAATCGCGCCATCGTGTGACGTAAGGGGGCCTGATGGCTCCCTTTTTTTGTGCCTTTCTGATTCTCACAACTCACCCGTTTTAGTGTACTCTTGCCGCCCTGGCATGAGGATAATAATGAATGGACATGACTTTTTTACGCGCCAGCTTTCTGGCTATGCTTTTTTTCCTGACCGCGTGTAACGATCCCGCGCCCGTGGCGAAAACCGACGCACCTGCCGCGACGGTGCTCGAAGGCAAAACGATGGGCACCTTCTGGCGCGTCAGCGTGATGAACCTCGATAAAACGCGCACGGATGAGCTTCGCGGCAAAATCCAGGCACAGCTGGACGCCGACGATCAGCTGCTGTCGACCTATAAAAATGACTCGGCGCTGATGCGCTTTAACCTCTCAACCAGCACCTCTCTGTGGCCGGTGAGCGAGGCGATGGCCGATATCGTGACCGAGGCAATGCGCGTAGGTTATAAAACCAACGGGGCGATGGATGTCACCGTCGGCCCTCTGGTGAACCTCTGGGGATTTGGCCCGAATAAACAGCCGGTGAAGACGCCCGAACAGGCGGCCATTGATGACGCCCGCGCCCGGACAGGGCTACAGCATCTGACCGTGATCAACCAGTACGGGCAGCAGTACCTGCAAAAAGATATTCCCGATCTGTTTGTCGATCTGTCGACGGTCGGGGAAGGTTATGCGGCGGATCATCTTGCTGCACTGATGGCGCAGGAGGGGATTTCCCGTTATCTGGTCTCCGTGGGCGGCGCGTTGGTCAGTCGGGGCATGAACGCCAGCGATAAACCGTGGCGCGTGGCGATTCAAAAACCGACGGATCGGCAAAATGCCGTGCAGGCAATAGTGGATATCAACGGACATGGCATCAGCACTTCCGGAAGCTATCGCAACTATTATGAGCTTGACGGGAAGCGTATTTCGCACGTGATTGATCCGCAGACCGGCCGCCCCATCACGCATAACCTGGTCTCGGTGACGGTCATTGCCCCCACCGCGCTCGAAGCGGATGCCTGGGATACCGGATTAATGGTTCTTGGCCCGGAGAAAGCCAAAGAGGTGGTCCGTCAGGAAGGGCTGGCGGTTTATATGATCACTAAAGAGGGCGACGGGTTTAAAACCTGGAGCTCGCCGCAGTTCAACAGTTTCCTGGTCAGCGACAAAAATTAAAAAGCAAGGTTGCGGGTTTTTTATCGGTGGCACTCAGGCACGCTCTATGTATGCTTATACGAGGAGCCGATCATGAAAAACCCAACCTTCACTACCGATGAGGATCGCTGGCAGGCCGTGCTGGCCCGCGATCCGCTCGCTGACGATCAGTTTGTCTTCGCCGTGCAGACGACCGGTATTTTCTGCCGTCCGTCATGCCGCGCCCGCCACGCGCTGCGTAAAAATGTCCGCTTTTATCCCGATGCCCGGCACGCCGCTCAGGCGGGCTTTCGTCCGTGCAAGCGCTGCATGCCGGACAAGCGCGATCCGCAGGCGCAAAAGCTGGCAAAAGTGGAACACGCCTGTCGGCTTCTGGAGCAGGATCCTGCGCTAACTCTGGAGAGGTTGGCGGAGCAGGTTGCCATGAGTCCTTTCCATTTCCACCGCCTGTTTAAATCCGTGACCGGCATGACGCCAAAAGCCTGGCAGCAGGCGGCGCGGGGTCAGCGTCTGCGCACCGCGCTTGCGCAGGGAGACAAAATTACCGATGCCGTGCTGGCAGCGGGATTTCCCGACAGCAGCAGCTATTATCGTAAAGCCAACGATGCGTTGGGCATGACGGCGAAGCAGTACCGTAAAGGAGAGGTGGCCGTACGGTATGCTATCGATGACTGTTCGTTAGGACGCTGTCTGGTCGCCGAAAGCGAGCGGGGGATCTGCGCGATTCTGCTGGGTGACACCGATGCTGAATTAACCGCAGAGCTTGCCACGCAATTTCCAAAAGCAACGCACGCGCCGCGGGACGACGCCTTCGTACAGCGAATCCACCAGGTCATTGCCAGTATTGATAACCGCGACGTACCGCTTGCGCTGCCGCTGGATATTCGCGGTACCGCGTTCCAGCAGCGCGTCTGGCAGGCCCTTCGCGCAATTCCCTGCGGTGAAACGGCAAGTTACCAGCAGGTGGCGCAGGCGATTGGTCAACCCGGTGCGGTACGCGCCGTCGCCGGAGCCTGTGCGGCCAACACGCTGGCGATTGTGATCCCCTGTCATCGCGTGGTTCGCAACGACGGCGCACTGTCGGGCTATCGCTGGGGGGCGGCGCGAAAAGCGCTATTGCTAAAACGTGAGGCGAAACGCCGGGATGGATAATGCTCGATCTTTTTGCGGATGCTGAACCCTGGCAGGAGCCGCTTGCGCCGGGGGCGGTTATCCTGCGCCGCTTTGCTCTCTCCCGTGCGGGGGCGTTGCTTGCCGGTATCAACGAGGTGACGGCGGCTTCACCGTTTCGCCATATGGTGACGCCGGGCGGCTACACCATGTCGGTGGCCATGGCCAACTGCGGCGAACTGGGCTGGGCGACAAACGAACGTGGGTATGTGTATGCTCCGAACGATCCCACGACAGGTCGGCCGTGGCCTCCCATGCCTGCGGTTTTCCAGGCACTTTGTCACGAGGCTGCCGTGGCGGCGGATTATCCTGACTTCCGTCCTGACGCCTGTCTGATCAACCGCTACGCCGTCGGGGCGAAGCTCTCGCTGCACCAGGACAAGGATGAGCCCGATCTGCGCGCGCCTATCGTTTCGGTATCGTTAGGCCTGCCCGCCGTCTTTCAGTTTGGGGGATTACGCCGCAACGATCCGCTCAAACGCATCATGCTGGAACATGGCGATGTGGTGGTGTGGGGCAGGGAATCGCGGCTTTACTATCACGGCATTCAGCCGCTGAAACCCGGCGTTCACCCCCTCACGGGCGAGTACCGCTTTAATCTGACCTTCCGTCAGGCGGGGATGCGTAAACTAAAATAAGAATTATTCTTGATGTCCGCGCAGGGCAGTTTACACTGCTCGCTGATTTTTTATTGTCCGGATTGCCTGCATGCAACTACTTCTCCTCGTCTGGCGTCAGTACCGCTGGCCCTTCGTCGCCGTCATGGCGTTAAGCCTGGCCAGCGCCGCGCTGGGTATTGGCCTGATCGCGTTTATTAACGTGCGGTTGATTGAAATGGTCGACACCTCGCTCTCCGTATTGCCGGAGTTTCTTGGCCTGCTGCTGCTGTTGATGGCGGTTACGCTCGGCTCCCAGCTGGCGCTGACTGCGCTCGGCCACCATTTCGTTTTCCGTTTGCGCAGCGAGTTTATCAAGCGCATCCTGGACACTCAGGTCGAGCGCGTCGAGCAGCTCGGCAGCGCCTCCCTGCTGGCGGGGCTGACCAGCGACGTTCGCGCCATTACTATCGCGTTCGTTCGTCTGCCGGAGCTGGTGCAGGGGATCATTCTGACCTTCGGCTCGGCGGCCTATCTCGCCTGGCTCTCCAGCAAAATGCTGGCGGTGACTGCGCTGTGGATTGCCATCACCATCTGGGGCGGTTTTGTGCTGGTGTCCCGCGTCTATAAACACATGGCGGTCCTGCGCGAAACCGAAGATAAGCTCTATAACGATTACCAGACGGTACTGGAAGGGCGCAAAGAGCTCACCCTGAACCGCGAGCGCGCCGAGTATATCTTTACCCATCTCTATATTCCGGACGCGCGCGAGTACCGGCATCACATCATTCGCGCCGATACCTTCCACCTGAGCGCGGTGAACTGGTCAAACATTATGATGCTGGGCGCCATTGGCCTGGTATTCTGGATGGCGAACAGCCTGGGCTGGGCGGACACCAACGTCGCGGCAACCTACTCACTGACGCTGCTGTTTTTGCGCACGCCGCTGCTCTCGGCGGTCGGCGCATTGCCTACCTTGCTGAGTGCGCAGGTGGCCTTTAATAAACTCAAAAAATTCGATCTCGCGCCGTTTAAGCCCGAATTCCCGCGCCCGCAGGCCTTCCCGAACTGGCAGACGCTCGAGCTGCGTAACGTCACGTTCCGCTATCAGGACAGCGCCTTCTCCGTGGGGCCGCTCAATCTGACGATCCGCCGCGGCGAGCTGCTGTTCCTGATTGGCGGCAACGGCAGCGGTAAATCGACGCTGGCGATGCTGCTCACTGGCCTTTATCAGCCTCAGTCGGGCGAGATTTTACTGGATGGCAGAGCGCTGAGCGCGGAGAAGCCCGAGGACTACCGCAAGCTTTTCTCGGCGGTGTTCACCGACGTCTGGCTGTTTGATCGGCTGCTGGGGCCGGAAGGGCAGCAGGCCAATCCTGCGCTGGTGGAAAAATGGCTGGCGCACCTGCAGATGTCGCACAAGCTGGAACTTCAGGACGGCAAGATCCTTAACCTCAAACTCTCCAAAGGGCAGAAAAAACGCGTGGCGCTGCTGCTGGCGCTGGCGGAAGAGCGTGACATCATTCTGCTCGACGAGTGGGCGGCGGATCAGGACCCGCACTTCCGCCGCGAGTTTTATCAGGTGCTGCTGCCGCTGATGCAGGAGATGGGCAAAACCATTTTCGCCATCAGCCACGACGATCATTACTTTATTCACGCTGACCGCTTGCTGGAGATGCGCGACGGCAGGCTGAGCGAGCTGACCGGTGAAGCGCGCGATGCGGCCTCGCGTGACGCGGTGGCGCGCACAGCCTGATGCCCGTGTGCCGGGTGGCGGCTTCGCCTTACCCGGCCTGGGATTTTGTAGGCCCGTGCAAGCGTAGCGCCGTCGGGCACAATGATTTGCACGATATGCCGCTTTTTTCTCCATCCCGGCCCGTTGTTTATTCTTATTTACATATCCTCGCGCTATGCTTAATACCAACTTATTTCATGGATTTATGATTGATGTCGGTATTAAAGAAAAACAGCGCCAGGCAGCGTGACCAGGAACGTGCGCGACTGATCTGGCTTCTCACGACCGATAAAGCGGTCACGTCTACGCTATTAGGCAAACTGACCCTGGCTGAGCAATATGATGTCGGCACGTTAGCCGACGATATTGCTGAGGTAGGTGCGCTGGTTGCTCACTTACCCCCGCCGGATCTGGCGGATACCCTGGAAGCGCTTCCCTCGGAAGAACGTCACGCCCTGTGGCGTCTGGTGCAGGATCACGAGCGCGGACAGGTGCTGCTTGAGGCCTCAGAAAACGTCTGGGACGACCTGATCGACGAGATGAGCGACCGGGATATTCTCGACGCTCTGCAAACCCTGGATATCGACGAGCAGATTTACCTGGTTCAGCACCTGCCGCGAAACCTGACCGGCCGTCTGCTGGCGTCACTGCCTGCCGATGAACGCGCGCGCGTGCGCCAGGTGATGCACTACGAGAAAAACAGCGTCGGCGCGATCATGGAGTTCGGCGTTATCACGGTGCGTCCGGACGTGACGCTCGGCACCGTGCAGCGCTATCTGCGTCGCCTGGGCAAAATGCCGGATAACACCGATAAGCTGTTTGTCACCTCCCGGGATAAAACCCTCCTCGGCGAACTGGAGCTGAAAACCATCCTGCTCAACAGCACCCAGCGGAAGGTGAGCGAGGTGATGGAAAACGAGCCGATGGTCTTCTCCCCGGAGGACGATGCGGAAAAAGCGGCGCGTACCTTCGAACGTGATGACCTCGTGAGTGCCGCCGTCGTGGACTCCGTCGGCAAACTGATGGGGCGTCTGACCATCGACGAGATCGTTGACGTCGTTTATGAAGAAACCGACAACGACCTGCGTGCGCTGGGGGGGATCAGCGCGGAAGATGACGTCCATGCTTCCGTCGGCAAGGCGGTGAAAACGCGCTGGGCGTGGCTGGCCATTAACCTGTGTACCGCGTTCATCGCTTCCCGCGTGATTGACGGCTTTGAACACACCATTTCGCAGCTGGTGGCGCTGGCCTCGCTGATGCCGATTGTGGCCGGGATTGGCGGCAACACCGGAAACCAGACCATTACCATGATCGTCCGCGCGCTGGCGCTGGAAAATATTCAGCCCGGCAACTTCGCCTTTCTGATCTTCAGAGAGATGGGCGTGGCGCTGATCAACGGCCTGGTGTGGGGCGGCATTATGGGCGGCATCACCTGGTGGCTGTATGACGATATGGCGCTAGGCGGTGTGATGATGCTGGCGATGGTGCTGAATCTGCTCGTGGCATCGATGATGGGCGTTATTATCCCGTTGACCATGACCAAACTGGGGCGCGACCCCGCGGTGGGGTCGAGCGTGATGATCACCGCCATCACCGATACCGGCGGTTTCTTTATTTTTCTTGGGCTGGCGACGATTTTTCTGCTTTAAGCCGACGCTTAATGCGGGCGGGAAGCAGCACCATGACGATAATCCCGCCCAGCACGCCAATCGCCAGATTGCCGGTTGATACCGTGGCGGCAACGGTGACCAGCATGACGACCGTTTCAGCAATCGGAGCCGTTTTCAGCGTGGCCGGCTGAAGGCTGTGCCAGCTGAAGGTTTTAACGGCGACGATGGCCATAATGCCCGCCAGCACCGCCATCGGGATGTTGGCCATCACGTCGCTGAGCGCCGTCACCAGGATCAGCAGCACGATGCCCGCAGCGAAGGTTGAAATTCGGCTTCGGCCTTTCCCCATCTCTACGTTAACGATGGTTTGTCCGATCATCGCGCAGCCCGCAATACCACCGTAAAATCCGGCCAGGATATTGCCGACGCCTAATCCAATGCTTTCGCGGCGTTTACTTGACGGCGTCGCGGTCAGCTCATCCACCAGCTTTGCGGTCAGCAGGGATTCCAGCAGGCCGACAAACGCGATGCTCAACGCGCACGGCCAGATTATGCTCAGCGTCTGTAAATTGAGGGGGACCAGAAGTTCGCTAAGACCCGGCAAGCCGCCGCTCATGGCGCCTTCATCGCCCACGGTCGGCAGGTTTTGCCCGGTTGAAACGGTAAACAAGGTTAACAGCACAATCGCAATCAGTGGGGAAGGGATGCTTTTGAAATAGCGCGGCACCCACAGCACGATCAGTACCGTCAGCACGAACAGGCCCACAATCAGCGGGCTTCGGCTCCAGAAATGCGGAACCTGCGCAAAGAAAATCAATATCCCGAGGGCGTTAACAAACCCGGTCATGACCGACTGGGGAATAAAGCGCATCAGCCTTGCCATGCCCAGCACGCCAAACAGAATCTGAATTACGCCAGCCATGAGCACGGCGGGAAGAATGTACTGTACGCCGTGCTCATGCACCATGGGCCCAATAACCAGCGCCACGGAACCGGCCGCGGCCGTGACCATCGCCGGGCGACCACCCAGTACAGACAGGGCAAGACAGAGCACAACGGAAGCGATCAGGCTGACCTTCGGGTCAACGCCCGCCACAACGGAAAATGAGATGACCTCGGGGATCAGCGCCAGGGCGGTAATCACGCCAGCCAGCGTTTCACGCGTCAGCTGCTTAGGGGAACGCAGCACGCTGGCGACACGGTTTTCAGGAGAGACAGCAGAATGGGGTAGGGACATAACGTTTCGCTGGTTAGGGCAGGCTTCCGTGCGCGCGATCACAAAACGCAACATACTAGCCAGTTAAACCGCGCTTTACCAGACGCTTCGATAATTCCTCACAAACAATCCATCATTAAATTTCACAATTACAATAATTTCGTAACCTTTAAACAATATTTAAAAGTTGTTACCGTGCCCCCGCAGCTTGTTTCACCTGCAATTTCCACGCATCAAGCACTTTTACACTAAGGCATAAATTATGAAAAAAATGACTGCCATGCTCTTTTCTCTGGCCGTGGGGCTTAACACCGTCTCTATGGCGGCGAAAGCTGACGCACCAAAAGAGCAGGAAACGGACGTCCTTTTAATCGGTGGCGGTATCATGAGCGCCACGCTGGGAACCTATCTGCAAGAACTGCAGCCGGACTGGTCAATGACCATGGTCGAGCGCCTTGATGGCGTGGCGCAGGAGAGTTCGAACGGCTGGAACAACGCCGGTACCGGCCATTCGGCACTCATGGAACTGAACTATACGCCGCAGAAAAAGGACGGTTCCATTAGTATCGAGAAGGCGGTAGAGATCAACGAGGCGTTCCAGGTATCTCGCCAGTTCTGGTCTCACCAGGTCAACAGCGGCGTACTGCACGACCCGCACTCTTTCATCAACACCGTACCGCACATGAGCTTTGTGTGGGGCGAGCAGAACGTCAACTTCCTGCGCGCGCGCTACGCCGCGCTGCAGCAGAGCACGCTGTTCCGCGGGATGAAATACTCTGAAGACCACGCGCAGATTAAAGAGTGGGCTCCGCTGGTCATGGAAGGTCGTGACCCGAACCAGAAAGTGGCGGCGACCCGTACCGAAATTGGTACCGACGTCAACTACGGTGAAATTACCCGTCAGCTGGTGACGTCTCTGAAGAAAAAAGAGAACTTCAACCTGCAGCTCAGCACCGAAGTGCGCGGTTTCAAGCGCAACGCGGATAACAGCTGGAGCGTGACCGTTGCCGATCTGAAAAACAACGAAGCCGAGCACGTCATCAAGGCGAAGTTTGTCTTTATCGGTGCGGGCGGTGCCGCGCTGAAACTGCTGCAGGAGTCCGGTATTCCGGAAGCGGATGACTACGCGGGCTTCCCGGTGGGCGGTCAGTTCCTGGTGTCCGATAACCCGGAAGTGGTGAATCGTCATCTGGCAAAAGTGTACGGTCAGGCTTCCGTGGGCGCACCGCCAATGTCTGTTCCGCACATCGATACCCGTATGCTTGACGGCAAACGCGTGGTGCTGTTTGGCCCGTTCGCGACCTTCTCCACTAAATTCCTGAAAAACGGCTCCCTGTGGGATCTGCTCAGCGCAACCACCACCTCTAACGTCAAGCCGATGATGGACGTGGGGCTGGATAACTTCGATCTGGTGAAATACCTGATTAGCCAGGTAATGCTGTCTGACGACGACCGTTTCGAAGCGCTGAAAGAGTACTATCCGCAGGCGAAGAAAGAAGACTGGCGTCTGTGGCAGGCGGGTCAGCGCGTGCAGATCATCAAGCGCGATCCGAAAGAGGGCGGCGTGCTGCGTCTGGGCACCGAAGTGGTGAGCGATAAGGACGGCACCATCGCCGCGCTGCTGGGTGCGTCACCGGGTGCGTCTACCGCTGCGCCAATCATGCTGCACCTGATGGAAAAAGTGTTTAAAGATAAAGTCGCCAGTCCGGAATGGCAGGCGAAGCTGAAGACCATTATTCCATCCTACGGCACGAAGCTGAACGGTAACGTGAGCGCGACGGAGCAGGAGCTGGAATACACCAGCCGCGTACTGCAGCTCCAGTACATCAAACCGCAGGCTGCGGATGCTGCGCCAAAAGCGGAGCTGAAGCCTCAGCCGGAAAACAAACCAGTTGCGGATATCGCGCTGTAAGGTAAAAAAGCCGGGTGGCGCTGACGCCTACCCGGCCTATGTTCGGTGTTGTTTTGTAGGTCGGGTAAGGCGAAGCCGCCACCCGACTTAATTTCAACGTACGACAGCCTGCTCAATCTTCTCTTCAGCCTTCCACACGCGATACTTCACTTCCACATTTTCAGGCGTATAAACCACGATCGGCAACTTGCTGTTGTAGCGCAGCAGGCTGTTGTCGCCCAGATACGCTGTCACAAATTTTTTCTCTTTCTTGCCATCCGGGCAGGCCATCATGGTGGAGACCGGAGAGGTGACTTTATCAAAGACGTAGTAGTCGTAACCCCAGCCTTCCAGCGTTTTGCTTTCCAGCTGACCACCCAGACGATGCTGGTTGCAGTCCACTTCCAGCGTCTTGCCAATTAACAGCTCCACTTTGTAGTTCGCTTCATCCTGCTGAACCGGAAGCTGAATCACCTGACGCTTCATCCCTTTATCCGCTTTCGGATACGGGGCGACTTTTTCCAGCGGCTGCGCTTTAGGTGTTTCGCTGGCGAAAGCGCTGGTGCTGACACACGCGGCGGCGATGAGTGCGATGGCAAATTTAGGTGCGTTTTTCATTGTCATTCCTTTATGTCAAAACGATCTTGCACAGGTTAACATAGCGGCCGTGAATGATTGGTGTTATTTACTTACATTTTCAATATATACAGCGTAATAAACCAGGTATTTGTTATTTATGCAGGTGTTTGTACTGGCGTGGAGTCTAGCAGGCGTTTGTGTTATTTTAGACTCTATATAATGTTATTCATCTGTAAAAGGGAAGAGAGATGGTTCGTGCAAAACTGAAAACGCCTGAAGGCCGCAAGTTCCTCCTGGCGTCGCTGGTCGTGTTTATGATTGCTGCCGCGTGCGTGGGGCGTGCCACGATTGTTGGCGTCATCGAACAGTACAACATTCCTCTCTCTGCCTGGACAACCAGCATGTACGTCCTGCAGTCGGCGATGATCTTTGTCTACAGTCTGGTATTCACCGTTCTGCTGGCTATACCGCTGGGTATTTTTTTCCTTGGCGGACGTGAGAAGCACTAAGCACCGATTTGCGATAACTGAGCCATCCTGCGGGGTGGCTTTTTTTATGCCTGATAATTTTTATTCGCCTTTCCAGGATATTCTGTTGAGAGCACCTTTGTTTACAGAAAGCAGGAGAGGCTTAATGCAATCCCGGTTTGCCACGCTCCGCCAGATCCCAAAAGGTGTCTGGGTGGTCGGTGGAGTAAGTATGTTGATGGATATCTCGTCGGAGATCATTCACAGCCTGCTGCCATTGTTTATGGTCACGACGCTGGACGCCAGCGTGATTTTCATTGGTTTGATTGAAGGCCTGGCTGAGGCCACTGCGCTGTTTATCAAGGTGTTTTCCGGCGCCATCAGTGACTATCTGGGCAAGCGTAAAGGGCTGGCGGTTCTGGGCTACGGTCTCGGCGCGTTGAGTAAACCGTTGTTCGCTATCGCCTCTTCTTCCGGCATGATTCTGGGGGCACGCTTAATTGACCGGGTCGGGAAGGGGATCCGGGGAGCGCCGCGCGATGCGCTGGTTGCTGACGTTACGCCGCCGGAACTTCGCGGCGCGGCCTTTGGGCTGCGTCAGTCGATGGACACCATCGGCGCATTTCTCGGGCCGCTGCTGGCCGTAGGATTGATGCTGCTGTGGAACGATGATTTCCGCACGATTTTCTGGATCGCGGTGATCCCCGGCGTGCTCGCCGTGGCGCTGCTTTTCTTCGGCCTGCATGAGCCGAAAACGCCCGTCGAACATAAACGCACGAACCCCATCAAAAAAGAGAACCTCAGGCGTCTCGGGAAAGGCTGCTGGTGGGTGATTGGTCTGGGGGCCATCTTCACGCTCGCACGCTTCAGTGAAGCCTTTCTTGTCCTGCGCGCACAGCAGTCGGGGGTGCCGCTGGCGCTGATCCCGCTGGTGATGGTGGCCATGAATCTGCTCTATTTCCTCTCTGCCTATCCGTTTGGCAAGTTATCGGACCGGATGAGCCACACCCGGCTACTGCAGTGGGGTCTGGTGATGCTGATTGGAGCAGATATTGTGCTGGCGCTGAGCACCCACTGGGCTGGAATGCTTCTGGGCGTTGCGCTTTGGGGAGTGCATATGGGGATGACGCAGGGGCTGCTGGCGGCAATGATCGCAAAAACGGCGCCTGCAGATCTGCGCGGTACCGCCTACGGCATTTTTAGTCTGGTCAGCGGCGTGGGATTGTTAGTCGCCAGCCTGGGGGCAGGAGCCATCTGGGAAACGTTTGGGGCGGAATATACGTTTTATGCCGGGGCGGTGATTTGTCTGGTAACGCTTGTGTACCTGCGCAAAACGCCGGACGAGGCGAAATAAAAAACCAGCCATAAGAGGCTGGTTTTCAATGTGTTTTTGGTCGGCACGAGAGGATTTGAACCTCCGACCCCCGACACCCCATGTCACTGCGATAAATCCGCTGTAACCCTTGTAAATACTGGTGCTTCGACATATTCGACTGTATATACAAACAGTGCATTTTTTGCAAAATCCGCACTATATACATCAATGAGTTACGGGTAGGTTTTTCCCCATACATCACCCGGCTTTAAAGGCAATTTCAGCATGAGGAACTTCTACCCATTCCACATGGTTCTGGGTATAAATTTTTGTCGATTTTGCATCACTATGGGCCATCCTTGCCTGCGGATCGATACCTTGTCTTTCGAAAATATGAGCCGCCAGCGCTCTAATCTCGTGGAAAGTTGGCCTTTCTTTGATAGGTAATTCTGCCGCTACACCTATCCGGTCCCGCAGCTCTGAAAATGCCCTGCTCAAATAATCAGGGGCCACCTGTGTTGGGTGATTAACTTCCTTGCTTATCGGATTGCTTCTCTTTTCCAGAAGCCGGTGAACAACATAAGGACTGGCCACATTGTCTCTGCTGTTGTCGATGATCTCTTTCAGGGCCCTGCCGATCGGAATAGCGACGTGTGAAGCCTCTTTGTGCTGCACTTTTTGCCGATGAATGTAAAGCGTTCCGAATATGCCAGCCTCCTCCTGATCGAACCATACACAGCCGCAAACCCCTTCTTGAGGTTCCTTGATCGAGTACCGGATCCGGGAAACTTCCAGGCGCGCTTGCGTAGTTTGTATGGCAAGGTCCATTGCAGTCTTCAGCCAAGGTTCAGCAGCTGCATGTATGGCCAGGAACTGTTCCAAAGTAAGTCGCCGGCGGACCTTTTTATCGACACGCCGCATTTTTTTCCGTGTTGCAGGGTTATCCATCATTAGCGATTCATCAACAGCATAAGAGAATAGCTTTTTCAGGAAGCTAACTTTTCGGTTCTGAACATTGGCCGACGATTCAGAATGGTAATTTCGTATGTAGGCATTTACGTGCTCAAGCTCAATATCGCATGCGGGTATGTTATTAAAAAATTCTTTAACCCTGATGGCATCATTATTCCAATCGTCAAGTGTGCTTTTAGACGGCTGCTCATCTTTGATCGCTCTCTCCATAATACGATCAACATGTTCAGAAAACGGGTGGGCTTCACCATTCAGCCCTCCCGATTCCCGAATTAATGAATCTATTGATGGTGTATTTTCAGGGCGCATCCTCAGGTTATATTCTCGGGCGATGGCGATAGCCATTACTCGATCCGAACCGAGAGTTTTCTTTTTCCCAGTTATAAGCGTGAACTTATACACGCCGCGATCTTTATCAAAAAAAAGATAATCAGGAAGGTGGCGGTATTCTTTTTTTCGTGGCCTTGCTGCCATGGTCAACCCTCAATTATTAACTGACGTACCGCCTGATTAACAACTGAGTCAACTCCCCACTTTTCGGTTTCATAGACAAAAACTGAACCATCTACAATCCTTCCCATGAGTAATCCGTTTTCGACCCAACGTTTAATTGTACGGTTGTCAGGAATGGAGTCTTTGGTAAATTCGCGCTTACTCCAGAGACTCGCTTTCATTAGCTTTGCCATGGTTTCCTTCTCCATAAAGCCCGGCTGCACCCGGGCTGAGTGGTTTACTCGTTGGTGCTGGTGGCAGGGATAATTTTCTGCCAAATTGCTGACACATATTTTGCCTGATGGCGCGCATCAGCCAGGGCGTTATGAACATCGCCAATGAAAGGCATGTCACGCTTCGGATCGAAACCAACACTGCGACCGAGGGTAACAATCGTGCGTACATCATGATCGTTCCAAAATTCCCACGGGCAAATGCGTCCGGCGCGTTCGTAAGCTCCGCGCAGAATCACATTGTCAAAGGTGGCCCCGTTACCCCAGACCTTCATGTATTTGAGATTATATGCATGCCGGTGAATGAAATGGCTAAGTTCCGACAGTGCATCAGTGATAGGCATCGCATCATCAACGCAAATAGCTGAGCGCGCCTCAGGGCTTTGTTTTAGCCACCAAAGAATTGTATCTCCATCCGGTACCGCGCCTTGAGCCATTGCGCTTTCAAGCGAGACGGCCGTGTAGAATTCTTGGCCAAGTTCACCTGTTTGAGGGTTAAAAAAGACGGCACCAATTGAGACGATCGGCGCGTTTGGCTTTTTCCCCATTGATTCGAGGTCAATCATTAAATCGTTCATCGTTAGCTCTCAAATTTCCATGAATGGTTTATTACTTCAGTGGCATCGCCACGGCAGGGGTTATCTAATTTTTGTCCACCACACTGCCCGTACTCGACGTCTACCCAATCTGATATGTCGCTATCGGTAGCGTGATCCGGAACATCAATTTCGATGGTTATGATGATTGTCTTAGGCATCAGGCCCCATCCTCTTTATGGAAATTTACCCATTCAGTGTCCTCAGGTATTCCAGGGGATAGTAAAGGGTTTGTTGCAGCCAGCATTTCACCGGCTGCACCACTCCGCTGGATTCGGCGAAGCACTTCATAAATCTCGAACATCTCTATTCGCTCATCACCTATGTCAAGCTCACAGGCCAACTTATGGCATTCACCGGCCAGCACCGCTACCTTCTGGAGGAATTCTGATTTAGTCACAGCTTCACCTCCTGCTGTGGTGCTGCTGAGATCATCGCTGCCCAGCATAACTTGGCCCGATGCGCTGCTTGTTCGCAGCCACTCATTTTCTGATACGCCTCCCACACTTCAGATTTACTGAAGAATTCGTCTGGCTCCGACTCGAAGCCTTCGATAACCATCTTCTCCGTCGGCTCAATCGGTACCAGTTTCCAACCATCCGGAATCACCGGAGAGTTGCTGCAGCGCGACTTGGCGTTTTCGGCACCCTGAAGCATGGCGGAGCGGTGTCGCAATAACTCTATCAATACATTTTCGAATAACCGGGCATTCACCTCTACGGACCCATGAACACCACGCGAGTTACATTCGCTAATCACCGTTTGGGTTTTAAAGAGGATCATTGTCAGGCGTTCGGTTGTAATAATGCTCATACTGTCGCTCCTTCCTGATACTGTTCAAACCAGAAAACAACCGGATCGGGCTTCATCTCAACCAGCCCCATACGAACCAGCGCCTTACCTTTCCCCGACCGGAGAAATTCCCGGCGACCATCGTCGATAATTCGTCTGTAATCATCAAGGCTGCTACAGTGCTTGTGCAGGTTGCATGGGTGGCAAGCCGGTACCAGATTGTCGATTTCATCGCGCTCCTGGTGAAGCATCTGTCCATCGAAACGAATGACCGGCTTGACGTGGTCTGCGTGCCATTTGTCGCCGAGCTCGTGCCCACAATAAGCACAGCGGCCGCCGAACTTCATGCGCAGCTCTGCGCGCTGTTTTTTCGTCAGCGACATATCACTCTCCTTTACCGGCTGCGGCGGCCTTCACACCAGCCTCTTCAAGCGCCCTGAAAAACTCAAGGCGGACGCCAACCAGAATATCTTCACGCTCACGGTGAGTTACTTCGGCCAGGTAATCACGAAGCATTTTCAACTCAGGCAATTTCACCTCCCGCGCCTCCAGCTCAGCAATCCGCTTCTCTGCGGCTTCCAGCTCATCCAGCAGCGCCAGCACTACATCAGGCGTCGCAGCCTCTTTGAACTCGAGTCTCGCAACCATTGCTTTGGTGTATCGAGAAATATTGCCAAGCTCTTTCGCGTTCTTTGCAACTTCACGTAATGCGAGTTTGTCGATGTTGCTCATTGGGCGGCTCCTTCAGTTGGCGCTGGCAGAAATGCGCAGATGGTTGCACAGCCCTCTTCGGGATAATCAGCGGTGGCGATGTGGAGCCCGTGAATTTTCTGCCCATCACTATCGTCAATAGCGCCAACAAACAGCAGTCCGTCTGTAAACTCACCGAAGGCAAAACCGCCGTCCCCGCAGTGGAAACAAATCCCTTCCATAGCTTCTGACGACAGGTGCATTTCCTGCGGAACAAGCACGTAACCTTCGGGAATAGCACTGGCCCGCACTTCAGCTAGGAAAGCGTCTGTCTCTTTGAATGGGTTTTCTGCTTCTACATCGCGTGAAACGTATGCGTTAATTTCAGATACATAATCCATCGGCACTCCGGCGTACAGGTACTCGTCCTGGTTAACGTATTCTTCGTGGTTATCACTAATGTCTGTCAGAAGGCGCAGTATTTGACCATTCTCCGCAGCCAGCGCAGCTACCTGCTTCTCAGCGTTTGACAGTCGAAGGAGGAGTTCTTCAACTAACGTCACACGCATCACTACCTTCTGGCAGTCGTTGCGTTTAGCTCTGGCGATTGTGCCGCGCAGAGTCGCGTATTTGTTGGTGGTCATTGGACGGACTCCTGACGAAGATGGTTAATTTCGGCGTCAAGGCTCATTCGCTGGTCCATCGATTCCGTCAAGGCGGCAAATGTAACGTCCAGGCGAGTGGCTACCTCACGCATCAGAGAGGCTTCTGCTGGTGGCAGTTTCCCCGCCGCAGCATGGGCTGCGGCTACCAGTTCTTTTATCTTCATGCGAGGCATGCGCGTGATTCCGTAAGCTCATTGAAACGGTTAATGAACAAGCCATATGCCTGGCCTGGGCGAAGAGGAACGATCTGGATAATGTCGCTGGCCGGAATACCTTCGAGGCAAGGCCAGAGTGAGCCGTCGTCGATATCCAGATCGCGGCGTTCCGTGGCAAGCATAACCAGATCGGCGTATTTCACTACCGCTGACATATCAGGAGTGATGCTGAATTTGGCCCGGATCACCTGTTCTACCCGCTCTTCAATGCGACGGTAATCTGGAAGCAATGCCTTCAGGGGGGCTGGGATGTCCTGGCAATACGCTTCGGCCGCGTCATGCATCAGGGCTTCAAAGGCAAACTCTGGCGGCACAATTTGGCTGCACAGCACAGAGTGCTGGGCCACGCTGTAAAATTCCGGCAGATGACCAGTGAAGCGGCAGATGTGGGAAAGTGCGGTCGCGATATCCTCGATCTCCACATCGTCAGCGGTTGAATTGAGGTAATCGAATTTCTTTCCTGAAAGTGTCTGGATATAACTCATCGTCTTTTCTTCTCCATATTTGGCAGCTGCACCTGCGCCAGTTTTTGGTTGTACGAATCCCTCGCCATTGGCGATTAATAAAGGGAATTACGCTTCAATAAATCCCCGCGGAGCCGGGGATTTAATGCAGAGAAATTACGCTTTAAAGTTACCGATAAAGGTTTCAACCGGCTTGTCGGTGAACTTCTCGATCAGCAGTTCACGGAACTCGTTGGCGATAGCTTCTTCTTGGGCTTCCAGTTGAACAATGCGGAGTACAAACACCGGTTCCCCGCTTTTAAGCAGGCTGTTACGCAGGTTAAAGCGGCGTTCGCCAAGGCCTTCATATGGAACGCATTTGAACTCAAAGGCCACTGGCATGACGTCTTTACTGCTGGCTTCAACGCTCTGCATCAGGGACTTTTTGCCACCAAAATCTTCGTCTTCATGAGCTGATTCTGAGACTTGTTTAATGTTGACGCGGCGAACAGCACCAGCTGCCTGCGCGATGGACAACACATTACCGTCGGCATCAAATGCGGTCAGGAAGTCGGCCCAGTCCTCCAGCCATTCAGCAATTTCTTTCTGGCCCAGTCGATCGCCATTTACCTGAAGCAGGGCTCGGAATGGCGCTGTCTTTTTAAGGGTGATCGAGGCGATGTTATCAGCATGGCCCGGGTTAGCCAGCGTACCGATATTGAACACGGAGCGTGCGGTCATGTTGTCTGCATCGATAAAGCATCGTGCTGGTTCGTCGGCTTTGGCGTAGCCTGCGGCGTAACGCACAAAATCAGGAATACTGGTTGTGGTCATGGCGCCACGGAAGCGAAAACGCTCAAACTCGAAACGCTCAAGGCTTTCTACGTGAACCCCTTCAGGAAGCAGGGCAGTCGGGCATGCCGTAACTTTTGCTGCATCCAAGTGGTAACCGGAAAGAACCAGGTCTTTCACCTGCTGCAGGGCATTGCCGTCTAAAATCTGGGACATAAAATTTCCTTAATATGTGGTCAATGGGATGTCAGTGATTTGTCTGCTGCGGATCACTGTGCCGCTTTAAGCTTTCCGTCAACGCCGCCGTTGATCCCGAACAGCTGCCCCTGATCTTCCTGCAGGATGGTCAGTTTGCCGCCTTTGTTAACCCACATTGGTGTTTCGGTGGTGTCTTCTTCGGAGGCTTTACCGCGCGGGGTTGGGGTGACGTAGTTCAGCTTGTGCTTGATCCTGACGCGCTTCTCTTCGACGGAGTTACCCATACGCTCAATATCAAAGGTGAGGACTACTTTGCCTTTGGTACCGTTGTTCAGAACGCCAAGCGCGGTAGTGTTTAAAGCTGCCGCGATCTTGTTCATGAACACGCCGGCATCCAGTTCGCCCAGGAAATCAGGCACTACGGTCATGCGGTCATTACTCATGGTTTAACCCTCTGTGAGGCGGCTGCCACCGCCAGTGGAACTTCTCCATACACAACAGAAAAGGGCACCTGCGCTTTGGCTATGGGTAGGAGGTCCATTTCCATAGCGCCCGGGTGGATTGGGGAATGAGCCCGTCGCCCGGTGATGCCCTTGTCTCTTGTGTAAAAAGGTGCCCACCGATGTGATGGGCAAAGACTACACACAGCAATGATGTTGTTGTGGCGGTGGTGCCTCCACCTGCCGGACCGGCCAGAACCGGCGACGCTACACCTCAAGAAACGTATTCATTTCAAAAGTTGAAATAAAAACTTGTTGGCCTCGTCACGTGCGCAGAGCCGCATTACCACAACTGGAAGCGCACTCTTTCGGTAACAAACCTGCCCCCGCAGTGAAA
The DNA here is from genome assembly GCF_001729805.1 of Enterobacter roggenkampii. Taxonomy (NCBI): domain Bacteria; kingdom Pseudomonadati; phylum Pseudomonadota; class Gammaproteobacteria; order Enterobacterales; family Enterobacteriaceae; genus Enterobacter; species Enterobacter roggenkampii. Next base: position 3,198,544 of record NZ_CP017184.1, on the reverse strand, counting down.
GAGAGAAGGAGTGCGCTTTCACGTTGTGCCCTTAAAAAGCTGGCTGTCACCCTCAAGGGGAAAGTGAGCAGCCAGAACAGGGATCACTTCTTATTGCTTTGGCCTGCTTTTAACCACATCAGGCGCGGTGGTAAGCCATTCGCGAATCATCCGGTCATTCATACGCCACCGGCGGCTACTTCGTGGGCTTCCTGCCTGTTCGCTGTTGATGAAAATGAAGATAAAAGATATTTGCGAAATGCGCAAGAAATAAAATGCGTAAAACGCAATTGAAAGGGCGTAAAAAAACCGCCGTGTCGGCGGTTATTTGTTCTTAGGGGATGTTATCCGTGCCGTTTAACTGACTGCGACTGGCTGATCATTACCTTGCCGAAAACGTAAAATCTGTCTTCATTGGACTTATCCACTGACCACTCCCGATATTTAGGGTTATCGGAAATGACAAGAATTTTATCTGGGATCATCTGTAATCTTTTGACGTAAATTTTATCATCAAAACCAAATACATAAATCCCATCACCATCAAACTCATTGATCGAAATATCAACGAATATCAAATCACCTGGTTCAATGGTATCAGCCATGCTGTCACCACGAACGTTAATCACTTTGACCGTATCTGGTGTTCTCCCACCAAATAATACGGCGGCTCTTTCGTTGTTGTACTCAATGGACCTGATGACATCGACGACATCACTACCTTGTATATGGCCCATGCCAGCACTGGCGCTGACATCGAGCAACTCGACTCTAAACACAGGGTCACCCTCTCCATAAGCTGGATTTTTACCACTGGATTTACATACAGTAGTTTCATTTGGAGACGGTGTAAAGAGTTCTGCCACGCTAACACCAAGTGCCGTAGCATATTTGCTAAGCGATTGTTCAGTAAATGACTTTTGTTTTCCAGTCTCAACCCGTGAGACGTTCGCACCGTCAATACCTACAGCTTCAGCAAGATCTGAAATTTTCATGCCCTTTTCGAGGCGTAATTCTCTAATGCGGTTTCCTATGTTCATGCGTCCATTACAGGTTGTTTTTGCGTGATATGCAAAGCAACTTGCGCAAGTCGTAACTATACATTAATATGCGTAATACGCAATTACAGGGGGCATTATGCAATCACCGTTAAGAAATTTGCGAAAATCGCAAGGTTTAACTCTCTCTCATGTGGCAAACGTGGTGGACATTGATCCAGCCAACCTAAGCCGAATTGAAAGGGGTCAACAAATCGCATCACTCGATGTAGCTGAAAGGCTTGTGAAGTTTTATTCGGGCCAAATTGATGAGCTCCAAATCTTGTACCCGCACCGTTATACGCAGGCTACAGAAACTGGGGCAGCATCGGTACCACAGGAAAAAGGGGAAAGCCGTGGGTAACGAACCGGAATGGAAAGTTGATAAGCAGCCAGCCTGGCTGGTGGCCGCAATCAAAAAAACGATCACCGAGCTGCCTGGCGGATATTCAGAAGCTGCTGAGTGGTTGGGTGTGACCGAGAACGCGCTGTTTAACCGGCTGCGTACCGATGGCGATCAGATCTTCCCGCTCGGTTGGGCGATGGTGCTTCAACGTGCCGGTGGTTCAAACCACATAGCGAACGCTATAGCACGTCATTCGAACGGTGTTTTCGTGCCATTGGCTGACGTTGAAGAAATAGAGAACGGTGACATCAACCAGCGTCTTATGGAGTCCGTGGAGTGGATCGGCAAGCATTCGCAATACGTTCGTAAAGCTACCGCTGACGGCGTTATTGATGCTCAAGAACGCGCCCAGATTGAAGAGAACAGCTATCAGGTGATGGCTAAGTGGCAGGAACATTTGACGCTGCTTTTCCGTGTGTTTTGTGCGCCGGAAAAGAGTGACGCCCGCGAGTGTGCAGCTCCGGGCGTCGTGGCAGACAAATCTTGTATGGAGAAGTAATCCGCATGACCAGTTTAACGGCTTTTAACCGTTTGCCGCAACTCAGGATGATCCCGGTACCGGGCGCTCCGTTGTTTCGGTATGAACGCAGAATAGCAAACCGCTGGGTGCCATGTAACCACAGTCGGGCGGTCGCAATTGTGGGGGTTTACTACAGGAAGGCGAAACGCTTATGCGCGAAGTTAACCGAAGGTTCAAAGACCACAGAGGGATCCCCGTTCGGGTTATCAGGTGGGAGCCTGAGACTCAACGAGTTATCTACCTCCGGGATGGTTACAACCACGAATGTTTCAGCCCGCTCCAACAATTCAAGCGCAAGTTTACCGAGTTAAAGGACGACCATGAGCACTAAATTAACAGGTTACGTTTGGGACGCTTGTGCCGCTTCTGGCATGAAGCTGTCCAGCGTTGCCATCATGGCGCGTTTGGCAGACTTCAGCAGTGATGAGGGGGTAAGCTGGCCTTCCATCGCTACCATCGCGCGCCAGATTGGTGCCGGTGAGAGCACGGTTCGCACAGCCATATCACAACTGGAAAAAGACGGGTGGTTAACCCGCCAGCAGCGCCGTAAAGGCAACCGCAATGCATCGAACGTTTACCAGCTCAATGTTCCGAAATTACAGGCTGCTGCCTTTTCTCACCTGTCAGATTCTGACGCGTCAAAATCTGATGCCTCAAAAACCGACGCGTCAAAATCTGAGGCATCAAAAAACGATGAAAAAGGCGGTTTTCACCCGTCAGAATCTGGGGGGGATCCGTCAGTAAATACAACTACTGATCCATCAGATAAAAAACATTCTTGTCCGGTTGCTGCGCAACCCGACCCTGTGGTGGTTATCACCGATCAGGCGAAGCAGGTTTTATCACATCTGAACAAGACCACCGGATCACGGTATCAGGTCTGCAAATCATCCTTGGAAAACATCCGGGCTCGCCTGGCTGACGGGTTTACGCCCGATGAGCTGCTGTTGGTGGTGGATTACAGCGTCGAGAAGTGGGGCGAGGATCTGAAAATGGCCGAATATCTGCGCCCAACAACGCTGTTTCTGCCGTCAAAATTCCCAGGTTACCTGCAATCCGCAAATAAGTGGAACGCAGCAGGACGTCCAGAACGACAGTACTGGGGCTCAATTCGTAAGCATGATCCGATGAAATTTGGTGGACCAGATAAAGCCATTCCAGCTGGCTTCAGGGGAGCGAAATGATGAGCATGAATGCTGATAACAAATATTGCCGCGCGCTGGCTCAACTGCGCTCTAAACCAACCCACGAGTTGAAAGAGGTCGGCGATCAATGGCGCACTCCGGATCTGTTGTTCTGGGGTATCAATGCGATGTTCGGCCCTCTGGTATTGGACCTTTTTGCCGACGACAGCAACGCGAAGTGCCCAGCATGGTACACGGCTGAAGATAATGCCCTGACACAGGATTGGTCAGAGCGTCTGGCAGAACTCGGCGGTGCCGGGTTTGGCAACCCGCCTTACAGCCGCTCTCAGTACAACGACAAGCAGGCCGTCACCGGAATGACCCACATCATTAACCACGCTATGGCAATGCGAGAAAAGGGTGGTCGGTACGTTTTTCTCATTAAGTCTGCGACGAGTGAAACGTGGTGGCCGGAAGAGGCAGATCACGTCACATTCATCCGTGGCCGAATTGGTTTCGATCTTCCTACATGGTTCGTGCCGAAAGACGAAAAGCAGCAGCCCACCAGCGCATTTTTTGCTGGCGCTATCGTGGTCTTCGACAAAACATGGCGGGGTGAGCGTTTCAGTTACATCAACCGTACCGACCTGGAGGCCAAAGGCCGTGCTTCGATGTTGCTGGCCCAGTTTGCAGTGGGAAGAACGCAAACTGATGCGGCGCCGGAGCTTGATGCTGAGGTAGTGCCGGATAAATCAGAGGCAGAACTGCCATTAACCCAAAAAGCCATTCTGGAAACCAGTGGTGTTGAGGCTTGGGCCTGTGTTGTCGCGGCGTTCGGCGAGAAAGATGAGTACACCTTCAGCGAGTCAAAGTTTGGTCATACCTGGGCTGCCGACTCTTTGGAAAACCCTGAATTTACCAATGTTTCACCGCTGACGATCGACAGAGCGAAAAAGCTGATCAGCGAGAGCATCTTGGTGGGTGTTAATGCATGGCTGGAAACATTGCCCTTTGATAGCGATGACGTGAAACAAGACATGTCTGAGCGACTTCGCACGGTTGCCGTTGAATCTTCGAAAGAATACGGCATCAACCACAGTGAATTCATCGCGACCATGGAAAGCCTGGATAAAGCCAAATGGTCAAATATTCGGGGGATCCGCGCCCATGTCCGTGATACGCAGGAATCAAAGGACAAGGCGTTAAACGAATCGCGCGTTTGGCCTCTTGAGGTTGGATTGGTGTTTAACCAGATTGAAGGGGCTGACGCTCTACCTGTTTCACAACAGAACAAGCTGAAAGCCAATATCAACCAGCTGTGGCTCGAACGTATGCCGACGAGTGAAATTATCACGACCGCTGGTGGTCTCTTCAACAGCATGCAGGGGGCCGTCAATGCGTGAAATTATCGTTGATAACTTTGCTGGTGGCGGCGGCGCGAGTACCGGCATTGAACTGGCGATCGGGCGTAGCGTGGATATCGCTATCAACCACGACGAAAACGCTATTGCGATGCATAAGACGAATCACCCTGACACGCTGCATTATTGCGAGTCGGTGTTTGACGTTGACCCAAGCGCAGCCACCAGCGGTAAACCTGTCGGCCTGGCCTGGTTTAGCCCTGACTGCCGCCACTTTTCCAAAGCGAAGGGCGCTAAGCCAGTTAAGAAAGAGATTCGCGGGCTGGCGTGGATTGTCCTGCGCTGGGCGCTGGCAGTACGTCCCCGAGTCATGATGCTGGAGAACGTCGAAGAATTTAAGACATGGGGCCCGCTGCTGGATGAAGAATTACGCCCGGATCCTGAGCGTGCTGGTGAAACATTCGAGGCATTTGTCGGCATGCTGTCGACTGGTATCGCGGCGAATCACCCAGCACTGGCTGAGGTTTGCGAATTTCTTGCCATTGAGCCGCACGGCCAGCAGGCGCAACAGTTGATCGCCGGGCTTGGCTATGAGGTCGATTATCGTGAGCTGCGCGCTTGTGACTACGGCGCGCCGACGATCAGAAAGCGTTTCTTCATGGTCATGCGCTGTGACGGCCGCAAGATTCATTGGCCTGAAGCGACTCATGGGGATCCAAAATCACTGGAAGTACAAAGCGGCAAGCTGGCGCCATGGCGTACCGCGGCGGAGTGCATTGACTGGAATATCCCGGCCAGGTCCATCTTCGACCGCAAAAAGCCGCTGGCGGAAAATACGCTCAAACGTATCGCACGCGGCATCCAGCGTTTCGTTATCGAGAATGCTTCGCCGTTTATCGTTAAGTGCAACCACACCACCTCACACGGCAAATATGATTGTTTCCGTGGGCAGGAGCTTGAGGCTCCTTTACAGACCATCACGAAAACCCACGGCTATGCGCTGGCGGTACCGCACCTGACTAAATTCCGCACCGGGGCCACCGGGCAGCCAGTGACCGAGCCGGTTCCAACTGTCACCGCTGGTACGTCGGCACGTCCGGGCGGGAATGGGCATGCGCTTGGCGTAGTTGAGGCCGCCCTGACACCGTTCCTGGCTGGCAATGGCGGCAGTGAGTACCAGGCAAAGCCGCGCCCGCTGGATAAACCCGCTCATACAATCCTCAAGCAGTCCCGCGCGTGTCTGGTTGCGCCGGTCATCGCCCGCCAGTTTGGCGCCAGTGTTGGGCACAGGGCTGACGAACCGAGCGCGACGATTACTGCAGGTGGTGGCGGTAAGTCGCAGTTGGTAACTCCAACACTGATCCAGATGGGGTACGGCGAACGCCCAGGGCAAGAACCACGTGTTCTTCAACTGAATAACCCGCTCGGCACGGTCACTGCTGGTGGTAATAAGTTTGCAACGGTGAGCGCGTTCCTGGCGAAGCACTATGGTGGGAATTACACGGGGCCGGGTGTTGGTATGGATGAGCCTGCCCACTCAGTCACTACTGTTGATCATCACGCGGTAGTTGCGTCGCACCTGGTGAAGCTGCGCGGAACCTGCCGCGACGGTCAGACCATGGATACACCTATGCCGACGATTACCGCTGGTGGCCAGCACGTTGGCGAGGTCCGGACATTCCTCGAAACCTACTGCGGTGATAGCGAGGATGAATGGCTGGTGACGATCGAGGGGGTTAAGTACCAGATCGTCGATATCGGAATGCGCATGCTGCAACCGCATGAGCTTTATAAGGCGCAGGGCTTCCCTGACGGCTACGTTATCGATCAGGACTATCGCGGCAATCGTTACGCCAAAGACAAGCAGGTAGCGCGCTGCGGTAACGCAGTACCGCCGCCGTTCGCTCGTGCGCTGGTAGAAGCAAATCTTCCTGAATTATGTGCAAATCAAAAGGCGGGTGCAGCCGCCTGATATGGAGAAATAGCATGAATCAGTTAACCGCAAAGGGTGTTGTGACAATGTCCAGCCGTGAAATTGCCAGGCTGGTGCAGAGCAAACATGGTGATGTGAAGCGCTCAGCTGAGCGCCTTGCATCTGCTGGTATTTTAACCGCGCCGTTGGCGCACACCCCCTACACACACCCGCAAAACGGGCAAACCTACGAGGAGTATTGGTTCAACAAACGTGATTCTCTGGTGATCGTCGCCAGGCTGTCGCCAGAATTTACCGCCGCTGTTGTCGATCGCTGGCAAGAGCTGGAGAACAGTCAGGCCGTAAGTGTCCCGCAAACATTGCCGGAGGCATTACGTCTCGCCGCGGATCTGGCCGAGCAGAAAGAACAACTGGCCCAGCAGTTAGCCGCTGCCGCGCCGAAAGTTGAGTTTGTCGATCGGTATTGTACTGCTAAAGGCTCAATGTCTTTCCGCCAGGTGGCAAAGCTGTTGCAGGCCAAAGAGACCGATTTCCGCTTGTTCCTCATTGAGAGCGGCATTTTGTACCGGCTCAGTGGAGTGCTGACACCGCGGCACCAGCACATTGCTGCCGGGCGGTTTGAAGTGAAAACTGGCACCACGAGCGAAACAAACTACGCCTTTAGCCAGGCACGTTTTACACCCAAAGGCATAGAGTGGATCGGCGGCCTGTGGACGGCACACATCGCTAAGGGGCATGCCGCGTGAGAGGACTGTTTACAGCCGAGACTGTTCCGCGCCTTGGGCTGGTGGTGTTAAAGCCGGGCAGCGAACTGATGTCTCTGTTTCAACAGGGGCGTGTGCTGGTGGAGCCTCAGCCAAAAAGCATGGCTGGGCTTCCGTCGGGCCTCGTCCCTGATGCCAGGCAGCCGCTGGCAGAAGATAAGTCCCTCGAGGATTTCTTCACCGACGAGAGAGTAATCCGTGCAGCAGGCGGTTTGACCGCGTTGGAATCCTGGTTAGAGCGTAACGTAAAGGAATGCCAGTACCCGCACACTGATTATCACCATCATGAGCTGGTAACGATGCGACATCCCCCCGGATCAATGTTGCTCTGTTGGCATTGCGATAACCAGCTGCGCGAGCAAACCACCGCGGCGCTGGCAGAACTGGCCAGGCGTAATCTCATTAATTGGCTGATCAGTTCCATCCTGTCTTCGCTTGGCTACAACAACGAGCGTGAACTATCACTCGGTGAATTGTGCTGGTGGGCCGTTTACTCAGGCATTGCTGATGCAATCACGGAAAGGATGGCCCAGCTTGCGCTTCGATTACCGGATGAGCCGTTTTTATCCGTATATCGAGAAAGTGACATTGTGCCGATGCCCCCGGCAAAAAGCATTTTGCTGAAGAAGGTCACCCCAGCGGTCACGGCTGCGAAATTAAAGCATGGAGCAAATCAGGAAGTGGTTTATGACCAACCAAAGGTTCTGGCTCTGCATGCAGATCCAGAATCCCCTGAATCATTCATGTTACGTCCGAAACAGCGCCGGTGGGTGAATGAGGACTACACCCAATGGGTTAAAACCCAGCCGTGTGAAGGTTGCCGGCGGCCAGCGGATGATCCACACCATGTCATTGGTCACGGCATGGGCGGTACCGCCACTAAAGCCCACGATTTGTTTGTGATCCCTCTGTGCAGAGAGTGTCACGACAAATTACATGCTGATGTTGCAGCGTTCGAGAAAAAACACGGTACTCAGCTGGAGCTGCTGTTCCGGTTTATGAATCGTGCGCTGGCGATCGGCGTAATAACGAAAGCGTAATTGTATGGAGCGCTGAGCATTATGAATTTACAAGAACTCGAATATACCCGTATTGAATTGCGCCGCGCGCTGACCGATTTCTCAGGATCGACGAAGGGACAGCTGCAGGCGTTCAGTGAGCATCCACCAGCAGATAAAAATAAGTATCCCCGGCACCATCCAGAAATCGTCATGGAGGGTGGGGTAGGTTGTGGATCGAAGGTAGTAAAAACACTAGCCACTCCGCTTTATGTTCTTGAGACAAGGAGCCGTCGACGCCCGTTACCCCCTATGAAGGATGCCGAGTTTGCGAGTTCTGCATGGCGCCGCTCGGTAAATGGCCTTGGAGAGCATCTGCAGGCGTGGGTCCGGTATTGCTATGGATATGATCTGTCTTTCCGGTACCAGACATTAATGTGCCAGTACGTTTGGGCACAGTTTCAGCATCAGCAGGGGAGTAAGAAGCTCCAGGACAGAGTCACAAAAAAATTAGTGGGGCTTGTCTGGCTCGCGGCCCAGGAAGTTGCGGCATCACGCAATAACGATACGTACCAGGAATATGCGGGGGCGGCACTGGCCCGCATGGTTAGCGTGGAGCGTTCAACCTGGCTCAGAGTATACGCTGCTCACTGGGCAGCATTTAAAGCAGCTTTCGTGGAAATGGACAGCCTGGCGTTACGTGAAAGCCTGGTGCGGTATGAAGAGTATGAAGAAGTGAAAGTGGTGGAAATGTGAAGTAAATTCACTAACGTCTTCAATCAGGCTTGCAAAATGCAACAAAATAAGCGATATTTGAAGCTAATTTGATATGTTGCCAAAAGTATATAAACCCGCCACTGAGCGGGTTTTTTTATGGCTATCTCCCGGTCTTCTCGGGATGTCGGATTTTCCATTCGGATAATTGAGCGCCTCCAGATCCGGAGGCTTTCTGCTGTGAAAATGGGCGGCTGGTGGATGTTGGAGCACCCACCAGCCATCAGCTCATGCTTTCAGGTCACAAGCTAACCAAGGCCCACCGCTTTAGCGCAAAAGCATAGTGAGCCTATCAGAGTTACGCTTACTGATCTATGAAAAATACTGTAATTATAAACAGTGTTGAGTTAGTCAACGCTGATAGCCTGCAATACATCGCAACTCTCCCTGATAACTCCATTGACCTGATAGTCACGGATCCGCCGTACTTCAAAGTGAAACCCAACGGCTGGGACAATCAATGGAAAGGGGATGAGGATTATCTTCGGTGGCTTGATATGTGCCTCGCACAATTCTGGCGAGTGCTAAAACCTGCCGGCAGTCTTTATCTTTTCTCCGGTCACCGCCTGGCGGCAGACATTGAGATCATGATGCGTGAGCGGTTCAACGTCCTGAACCACATCATCTGGGCTAAACCGTCGGGCCGCTGGAATGGCTGTAATAAAGAGAGTCTGCGCTCTTACTTCCCTGCAACAGAGCGCATCCTCTTCGCTGAGCATTACCAGGGGCCGTATAAACCAAAGAGCGACGGTTATGCGGAGAAGGGAAGCGAGCTGAAGCAGCATGTAATGACTCCCCTAATTTCTTATTTTCGGGATGCACGTGAAGCGCTTGGCATATCCTCAAAACAAATAGCCGATGCGACTGGAAAGAAGAACATGGTGTCTCACTGGTTCAGCGGTAGCCAGTGGCAATTACCGAATGAATCAGACTACCGGAAACTTCAGTCCCTTTTCACGCAGGTAGCCATCGAAAAGCACCAGAACGGCGAACTGGCAACACCACACCACCAGCTGGTGGCTATGTGGCATTCGTTAAATCGCAAGTATTCAGAGCTGCTCGAAGAGTATAAATCGCTTCGGCGGCATTTCTCTGTTTCCGTATCCGTTCCTTATACCGACGTCTGGACACATAAACCCGTTCAGTTTTACCCAGGTAAACACCCATGCGAAAAACCCGCTGACATGTTGCGGCAGATCATCAATGCCAGCAGTAAGCCTGGTGATGTGGTGGCTGATTTCTTTATGGGGTCCGGTTCGACCGTGAAAGTCGCGCTGGAACTTGGGCGCCAGGCTATTGGCGTTGAGCTCGAAGAAGACAGGTTTAACCAGACGACGGAGGAAATACGGGCGTTGGCAGGGGAATAAACGTGAGGTCGCGTAAGCGGCCTTTTTTATTACCTCAATAACACCCCGAGACCGGAGGTGTGGAATGCATAGAATCATGCCTGATAAAATCTTCTCGGCGGCCACGTACTGCACGTCAGGCGGCCTGATTTGTACAGGCCTTGCGCGGGCCTATGACTGGTTTCACGGTCTGGACTGGAATTTTATTGCGCTGATAAGCGGGATCCTCATTGGTGCCGCCACGTACTTCACCAATCTGTATTTCAAACGCCGCTGGACGAAAGCCTACGAGAAAGCGCTTTCTGCCGGAAAACTCGTATCGCCACCGCAGGATGATTAACCATGGCCTCGAAAACAAAACTCAGCGCCGCTGTGTTGGGCCTTGTACTTGCTGGCGCATCTGCTCCTACCATTCTGGATCAGTTCCTGAATGAGAAAGAGGGAAATAGCCTGACTTCTTACCGTGATGGTTCCGGAATCTGGACAATTTGTCGCGGCGCCACGCTGGTGGATGGCAGACCCGTTCGGCAGGGTATGAAGCTGACACAAGCAAAATGCGATCAGGTCAATGCGAAAGAACGCGATGCGGCGTTATCCTGGGTTGATAAAAACATTCATGTTCCGCTGACTGAGCCGCAGAAAGCCGGGATTGCCTCATTTTGCCCGTACAACATTGGGCCAGGTAAATGCTTCCCCTCCACGTTCTACCAGCGCATCAATGCAGGTGACCGTAAAGGCGCATGTGACGCTATCCGCTGGTGGATTAAAGACGGTGGTCGTGATTGTCGACTAACCAAAGGCCAGAAGAATGGCTGCTATGGTCAGGTTGAGCGACGAGACCAGGAAAGCGCGCTGGCGTGCTGGGGGCTGGACCAATGAAAATTAATCCGGGTCTTATCGGCGTTGTCGTTATTGCTGGCCTTACCGTCGCTCTCGTTAAGAGTTGCTCCGACGCCAGTAGCCTACAGAGCGATAACGACGTTCTGCGAAGTGACAACTCTATGCAGGGGCAGGTGATCGCCACCCAGGCATTCAACTTCAATCGATTCAATCAGGTTGCAGAACATGCCAACAGGCTTAACTCCCTGATCGACACCAGCACCGAAGAAACCGTAATCGAATACCGGGAGATTCTCCGCCGTGAAAAAACCTGTGATCTGCCTGTTCCTGCTGACATTGCTGGTGGGCTGCTCGAATACGCGCACCGTTTACGTGCCAGCGCCATGCACACCGATACCAACAGACCTGACGAAGCCGATGATCGTTCCGCTGCCGCCAGCTCAATGACGTACTGCCAGGCTGTTTTGTGGATTAAGCCGCTGCTGGCCGTCATCGAGAAGGGCAACAATAACTTCGCGGGAATCCGTGATATTGAGCAACAGCGTCAGCAACCATTGGGAGCCGGGCAATGAGTTACACGCGGTGTACATTTTGCGGATCGGGTCTACATACCCGCGAAAATTGCCCGCATACATGGAGTGGCAACGCTCGCCGGGTGAGTCTGCGCTGTAGCTACTGCGGTGCAACCGGTCACAATTCTAACGCCTGCCCGCACAACGCCAGCAGCGCGAACCGTCGCCGTCTAAATGATGACTACTATCTCGACTAAGGATAAAAAATGACTCAAATAGTGCTTACCGCTGAACAAATTAAATCGCTCGCTGAGTTTGCAGAATCAGAAGGCCAGGAGGCGTATACGATCACCCACGCAACAATTCCGGCATTTGAAGCCGATGATGGCGAGGTTATCCCGGAATACACTGGTCTGGTCGCCTATTCTGGTTCAGAAGAGCACGGCGTACTGCAACTCGACGAATGAGTAGCCATTTCAAAGCTCACCTGCTGGTGGGCTTGATAATGGTTTTGGTAATTAACAGTATGATGCGACATAACTTTTATGATGTTAAAATCTCCAACCCCAAAGTAAGGAGATGCAGTATGGACAAATCGCAGGGGCTGGTGAGTGGGTACGTCACCAAAGTAAGGCAGGTTGCTTGTAGAGTTCAGCAAGGGAGCACTATTGAGACTATCAAGCCTGAACTTGAAGCTGTAATCACTGAGGCCCATGAGCATATTTCAATCTGGGTTAATGGAACGCCTGAAGATAACTGGAATCACCTCATTGGGCAGGTCAAGTATGCTGCAAACTTTGGTGGGGATGAAAGTTTTCAAAAGGCTTTGTTATTAGCTGCTGAAATTGCACAATCGCTTCCTACACCTTCCAAAAAGAAAGTTTGAATTCGCCGCCTTCGGGCGGTTTTTTATTGTCATCTTTATGAGCAAGCCGAGCTTAATTACGGTAAACAGGTGGTCCATGATATGGCAACGCTTAAAGATCTTTCCAGTAAGTTAAGACAGCTGCAGAAGCAGATACCGTTTGCGACCGCACAGGCGATGACTAAGGTGGTTCGTCAGATAGAGGCAGCCCAAAAAACAGCATTTGAGCGGCATCTGGATAATCCAACACCTTTTACAGTTAAATCGGTAGGGGCAGTTGGTGCCAGGAAAAATAACCTTCGTGCAAAGGTGTTTGTTCGTGATATCGCTGCTGGCTACCTTGAACCCTTCGAGTTCGGCGGAGAGCACAAACTCAATGGTAGTGCTTTGCTTAACCCGAAAGACATAAAGCTTAATAAATACGGCAACCTGCCGCGTAATAAGCTCTCTCAGCTCAAAGCAAAGCCAAACGTATTTATTGGTGACGTTGGTGGCGTGAATGCCGTGTGGCAGAGAAAAAAGCCCAAAACCAAAAAAGGTAAGAAACGTGCAAAACGTTCTCCGAACGGCACGCGCAGAGACAAGATTAAGCAACCTGCACCAAAATTGCTCATTCGGTTTGGTGATGCACTTCCGGTTAAACCAACGCTAGGCTATATGGACAGAGCAAACACCATGGCCAACGCATTATTACCCTCAGCGCTGCACCAGGCGATTGCTGAGGCGATCAGCTCAGCCAGATAGCGCCCCCCCAGGGGTTTTGGGTCCTTCCTGGGCCTTTTGTAAGGCACGGGCATTGCGCGCCGCGGTGTTTTCCTAGCTACAACTTTCAGATTTGTGTCCCATGTCCCACCTCTGGCGATCATTACGGACACCTCGCCAGCTCTGGCTATTCCAGTTTATTCCAGTGGGACATTCTGGTGGGACATGGAAAAAATGTCCCAGGCGAATGTCCCACCCCAGAAAATGTCCCAGGTGATATCCCATGACCACGATGAACCAGAGTCAGTACGCACAACATTCAGGTGTGGATCGCAAAACAATTGGCCGGTGGATTAAAGCCGGGCGCTTCATTGTGATGGACGGAGACCTGATTGACGTAGAGGCCAGCGATGCGGCATTGAAGAAAAACCGCGATGGCAAAGACCCACGCGCCTCGAACGCGAAGAAAAAGAAAACTCCCGTCGTTAGCGATAACGCTGATGACGGTGATGAAATCAATAAAACTGTCCGCCAGATAATGCTCACTGAAGGGGCAGGTCTTTCGAGAGAGGAAGCGGGACGTATCCGCGAGAATTACATGGCCCTGCAGGCAAAGCTGCAGTATGAAAAAGACAGCGGCCAGCTTATTGAGCTGACAGCAGCCGAGGAGGTTTTATTCAACGCCTTTCGCCAACAGCGTGATGCCTGGCTTAACTGGCCGTCCAGGGTGGCGCCGCTAATGGCTGCTGATCTGGATGTACCGGCGGACAGGATGACAGAGGTGCTGATTGAACATGTCCACAAACACATCTCAGTCCTCGGAGAGCCAGAGTTTAACCCGGCAGAAGATTGAGCGTCTTGAATTAAGCGTCCGCAAAGGCTGGACACCACCGCCGCGTATCAGTGTGCCGCAGTGGGCAGATGACTATCGTAAGCTGGCAAAAGAGGCTGGGAGCACTTCGGGAAACTGGGAAACATCGACGGTAGAAATTGCCCGCGGACCGATGCTTGCCGCGACGGAGTCCGGGGTTCATATCATCACTGTAATGTGCTGTACCCAGTTGATGAAGACAGCACTGCTGGAAAACCTTTTTGGCTATTTTGCCCACCTCGATCCTTGTCCGATACTGCTGCTGCAGCCGAAAGAAGAAGCCGCTGAACAGTTTTCGAAAGAGCGTATTAGCCCGCTGGTACGGGTGACGCCGGTACTGCGTAAAATCATCGGTGATTCGAAACAGAAAAGCTCGAAAGAAACCATTCTTTACAAGGCATTCACTGGCGGATTTCTGGCGCTGGCGGGTGCTGGTAGCCCTGATAACCTTGCGCGTCGTCCGATTCGTGTCCTGCTGGCGGATGAAGTGGACAAGTACCCGATAACCCGCGAAGGCGATCCAATTGCGCTGGCCGAAGAGCGTACAGCGACATTTGGCCTGACCTGGCTGTCTGTGCGCGCCTGTTCGCCGACGGTGGAGGATGAGAGCCGCATTGCTGACAGCTACGCCGACTCCGATCAGCGCCGGGCATCTGTGGCTTGCCCGCACTGTGGCCACCGCCAGTTCCCCGACTTCTTCAAACACGTTCAGTGGCCGAAAGAGGGGGATAAACACCTGACTAAATCGGCGATGCTCTATTGCGAATGCTGTGGTAGTGGCTGGTCCGAAGGACAGCGCCTCAGAGCTCTGCACACTATCCGATGGCATCAGACGCGCCCATTTGAGTGCTGCGGGGAGCGACATTCACCGCTGATGGATTATGACCTTGCCTGGCGGGCGGCAGACGAGGGCAGCGTTGAAAAGGTATGGCAATGGTCAGAGTCGGAGCGGCATGCGGTATACCGGGCAATCTGCCCCTCCTGTGGAAAGGAGGCGGTCGATAACCACCACGCCGGGTACCAGGCATCCAAGCTTTTCAGCCCCTGGCAAAAAGATAAGCCGTCGGATATTGCGAAAAAATATATCGATGCGAAGGGCGATCCGGATAAGGAACAGGCGTGGTGGAATACCCAGATGGGGCTTCCACACCGACCTAACCATGGGAAACAGCTCCCTGTTGATGTTCTGCTGGCGCGCCGGGAAATATTTCCGGCCGTCGTTCCGGACGGCGTGGCATTGTTAACAGCTGGCGTTGATACCCAGGACGATCGCTTCGAAATCACGATCACCGGCTGGGGTAGGGATGAAGAATCGTGGTCGGTCGCGCATGACGTTATTTATGGTGACCTTGAAACGGAAGAACCCTGGAAGCGACTGGATGCATACCTGAAACAGATCTGGCGACGTGGTGACGGCCGCGGCCTGAATATCATGGCAACGTGCATGGACTCCGGCGGCCACCATACGCAGAAGGTATACGAATTCGCCAAAGAGCGTCTTGGCCGTCGTGTCTGGGCAATTAAGGGGGAGTCTGCACAGGGAGGCAAACGCAATCCTGTCTGGCCGACCAAACGACCATCATCGAAAAGCAAAGCCAGTTTCCGCCCTGTCATTCTGGGGGTTAACTCAGCGAAAGACGTGATACGCGGTCGCCTGCATCTTGAGCCACCCAAACCTGGCGCCGCCGCTGCGGGTTATATGCATTTTCCTGACGATCGCGATCTCGGGTACTTCAATCAGCTGCTGGCGGAGCGACTGGTTTACAAAGTCATTTCCGGGCAGCGGTACAGTATCTGGGAAGCAATACCAGGACGAGCTAACGAAGCGCTTGACTGCCTCGTTTACAGCTATGCCGCGCTGTGCGGTCTCAAACATATGGGGTTAAAACTCAACGTCCGGGCCGCCAACCTCGAAGCCGATCCGGATAAGTTCCTGCCAGCGCCAGTTGGACAGGAAGAAAAAATCAATTACGAGCTGCCGGGTGCGGTTATTGAAGAACCAGCGCCGGTCAAACGTAAGCGAATATCGCAACTCCTGCCGAAATAAGGAAAATCATGTTCAACCGGAACACCAGCCTGCTTGCTGGCGCAATGACTGACGATCAGCTCAGGGATGCGCTTGCGAAAGCTCAGCAGGCGTACATTGATTTAGCAACCGGGAGCCACGGTGTTTCGTTTTCCTATACGCAGGGAGACGGGACGCGATCAGTGTCCTATCAGCAAAGCACTCTGGCTGATCTGCTGGCCCTGATTCAACTTCTGCAGGCGCAACTGGGGATTATCTCTCGTCCCCGGAAACCAGCGAGGTTTAGATTCTGATGAATAAAGTACAGATACTGGGCTCTGATGGGCAGCCGTTGCGACAGCAGCGTCCCTCTATGCTGGTGGGGGGGAGCCGCGTACCTTATGACGCAGCTGACTCTTTCAGCGATCAACTGGCGAACTGGCAACCCGCGCTGTGGTCCCCGGACAATGAAATTAACATTTACCGGGATCGCATCGTGTCCCGCGCACGCGATCTGGTCCGTAATGACGGCTGGGCAAACGGTGCGGTCACACGTCTGCTGGATAATGCGGTTGGTGCCAACTTCCGCCCAATCATGAAACCCGATTACCGTGTTCTCAGAATGATCACCGGAAACAAGGCGTTTGATGCGTCCTGGGCGGAAGAGTACGGAAAAGCATTGGACGGGCACTGGCGGACCTGGAGTAACGATCCTGGCCGGTATTGTGATGTTGAACGAAAACTCACCGTGTCGCAGATGTTACGCCTGGGATTTCGTCACAAGCTTATTGACGGGGATGCTCTGGCCATTCTCCAGTACAGAACTGACAGGCTTGGTCCCGGAAGAGGGCGTTACGCCACCACGGTACAGATTGTCGATCCTGACCGCCTCAGTAATCCTCAGCAGAATTTCGATATGCCAAATGTCCGTGGTGGCGTTGAAATTGATGCGGACGGTGCGCCGGTTGCTTACCACATCAGGGAGGCCCATATCGGTGACTGGTGGAGCGGGGCTAAAACCATGACGTGGCAGCGTATCCCGCGTGAAACTGACTGGGGCCGCCCGCATGTGGTTCACGATTTTGATCATGAGCGTGGCGCGCAGCACCGCGGTAACGGCATCCTGACTCCGGTTATTCAGCGTCTGAAAATGCTGGTGAAGTATGACCAGAGTGAGCTTGAGGCAGCAATTCTTAATGCCATCTTTGCCGCTTACATTGAGTCACCCTATGACCCTGCGATGGTTCAGTCTGCCCTGGGCGAGACCTATGACGAGTCGGAGTTAGGCACTTATCAGGACGGGCGTGTTGAGTTCCATAACGATCGGCGTCTGACACTTCAGAATGGTGCCCGAATGCCCATTCTTTATCCTGGTGAGAAAATCACGACGGTTAACGCGGCGCGGCCCTACAGCAATTTTGAAGTCTTCGAATCTGCTGTTCTCCGTAATTTTTCTTCAGGAACAGGGTTGTCCCCACAGCAGGTCACTCAGGACTGGTCTGACGTTAACTACAGTTCTGCACGCTCCTCGTTGCTGGAGGCATGGAAAACACTGACTCGCCGCCGGGACGATTTTTCTACCGGCTTCGCTCAGCCCATTCTCACCGCCTTTGTTGAAGAAGTTCACGACAATGAGGATTTACCCCTGCCCGCAGGCGCACCTGATTTTGTTGACGCCAGAGCCGCGTATTCCCGCGCGCGCTGGATGGGGCCAGGGCGCGGCTGGGTGGATCCGGTTGCAGAGAAAAAAGGCGCCATTCTTGGTCTGGATGCCGGACTTTCCACCCTCGAGATTGAGGTGGGTGAAAACGTCGGTGAAGACTGGGAAGAAGTGCTTGATCAGCGCCAGAGAGAAATTGAGTCATGTCTTAAACGCGGATTACCGCTTCCGAGCTGGGCACAGGCTGACCAGTTTGCGAGCCAGACCATTACCGATCCGGAGGAAAAGTGAATCTACCCCATCTGGCCCAGCGATTATTTAACACCCCGCTGGCGCTGCACCCGAGTAAAGCCGAAGTCATCATGGCATCCGTAATGGACCGATTTGGTATCAGTAAAATCGAATCTTCTCTTGCCATGGAGGATGACTGGTACGGATATGACGATAACCGGGGACGTGAATCCCGTAGTGATCCGGGTTATGACAATGTGCTGGGTGTCGCCGTAATCCCGATATGCGGAACGCTGGTGCAAAAACTGGGCTGTCTGCGTCCGTACAGTGGAATGACAGGGTATGACGGCATTCGTCAGGCGTTTCTTACTGCGATGGAAGATCCCGACATTTCGGGCATTTGCCTGGATATCGACTCACCCGGCGGTGAGGTCGCTGGATGCTTCGATCTGGTAGATGTCATTTACGGCTCCCGGGGGAAAAAGCCTATCCATGCCATTCTGACGGAAAGCGCTTATTCCGCTGCGTATGCCATTGCCAGTGCAGCGGACCGGATTTCTGTTCCGCGCACCGGCGGAGTGGGTTCTGTGGGTGTGATCACCATGCACCTTGACTGGACGCAGCGGATTAAAGATGACGGTCTTAAAGTTACGATCATCACCTATGGATCCCGCAAGGCTGAAGGTTCGCCGCTGAGAGAGTTGTCAGATGAAGCGCTGGCCGCCATCCAGCAGGACATTAACACCATGGGCGAATTGTTTGTGAACACCGTTTCCAGAAACCGGGGGATTAGCGCAAAGGTTATAAAAAGTACCCAGGCCGCCTGTTTTATGGCTGCTGATGGCGTTGAAATTGGACTGGCTGATGAGGTGTGTCCTCCTGACGCTGCGTTCAAAAACTTACTTGAAAAAACAGGAGCCTGAAATGGCAAAGAAAAAGACGTTTAGTTTTGCTCACCTCATTGGTCTTGGCCCTTCCGCTTCTGAGGAAGAAGAGGATAAAAAAGCCAAAAAAGCGAAAGCCCGTCGCGGGGAAGAGGACGAGCGTGAAGATGATGCCGATGATGATGAGCGCGACGACGACGCGGAAGAAGACGAACGCGACGATGATGCTGAAGATGACGGCGATGATCCGGATGCGTCAGAAGATGATGATTCTGAAGACGACGGCGACGACGATCGCAAAGAGAGTAAGGCGGTAAAAAATGCACGCGCTGCTGAGCGTAAACGCTGCGCCCGTATTTTCGGCAGTAAGCATGCAGCTGCGAATCCTTCACTGGCCGCGTCACTGGCTTTCAATACCGGGATGAGTTCTGCGGCAGCAATTAATGTCCTGGCCTCTTCGGCTCCGGCCGCAGCCGCATCTCAGCCATCCCGTAAACGCTCTCTCGATCAGCGTATGCAGGAAAGCCACCAGGTCCGGCTTAATCCGGATGGCGGACAGAAAGAGACCGGAAAGTCTGCGCTGGTAAGTAAAATGACCGGCCTCTACAACTCCACAAGAGGAGAGAAATAATGGATCAGTTTGGTCAGAATGCGTTTGCGCCTGGCATGAAGAGCGCGCTGTTTGTTCCGGATCAGCTTGTCGCTGGCACGCTCCAGCTGGTGACTGACACCGGGATCATTACGGGCGGTGCCTTTAAGCGTGGTACGGTCCTGGGCCTTGTGGCTGCCAGCGGGAAATACACGCAATGTGTGAAAACGGCTGAAGATGGCAGTCAGTTACCCGTTGCTATTCTGGTTGATGATGTTGATGCATCGTCTTTAGATCAGAACGGCGGCCTGTATCTGATGGGGGAATTCAACCAGCACCGAATTATTTTTGATAACTCCTGGACGACAGCTGACCTGAAAAAAGCGCTCCGACCGCTGGCTATCTTCCTGAAAGACAGTGACCAGGCACCTGTAACCACCTCCTGATTTCCCCCGCGGCTCTCCTGACGAATGCTTTAATCGGCAGGGGCTGGCTCGTTTAAAATTTTTGCCAGCTGCGGCTGGCACTATCAAGAGACTGAATATGGAAAATATTTTTGATACCAGCGTGCTGGTGCAGGTTGTTCCTAACCTGAAAACCAGCCAGAACTGGCTGCTCGATCGCTTCTTCCCGAATGTCGTGACTTACGAGACTGAAGAAGTGGCGATTGATGTT
Organism: Enterobacter roggenkampii; assembly: GCF_001729805.1. NCBI lineage: Bacteria > Pseudomonadati > Pseudomonadota > Gammaproteobacteria > Enterobacterales > Enterobacteriaceae > Enterobacter > Enterobacter roggenkampii. The sequence continues at coordinate 3,178,468 of NZ_CP017184.1, read as the reverse complement.
GATGTCGGCCTGCGTCGTATGGCGCCGTTCGTCTCCCCGCTGGTGGAAGGTAAGCTGGTCGAATCCCGTAAATACCAGACCAATACCTTCAAACCGGCATACATCAAAGATAAGCGCGCGCCGGACCTGCGCAAACCTATCCGTCGCCAGATTGGTGAGCGTATTGGCGGGGAATATACCGCTGCCGAGCGCGAAATGCTGAACCTTCAGTTTGAAATGGCTGACCAGATTGACATGATCAACCGTCGTCTGGAATGGATGGCGGCCAGTGCGCTGGTGTCCGGGACCGTAACCGTCGCCGGGGAGGGCTATGAAACTAAGGTGGTGGATTTCGGTCGTGCTTCGGATCTAACCATCACTCTTAGCGGCTCGGATAAATGGCCACTGACCGTTGCAGCTGGCGCTACCAATACCCAGCCATCAGATGACATTGAAATCTGGCAGACTACTTTCCTGAAAGAGTCCGGCTCTGTAGCCACGGATCTGGTCTTTACGAATAAGTCATGGCGTGCATTCCGACTGGATACCACCATCAAGGATAACGCCATTACATTCCCGGCGCTGAGCCCGTTTGGTAACCAAATTAACGCCGGCCCACAGGCGATGAAGGGCGCAATTTATAAAGGGCGCTGGGGTAACTTTGACCTCTGGTTATATAACGACTGGTTTATTGACCCGCTGGACAACGTCGAGAAGCCTATGATCCCCGATGGCGCTGTCATTATGAGTGGGGCCGATCTGATGGGAACCCGCGCATTTGGCGTTATCCTGGACCCGGCTTTCAACTACGGTCCGCTGGCCTATGCGCCAAAATCCTGGGTGAAAGAAGATCCAGCCCAGCGTCTTATCCTGATGCAATCCTCCCCGCTGGTTATTCCGAGCCGGGTAAATGCATCCCTCTGCGCAACGGTGGTCTGATATGGCAAAACAACCTAATACCGGGCTGGCTGATGATCTGAATGCAGAAGGATCTGCCAAAGATGGCCTGAGTGTTGACGACCTGAATGCGGGCGATAACACCCAGGTAAAACAGCCTTTGAGCAAAACAGATGATGCCGAATCGTCTGTTGATGACGATGGTGGTGACGAAAAATCCGAAGACACTGAATCGCAGGAGTATGTGGTGTTGAAAGGGAATTGCATTCGTCATGACGGGGAGATGTACCGCGAAAATATGCGCATCCCTGTAACCGGCAAAGATGCTGAGCGTCTTCTGCAGTCCGGCGTTATTGCTGATGTTGATGTGCTTCGTAAGCGAGTTCTTGCTTCTCAGCCATCAGTTTCAGTTACGACAGGGTAATGACATGGGCGTGGACTGGGATTCTCATCTTCTGAGTCCGCTGCATGATGTCTTTGGCGATGAGCACGAGTACCGTCCACGTAACGGTACTCCTTTTACAATTAACGGGATTTTTGACCGTGGTTATGCGCAGATTGCTGAAAACCTTGATGGCGATTCAGAAATTAACACCTCCAGCCCGATGCTGGGTGTGCGCGATGCTGAATTTCGCAAGCTGGGTAAATCGCAACCTGCTGTATCTGACCGAGTATTTATAAAGACGGTCGGTGGTCACATCATCAATCAGTTATTTGTTGTGTCAAACGTCGAACCCGACAGTCATGGCGGATCTCGTCTTGTCCTCAATGTGGTAAAACCGCGATGAATGCAGCAGCGATACGGCAAATGGTTGTCACTGCACTAACCGGGACAACCAGCGCGGGTGACCGCGTATTCTCAGCACGCGACTGGTCAACTTCACCTGATATGTATCCTGTGTTGTTGGTTCAGACGCCTTTTGAACAGAAAAAATCACAGGGGCGTAATACCCCTGCTTTTACTACCCTCACCACTGTCAGGATCACTGGGCGCGTTCAGGAGTATGACGGCGATACAGTGGATGATGGAGCCATGCGGGCAGAGCTGGCGCTTGAAAGCCTTCGCGAGCAGGTGGAGCGCGCGGTGATCAACAGCTACGAACTGACGCGGAACATTCAGAAATACGCGGAAGTTCGTTCAACCATCAATGTTGATTCAGACGGAGAGGCCCATATGGGGCAGCTTCTTTTTGAGATCGACATAGAGCATTACCAGGGGCCGGAAGATTTTTATCCTGTCCAGTCGGTTCCCCTTGAGGGCATGGATATTGCGGTCGACATGCCAGACGGCACAGTTAAACCGGGTATCAGCCTCAATCTTCAGGAGTAATCCATGTTTGTAAAGCCGAACAAAGGGCTCAGCGTTCGCTGCCCCGTTAAGGGCACCCCATTGCCTAAAGAGGGTGCTGAAGTACCTGACAATATTTTCTGGCGTCGCCGTCTGAGCGATGGGGACGTGATCCTCTCTAAAAAGGATGAGGGCGCGCCAGAGAAACAATCCTTACCTAAAAAAGCGGGAGAAAATGAATGACCGTACCTTTCGCTCGTGTTCCCGATAACCTGCGGGTAGGGCTTTTCTTCGTTGAGTTTGATAACTCAATGGCGAATAACGCCACTGCCACGCAGCGCACTCTGCTTATCGGTGGGATGCTCAGTACCGGCTCAACCCCCCCAGGTATTCCGCAGCGAGTTTCCTCTTCGGATACCGTCGGTGAGCTGACCGGAAAAGGGGGAATTCTGCAGGCCATGATGGCGGCGTATCAGAAAAATGATACCGCAGCCGAAGTCTGGATCCTGCCGCTGGAGGAAGACTCCGATTCCATGGTGGCTGCAACCGGCACCATTAAAGTGAGCAGCGCACCGACGGCAACCGGAGTGATCTCCCTTTATATTGCTGGTGAGCGCATTCAGTTGACCGTTGTAGCAACAGATACGGTGACAGCGATCGCCACCTCTCTGGCCGCGGCGATTAACGCAAAAACCACGCTACCTGTAATCGCCAGCGCGGCTACGGATACCGTAACCCTGACCGCGAAGAACCTTGGTGCTACGGGTAACGGGATCGACATTCGCCTGAACTTCCTCGGCTTACCGGGAGGCGAGTCGACACCTGCAGGCCTGGAACTGACGATTACTGCTATGTCTAACGGAGCCGGGGCTCCGGATATTACCGGCGCGCTGGCTAACCTGCAGGATCGGACATTCGATTTCATCATCAACCCTTACGACGATACAACCTCGTTGAATGTGATGAAGGAGTTCCTGTCAGACACTGGCGGTCGCTGGGCATGGGACAAGCAGCTTTATGGTCATTCCTTTGGTACCACCACCGGGACTTACGCCCAGCTCGGTACCAAAGGTGAGCTGCGCAATAACCAGCATGAGACCCTGCTGGGCGTAAATAAATCGCCGTCCCCTTCCTGGGCATGGTCTGCAGCTTACACCGGTGCAGCGGCGGTGAGTCTGCGTAATGACCCGGGCCGCCCGCTACAGTCGCTCGCTGTTCAGGGGATACTTGCGCCAGAACTGCAGGATCGCTTTGAGTTGACCGAGCGTAACAATCTGCTGTACAGCGGCATTTCGACATTTACGGTCGATGACGATGGCACGGTGCGCATTGAAAACCTGATCACCACCTACCAGAAAAACAGCTATGGCGATGCAGATGATAGTTATCTGGAAGTGGAGACGCTGTTCAGCCTGATGTTTGTGACCCGCTACCTGCGAACAGCGGTGACCAGCAAGTTTGGCCGCATGAAGCTTGCTGCGGACGGGACCCGATTTGCACCTGGCGCGGCGATCGTCACGCCAAACATCATCAAGGCCGATCAGATTGCCGAGTACCAGACTCTGGTATGGAACGGTTATGCACAGGATGCGGAGGCATTCGCAAAAAACATCATCGTCGAGCAGAACGCCAAAAATCCGAACCGCGTCGATGTGCTGTGGCCGGGAACTCTCATGAACCAGTTGCGCATTTTCGCGCTGCTCAATCAGTTCCGCACGCGGGCTGAATCAACAGGAGCTTAAACGATGGCAAGTGATACTACTAACCGCCTGGCGGGAACCGCCTATGTCACTGTTAACGGTGTGACGGTAATGGTGGAGGGCTCGTTTAAATATCAGGCTGCCACCGTAAACCGTACCACCCTGACAGGGATGGATGGTGTGCACGGATATAAGGAAAAACCTGTGGCGCCATACATTTCTGCCCGACTGCGTGACAGTGGCGGAACGAATGTGCAGGGCTTTAACCAGCAGACGAACGTCAACGTGATCGCCGAGCTGGCTAACGGGAAAACTATCATTGGCCGTTCACTCTGGACGGTCAACGTCCAGGAAGTGGAAAGCGAAGATGCAGTATTTGATGTTCGCTGGGAAGGCCGCGACGTAACGGAGAACTAAGATGGCTGAGATTGAACGCGTTAAAACCATTCCCTTAACCGTAGCGCTGGATGATGCTGCGGAGAAGACCACCTATACGCAACTGGAGCTGAAAGCGCCCACGCTAAGTCAGGCGGAGCAGTTTTATGAGAAACAGGCTGCGTCAACGTCGCTCGCGGCGATGCGCCTGCTTATTGCGCTGGTTTCCGGTACGCGTGAAAGCGTGCTGCAGCCGATGGATTTTCTCGACTTCCGTAAGTGTGAGGAGTATCTGCTCAGTTTTTTGACCTGGAAGCCCTGACAACCTGGCAGGAGATGGCCGCTGACGTCACCTTCTATTTCCGCTGGTCTGAGGACAGAGCGTGGGGAATGACCCGCGCCCGGCTGAAATGGTGGGTGGCGCAGGCATCCCGGATAAACAAGATTAGGAAACCTGACGACGATGAGTAATTCTTTTGATTTTGAGCTGGTGGCCAGCGACCAGGTTAGCGAGGCTATAGACCGCATTAATGAGGCTGTCCGTGACCTGGAGCCGAAGCTAGATAAAACCAAAGAAGGGCTCAAGTTAGGCGGTCAGGAAACAGCCGACGGACTGAATGGTTTTATTTCGCGCCTCGAGAATATGTCGAAGAGCGCGCGGGATAACGTGCAGTACATCGGCGATATGGTTCCCCCGCTGAAAATGGTGGGGGAGCTCGCGGGCAAGATGGGCACACTGGGGCTGGTTGGTGCTGCCGGCTACGGGCTGAAACAGGTCGCTTATGGTTTTCGGGAGGCATCGCGAGAGGCCTACAATCTTGATGTGTCTGCAAAAAATGCGGGAATGCGCGTCGACGATTTTACCCGACTTTCCGGGGCAATGCGTATTCTTGGAGCAGACAGCGAGAGCGCTAATGCATCAATAGAGGGTATTTTCAAAGCATTCAATGAGGCTGCCAGCGGTAAAAATGAGGGGGTTATGGCCGCGATGGCGCAAATTGGTGCGCAAATTCAAAAAAACAGCGATGGTTCAGTAAATACCCTTAAAACACTGGAGTCTATTGCAAAAATTTTCCCAACCCTGAGACCTGAACAGCAGAAGTCCGCAGCTGATGCGCTTGGGCTGACGCCCGAAATGCTGGCGCTAATGCGTGACGGTGAACGCATGAAGAAGCTGCTGGCGAAATCGGATGAATTTGGTCTGACTGTGGATCCGGCACTGAATCAGCAATTGAGTGAAGTGAACGGCACGATGAATGAGCTCAGCGCATCCTGGGATGGTCTGTGGCAACGTTCAAAAAACAAGGCACTTAAGACCGTTCTCTCGGATGGTTCAGTCAAAGACGGCCTCGAAGGTGTTACCGACCTGTTCACCAACGGTGATTTTACGGGCCTGTCTCACGCTCTTGGTTTTATCAACAGCGATGATGCTGCGAAGCTACGACTAATTCAGAATGATAAGGCGCTTTATAACAGTTTGCCCCGTAGTGAACGTGGACAGGTTGACGCGGGTTTCATGACGGATGCTGTAAGAAAGCGCTACGATGCAAATTACCGTGCAACTGATTCTGCGATTCAGTTGCAAGCTGACATAGCTGCTATCAACCGCCCTCAGCCTGGTACAAATAGGGGTAATATCCCCTATAATCAGGCCAAAAATGATGCTATCGGATTCAGAAATCACAATCCGGGCAATCTTCGGAGTGCATCAAATTCAACGGGCAGCAATGGTGGCTTCGCTACCTTTGCCAATGATGATGATGGCCTTGCTGCTATGGCACGGCAGTTAATGTTATATGGCGATCGTGGCAACAATACGCTTGAAAGCGTCATACACACCTACGCACCTCGCAGCGAGAATGATACCCGGGCATATATCGATTCCGTATCTGGCAGTACCGGCTATGCTGCGCAGGAACGTGTCAATCTACATGATACGGAAACATTAAAATCGGTAATGGCCGCCATGATCAAGCATGAAAACGGTGCGCAGCCATACAGCGATGAAGAGTTGAAAAATGCAATTCAAACAGCAATTTCTGATGATCGTTGGTCAGGTAGACGAAATCCTGATGCTCTCGCTCAGCAGCGGTATGACATTCTCTCCGGTTCGCAGAGTGCTAATCGTGAAACCAGCATTCTTAGCGCTCCACAAGGGAAAAGTGATGAAAATGCACTGAGTGAGAATCTGGCTCGCTCGATTAAAGAAGCTATGTCTGATCAGTCACTAAAACTCGAAATCACCATGGTAAATGAGAAAGGCGATCGCAAAACTTATAATGTCGAAAACAACGGCAGGATTACTACTCCCATGAACTATTGATATGTTTTCAAAGTTTCAGTTGTTGTATTATCTATAAAAGTCATTTTTATAGGTGATAAACTATGCGTATAACAAACATGTTACTAGTTCTTGGTTTCATCCCATACTTAGCAGTAGCAAGCCGAGGCGATACTATCTGTCAGACTTGGTTGAAAGAAGGGGCAGGCAACCAAATTATAACCCCTGCGATATCCGGAGATATACAAGACAAACCTGCTGACCTTGCTATTTGCTATCGAGGTAAGGATTATAGCCAGGATGTGGCTAAATCAACCCTCTTCAAAAAGTTACCAGGTAATGGACTAAGAGTTATATCGTCGTCGAATGTTGAAGGTTTTAGGGAGATGTATGTCTCTCTATATAACAGTATAACTAGTGAGTCTGTTATAACTCGTGTGGCTATTAATAATTATAATGCGTTAGTCTCATATCCTGGTGGTCTTGTAAGTCGTCAGCAGATAAAAGGAAGTGATCCGGACGGGTATTTTATTTTTATTCCGTCATATGTAAAAGATGCCGTTTATTTTAACTTTATCGAACCGTCAAATGTGCGAGTTTATAAATTTCACCATATCCCCGGCTATGTTAATAGTGCCGCTGATATATCAAAAGTATCTGATTCATACGGTGAGTGGGTAAAGAAAAATGGAGACATAATTGTTTCCAAGGATGAAATCATCGAAGGAAAAGGGCGAGTGGGGTATGGAGCAATTATTACTCCGGATGGTAAAGAAAAATGTAAGTTCGATTCTGGAATAAAAGCTTGGGTTCTTACGGCGCTTGCTTCTTGTGAATAATGTGAAAAATAATGTTGATAACAAAGACCGCCTTCGAGGCGGTCTTTTGTTTTGGAGATATGATGCCGTCAATTATTCAGGATGCAATAACTTCTCTTTTGGGGGGAGATGCCAGCGATGACTGGCAGGGGCAGTTACGGCCCAGCTCATTCAGAGGCGTGCCATTTGCAATTGTTGCTGAGGAAGGGAGCCACGGTCGACGCCAGGCGGTACATGAATATCCCTACCGTGACACAGCCTGGATAGAAGATATCGGGCGGGCAACGCGGCGATTCGTTATTCGCGGCTTCTTGATCCAGAACAGTCAGGTTTACGGCGGCGGCGATGCTATCACACAGCGCCAGTCGCTGATTGAAGCCTGTGAACAAAAAGGTAGCGGTACGCTTGTCCATCCGACACTGGGCGAATTAACGGTTTCCATCCCTGAGAATGGTTTGCGTATTTCCGGGTCGATGGAGAACGGGCGAGTATTTGAATTTACCCTGATGGCAATTGAATCAGGGCTTAAAGTGTTTGCTCTCACGGGCAGTACCGTTGCCGGTGCCACGGTGAAAACCAACTATCTGAAACTGGTCAGCACTGCTGTGCTGAGTACGATTGCCAGGGTTAAAAGTGAAATCCGCGGTGTCACACAGGCTATAAACACCATCAGAGGCACGGTCACGTTCTGGACTAACATGGTTGACAGCACCATCAGTCAGGTAACGAATCTCAGCAATGTCCTGAACTCCACGTTCGGAAATACCCGGTACGGACGTTACAGTAAAGGCTCTGTGGGCGGTAGTTCCTCTGCTGTTGCTGGCAAATCGTCAGTTGCTGATGTGGATGATGAGAGAGCACTGGCTGACAAGGTAACAGCCCAGTCGGTAATGGACCGGAAAAATGTTACTGACAGGTCGAGCCAGCTTAGCAGCTCCAACACACCTGATGAGTTTGTCCAGGGCGTTGCCGACGTGGTAAACGCCATTCTTAACAGCGCCGGCAGCGTTAATGACCGAATCACGGCGCTGGAAAAACTGGCTAATTCAATCAGCACGGAGTACCAGCAGTCCGACAGCAACAAAGCGATTTCGGCGACCATGAACACGCTGATTGTTGTGCTATGTACTGGTGCCATGACCAGTGCAGCTGCGGACTCCAGACCTGCCAGTACAGACGAGGCAGAAGAGCTAACTCAACGAGTTTCTGTGCAACTGGATACGGCGCTGGTTCTGGCTGGAGACCGCGCTGACGATGATACGTATAACGCGCTTCTCGCCGTCAGATCGGCATTCCTTTCCACGATGAGTGAGCGCGCTTCTGGTCTGAGCGAGCTTCTTCAGGTTACCACCGCTCAGCCGCTTCCGGCGCTGACGCTGGCAAACCGATTATACCAGGATGCCACCCGTGCAGATGAACTGGTGCAGGAAGCGCGCGTACCCCATCCGGCGTTTATGCCGACAACCATGAAGGTACTTAGGCAATGAATGCAGACAGCGATCTGGATGTTGTTTCTCTGACGGTCGACGGCAAAATCATCGAAGGCTGGGATTCTGTCCGGGTAACGCGGGGGATTGAGCGTTTTCCCTCTGATTTCGATCTTGGGCTGATGGATTACTTCCCTGGCAACGAAGATCGTCAGCTCGTTGAAGAGGGCATGTCCTGTGAAGTTCGTATCGGAGATGATCTGACGCTGACGGGATATGTGGATGACTGGGAACCCGCACTATCGCGCTCCCGCCATGAGGTCCGCGCCACGGGCAGGAGCAAATGTCAGGACCTGGTGGATTGCTCAGCCGAGTGGCCTAACAACGTCATTAATGCCAGTAATGCGCTTGAAATTGCTTCTCGCCTGGCATCCTACTATGGCATCACCGTAACCACGGATGTTGATGAACTTGTGAAGGTACCCCAGTTCACTCTGAACTGGGGGGAGTCTCCGCAAGAAGTCATCGATCGGGTGGCCAGATGGTCTGCTCTGCTTTACTACGATCAGCCCGATGGAAATTTGTTACTGACCCGGGTGGGAACACGTCGTGCGGCGAGTGGAATAGCCGAAGGGGTCAATGTCGAACAGGCGTACTACCGCAAATCGATGGCCGACAGGTTTTCAGATTATGTCGGTGTATCAATGAGCGTTTCTCCAATTGCAGGGTATTCGCCTGATACGGCCTATGACGCTGTGACTCTGGCAACGGCGAGAGATCCGGAGGCCGCCCGTATGCGGTACCGAAAACATATATCGATTGTGGAAAGTACCCTGATGGCTACTCAACAGGCACAAAGTGCGATCGACTGGGAAATGAACCGTCGGTACGGACGTTCAAAACAGCTCTCGGTAACCATCGATTCCTGGCGGGATAAAAACGGGAAACTGTGGGAACCAAACACATTGATCCCCGTTGATCTTCCCACGTTACGGTTGCCGGAGACTGAATTGCTGCTGGCAGAAGTCACCTATATGCGCGATGACTACGGCACCCATGCACGCATGACGCTGATGCCGCCTGAAGCATTCACCGTTCAGCCATATGCCTTCTACCAGAACCTGGCGGGATTTAACACATGAAGCAACTCTTTAAACATGCAGCGACCAGGATTGCCGGCATGCTGGGGATTGGCCGGATCACGGCCATGAAAGATGGTGGGGTGGTGCAGTCAATCCAGTACCAGACTCCGCTGGAGGTGGCCAGCGCACCGCGGATGGCAGAATTTGGCTTTTCATCCGGCCTGCCTGCCGGGACTGATGTGGTTCTGGCTTTTATTGGCGGTGATCGTTCCAGCGCGGTGGTAATTGCGTCCAACCACCAGGGGTTCCGTCATACAGGCCTGAAATCGGGCGAAACGGTCATGTATAACCAGTGGGGCCTTAATATTCTCCTGACGGAGAAGGGGATCTTCCTGGATGCAAAGGGCCAAGATGTTGAGGTCAATAACGCCACTAACGTGACCATCAATGCCAGCCAGGGGATCCTTGCAAATACCCCGATCCTGAGATGCACAGGTGACATTGTTGATAACTGTGAAACCAATACCCGAACACTGAAAGAGCTGCGGGATGCACATAATGACCACGATCATGTGGTTAAAAATGCCCAGAGTGGCAATGACAATATCCGCAGCCAAAAAACAGAGGATCAGGTGACATGAGTGACATCGCTTCATTCTGGAATGTGGATGAGATGTTTGCTGACTGGCAGAAAGGGCTGGGTGAACTCACCACGGGGAACGATTTACAGACTGCAATACTTGCCAGCCTGTTTACTGACAGGCTGGCAAGGGCTGACGATGATTATGAGGACAGCGATCGCCGCGGCTGGTGGGGGGATTCCGGGGAGGAATCGCAACTGGGATCCCGGCTGTGGCTGCTACGGCGGAAAAAACTGACCCCGGATGTCGCAAAAAAAGCGGAGGAATACTCGAGTGAAGCGCTCAACTGGTTAAAGGTTGATGGTGTTGTCAGCGAGGTTATTCCTGTTGCCAGGATTGTCCTGCCTGACCGGCTCAATCTCATTATCCGCTATCAGGCACCGGGGAAAGACTGGCAGGAATTCAGGTTTTACTGGATATGGGAGCAACGTTAATATGCCGTTTAAACGACCGACGCTGAGCGAACTCCGCGACGGAAACCGGAAATTTATGCAGGCGGAGCTTGAGGATGTTGGTGCGCTCCTGCGCTTCGCGAACCTGAAGGTACTGGCTGACATGGATGCGGGGATGGGGCATCTGCATTACGCCTACCTTGACTATATTGCCCTGCAGACAAACCCGTTTACCTCTACCGATGAGTATCTCGCCGGGTGGATGGCCCTTAAGCAGGTATTCAGAAAACCAGCAGCAGCGGCGAAGTCACCTGCGGTACAGGCTAGTGGCAGTGTTGACAGTATTATCCCTGTTGGCTCGATCATTAACCGCGGGGACGGATACCAGTACCGGACGGATGCAGATCTTAAAATTCAGGCAGATGGATTTGGTATCGTCGCGGTGACGGCTATACTGCCGGATATTACCAGTGATGTAACGGGTGGAGGCGCGCGCGGTAACGCTGATGCCGGGACCATAATGACCCTGGACGCGAATATTGCTGGCGTGGATCCACAGGTAACGTTACTGTCCGCTGCGACCGGCGGAGCCGATATTGAAACGGAAGAGGATTTTCGCAGTCGTGGCTTGCTGGCATGGCAGAATCCGCCTCAGGGTGGAAGCGACGCCGATTATAAAAAATGGGCGCTTGAGGTTTCGGGCGTCACCCGCGCGTGGGTAAAGCGGCGTCTGAACGGGGCCGGGACCGTTGGCGTGTATATCATGTGTGATCGGAATGACAATGGTGGGTTTCCGGTCGGTACCGACGGAATATCCCAACTTGAGGACTGGGGGGCTGTTAAAGCCACCGGAGACCAGCTCGCTGTCGCCGACCACATCTATCCGCAGCAGACAGACACTGCCATTGTTTTCGTATGTTCCCCGATCAAGAAAGTCATCAATATTGAAATCTCTGGGATCAAAAATGCCGGCAGCACCACAGTTCAGGGGATAAAAGACGCGCTGACGGCGCTGTTTTTTGATGAAGCTAACCCTGATGGTTCTGGGAAAGTTTACCTCTCTGATATTAACGGGAGTATCGGCGGTGTTAGCGGCACGACGGGCTATATTCTTAACTCTCCGACGGCCAATATCACCTTTGCTGTTGGCGAAATTCCGGTGCTTGGCGGGGTGAATTTTGTATGAGCCTCTTTTCAAAAAATGATTATGCCGGTGCGCTTGGTGCGCTGCTACCGACGGGCAGGGCGTGGCCCCGGTCGCAAAGAACGGTACAGGCTGCGGTATTACGGGCACTGGGCAGCGCGTTTCAGCGTTCTGACAGCGATGCGCAAAGCCTGATTACCGGAGCTTTTCCGCCAACAGCGACGATAATGTTGCCAGAATGGGAAAGCTCTCTTGGGTTACCAGATGATTGTGCGATTGGTGAATCTGGTGGAGTCAGCGATCGCCAGCGTGCCGTGGTGGCAAAGTTAATCAGCACCGGCGGTCTGAACCGCGATTATTACATCCGGGTGGCTGCAGCTCTTGGTTATACCATAACTATCACACAGTTCCGCCCCGCTATGAGTGGCATGTCAGTATGCGGTGATGCGCTTAACGGTGACGAGTGGCCATTTACCTGGCGGATAAACGCGCCACAAACAACAATCAAGTATTCGCTTGCTGGCACGTCCTACTGCGGCGATCCGCTCGCATCTTGGGGCAATAAACAACTGGAGTGTTCAATCAACAAAATTGCCCCATCCCATCTGAACATCATTTTTAATTATTCATAACTGATATTTCCCCCTCTGATTTTATCGCTTAACACTAAGTGAGGATTAACTATGCTCCGAATCGGGCAAGTCGAAGCTACTGCAACGCAGGATGGCAAATATACTGATGGAAGTGTTGCTGGTGGTATTGCCGCAACGAGGCTGCGGGCCGCAGCGTTTAACGCCATGCAGGAAGAGTTAGCGCATATCGTAGAGTCGGCAGG